>NZ_JAHEBP010000008.1 GCF_024642165.1 Demequina sp.
GAGGTCGAGTGCGAGATCCGGCACAAGGGCCCGTCGATCGAGGACCGGACGCCCGTGGGCAGGGCGAACCGGTACCGTGAGGTGCTGACGGCGGTGAGCGCGCGGCGCATCCGAAGCAGGATGTCCTCCACGCGAAGCGCCGTCGGCCATCGCCTCCGTCCGCATCGTGGGGAGGCCTCGACCGCGAGGGAGGACGCGTGACGCGACCGCGCTACGCCTACCTGGGACCCGCCGGCACCTTCACCGAGGCGGCCCTGCGCGCCATGGTCGACGCCTCCGAGGTCGAGATGGTCCCCACGGTTGACGTGCTCACGGCGCTGACAGCGGTGCGCGAGGGCGACGTCGATCACGCGATCGTCGCGATCGAGAACACCGTCGAGGGAGGCGTCACCGCCACCCTCGACACCCTGGCCAGCGGCGCGCCGCTGGTGATCCTCGGCGAGGTGGTGCTGCCCGTCGCCTTCGACCTGGTCGCTCGGCCGGGTACCACGATCGACGGGATCCGCGCGGTGGCCGCGCACTCCCACGGGCTGGCCCAGTGCCGCCGGTGGCTCGGCGTGCGACTCCCGGGTGCCGTGCAGGTCTCCGCGACCTCCAACTCCGCCGCCGCCCGCAACCTCCTGGAGGGCGCGGACTACGACGCCGCGCTGGCCCCGCCCGGGCTGGGCGAGCGGCTCGGCCTCGAGGTGCTCGCGACCGCGGTGGCGGACAACCCGCACGCCGCGACCCGGTTCGTGAAGGTGGGACGGCCCGCAGCGGTGCCCGCGCCTACGGGTGCGGACAAGACCACCCTGGTGGTCCATCTGCCCGACGACCGCGCGGGTGCGCTGCTGTCGATGCTTGAGCAGTTCGCCGCGCGCGGCGTCAACCTCTCCCGGATCGAGAGCCGGCCGCGCAGCGACAGGCCGGGCGAGTACAGCTTCTCCATCGACGCGCTGGGTCACGTCGACGAGCCGCGCATGGCCGAGGCGCTGATGGGCCTGCGGCGCACCAACCCGGTGGTGGTGTTCCTGGGCTCCTACCCGGCGGCAACGGGCTACCCGACGCCGGTGTCGGACGGCACCTCTGCCGAGGACTTCGCCGAGGCGCGCTCCTGGGTGAACGGCATCAGGTCGGGGCGCTTCTAACCGTCGGTTCCGGCCGCCGCGCCCGGCGTTGCACCCTGCTGCGCGGCGCCCTTCACCGTCGAGGCCGGCACGCGCAGCACGAGCGCGCCGGCGTCCACCTCCGCGCGGATGCGGGTCGCACGTCCCATCGACTCGCCGTCGACCTGCACCTTCTGGGCCTCGCGGACCTTGATGTCGACGCGTTCGCCGCGCACGTGGTCGATCCGCGAGGTCTTCCAGGTTCTTATCACCCACGGATCCCGGATGCCCGCGCCCTGCGCCATGACGGTGCCGAAGAGCTCGGACCAGCCCACGATGCCGCCGCGCGCGTCGATCGAGGCGACGTCGATCTTGCCGTCGTCGAAGCTCGCGTCGGGAATCAACTGGATCCCCGCGGGCAGACGTCCCACGTTCGCGAGCAGCACGGTGCGCATGTGGCTCACCACCGGCTCACCGCCGTCGACCGAGATGGTGGCCTCCATGCGCTTGCCCATGTGCCGGACCGCGGCGAAGAAGTACGCGACCCAACCCAGCCGCTTCTTCAGCTGGTCGTCCGCGCCGGCGACCATCTCCGCGTCCAGGCCCGCGCCCGCGATCACCAGGAAGATGTGGCGCTCGCCGTCGCCGTCGCCGTTGGGGGTGCGGCTCAACTCCAGCCACCCCACGTCAGAGGTGCGTTCGGCGCCCTCGAGCGCCGTGCGCAGCAGTGCGGCGGTGTCGCCGAGCGGCAGGTCGAGGTTGCGCGCGAACAGATTGCCGGTGCCGATCGGCATGATCGCCATGGGCACGCCCGTTCCCGCCAGCGCCTCGGCGACGGCGCGCACCGTGCCATCGCCGCCCACGGCGACCACCACATCGGCGCCGGCCGCCACCGCCGCCCGCGCCTGGCCCACGCCCGGGTCCTCGGCCGTGGTGTAGAACCACATCGGCTGCGGAAGGTAGCGGATCGCGCACGCGCGCAGCGCCTGTTCGCGCAGCTCCGCGACGCCCGGCTTGGTCGGGTTGGCGATGAACGCCACCCGCTCCTGGGCGTCGGTCCGCTGGGTCGCGGCACCGAGCTCCATCTGGGGCAGGGGCCGGATGCGCAGGATGCGTCGCCACACCGCCGGAACCGCCACCGGATCCCGCACACCCAGACGCCGGGTCATCGTGATCGCGAGCGAGAGCGCGATCAGGGCGACCACCAGCGCGGATAGCGCGAGGATCAGGGTGGGCATGAGGAGAGCCTACGTCCCGCGTCGATAGACTGGCGCCCATGATCGACCTCAAGCTGCTGCGCACGCAACCCGACGTGGTGAGGGCCAGCCAGTCCGCCCGCGGCGAGGATCCCGGCGTGGTCGACGAGGTGCTCGCGGCGGACGCCGCCAGCCGCGCGGCGCTCCAGGGGTTCGAGGCGGCCCGCGCCGAGCAGAAGGCGCTGGGCAAGGATGTCGCACGCGCGTCGGGCGAGGAGAAGCAGGCGCTGCTCGTCCGCACCCGCGAGCTTGCCGCGCGTGTCAAGGAGCTGCAGGCCGCAGCCGACGCCGCGGGCGTCACGGCGTCGGATCTGGCGCGGTCGCTGGGCAACATCCCCGAGCCGGGAGTCCCCGTGGGCGGCGAGCAGGACTTCACCGTGCTGCGGCAGGTGGGCGCGGTGCGCGACCTTTCCGCCGAGGGAGTGACGGTCCGCGACCACCTCGAGCTGGGCGAGGGGCTCAGGGCCATCGACATGGAGCGCGGCGCCAAGGTCTCCGGCGCACGCTTCTACTTCCTCACGGGGATCGGGGCGCGGCTCGAGCTCGCCATCCTCAACGCCGCGATGGCAGCCGCGCTCGACGCGGGCTTCACGCCCATGATGACGCCCACCCTGGTGCGGCCCGAGGTCATGGCGGGCACCGGATTCCTGGGCCAGCACTCGGACGAGATCTACCGCCTCGAACGCGACGATCTGTATCTGACGGGAACCTCGGAGGTGGCGCTCGCGGGATACCACTCCGGCGAGATCCTCGACCTTGACGCCGGGCCGCTGCGCTACGCGGGCTGGAGCGCGTGCTACCGCCGTGAGGCGGGTTCCGCGGGCCGCGACACTCGCGGCATCATCCGGGTGCACCAGTTCCACAAGGTCGAGATGTTCACCTACTGCCGGCCGGAGGACGCCGCCGCCGAGCACGCCCGATTCCTCGAGACGGAGGAGCGCATGCTGCAGGCGCTCGAGTTGCCCTACCGGGTGATCGACACCGCCGCAGGCGACCTGGGCTCCAGCGCGGCTCGCAAATTCGACTGCGAGGCATGGCTGCCGAGTCAGGAGCGGTGGATGGAGGTCACCTCGACGTCGAACTGCACCACCTACCAGGCGCGACGTCTTGGAATTCGCGAGCGCCGGGAGGGCGGCACGGAGCCGGTCGCGACCGTGAACGGCACCATCGGCACCACCCGCTGGCTGGTCGCCC
This sequence comes from Demequina sp., assembly GCF_024642165.1. Lineage (GTDB taxonomy): Bacteria > Actinomycetota > Actinomycetes > Actinomycetales > Demequinaceae > Demequina. The sequence continues at coordinate 3,536 of NZ_JAHEBP010000008.1, forward strand.
TGCTCGAGAACCACCAGCAGCCCGACGGCTCGGTGCACGTGCCCGAGCTGCTGCGCCCGTACCTGGGCGGGCTCGAGGTGCTGGAGCCGGCGCTCTGAGGCCGCGGCGCGCCGGTCCCCGGCCCCGCGCCCGGCGCCGCTCGTGCGCGGCGCCGCACCGTAGGGTCGAGCCATGACCCCTCGCGAGCTGCGCCCGCCCCTCGCGATCGACGCCTGGCGACTGGTGGGCCTCGATATCGACGGCACGCTCATGCACTGGGGCGGCGACATGTCGGACGTGGTGATCGACGCCGTGGAGCGGGCGCGCATGTGCCGCAACCACGTGGTCCTCGCGACGGGCCGGAACATCGTGGGCACGCTTCCGGTCGCGGAGCGCCTGGGCATCCGCAGGGGGTGGGCGGTGTGCTCCAACGGCGCCGTCACGGTGCGGCTGAACCCCGCGGCGACCGGCGGCTACGACATCGTGGAGAAGGTGACCTTCAACCCACGCGCGGCACTGGAGCTGATCCGCGAGGAGATGCCCGACGCCTACTACGCGGTCGAGGATCTGGGAGTGGGCTTCCTGGTCAACCGCGAATTCCCCGAGGGCGAACTGGTGGGCCGCCAGCGGGTGGTCGAGGACTTCGACGAGCTGTGTCACGACGAGGCCACACGCGTCGTCATCCGCGCTCCGGGGGTGGACGTCACCCACTTCGACGCGCTGGTGCACCGCATCGGCCTCAACGACGTCACCTACGCCGTGGGCTACTCGGCCTGGCTCGACCTCACCCCGCCCGGCGTGTCCAAGGCCTCCGCGCTCGAGATGCTGCGGCGTCAGCTGGGCGTGTATCCGGACCACACCGTGGCGGTGGGGGACGGTAACAACGACATCGAGATGCTGCGATGGGCGGGGCAGTCGGCCGCCATGGGCACCGCGCCCGACCACGTGAAGGCCGCTGCGGATGAGGTGGTGGGCTCCGTGGGGGAGGACGGGGTCCTCACCGTGCTGGACCGGCTCATCGACCCGGAGCGCCTCGCCGTGCTGTGAGCCGTGCGCCGGCGCTCACGCCACGGTGAGCACCAGCTTGCCGAACACCTCGCCGGATTCGAGGGCACGATGCGCGTCCGCGGCGCGGTCGAGCGGAAAGGTCGCATGGACCACCGGTCGGACGCGGCGAGGGACCAGTGGCCACACGTCCTCGCGCACCCGGGCCACGATCGCCGTGCGCTCCGCGAGCGGCCTTCCCCGCAGCGCGGTGCCGATGATGCGGGCGCGCTTCGCCAGCAGCGCGCCCAGGTCGAGATCACCGCGCGAGCCGCCCTGCAGCCCGATCACCACCAGCCTGCCGCCGGTCCGCAGCGCCGACAGGTTGGCGTCCAGGTAGGCCGCCCCCATCACGTCGAGGATCACGTCCGCGCCGCCCAGCTCGCGAACCTTCGCCGCCCAGTCGCCGTCGCGGTGGTCCAACCCTGCGTCGGCACCCAGTTCCACGCACCGCCGCACCCGGTCCGGTCCGCCGGCCGTCGCCACCACGCGCATGCCCCGCGCCTTCGCGATCTGGATCGCCGCGGTGCCGATCCCGCCCGAGCCGCCGTGCACCAGCAGGGTCTCCCCGGCGCGCGCGTGCGCCACGTCAAGGTTCGAGACCACGGTGCACGCGGCCTCGACCAGCGACGCCCCGTCGACGTCGGACACGCCGGGCGGAAGCGGGAGCACGAGCCCGGAGTCGACCGCGACGAACTCGGCATACCCGCCGCCGGGAACCAGGGCGCAGACGCGATCGCCCACGCTCCATGGGGACTGCGCGCCGGCCTCGGCAACGGTGCCGGCCACCTCCAAGCCGGGCCACGCGGGAGCTCCCGGAGGCGGAGCGTAGCGGCCCTCGCGCTGCAGGACGTCCGCCCGGTTGACTCCGGCGGCTGTGATTCTGATCACAGCGTCATGAGGGCCCGGTTGCGGCACAGGCGCATCTACCAGGAGTAACGCCTCCGGCCCTCCCGGTGAGGGCGCGATCACGACCTTCATGGGTAGTTCTCCGCTATTCCCCGTCATAGTTGGGACCTAATACCCTCTCAAACTACAACTCGCGTGGATGCGGGCTCAGGTTTACGGGCGCACGGCCGATAGACCAGGGGAGCGGCCGCTCGACATCCATGCACGGAGGCGTTCGTCGTGCACGACGGCTCGTGAGGGGAAGGTTTCATGCTCCAGAGGCTCGGCATCCGGGGAAAGCTCCTGGCCGTCGTCATGGTGCCCGTGCTGGTGCTCGTGGTTGCCGTGGGGTACATCTCCGTGACCTCCGTCGCCGAGTATCGAGCATCCGCGAACGCCCAGGAGCTGATCGACACCCTGGGTGCCGCGAGGGAGACCGAGGCCGACCTTCAGACGGAGCGGCGCGCCGCGATGAACTTCGTCGACATCGTCCAGAGCTCCACCGAGAGCCTGGCGGAGTCGCGCGCCGAGGTGGCGACGCGCTTCGAGACGTTCGCGCGGGTGGCCGATGCCGCAGATACCGCTGAGGCCGACAAGCTCTACGCGGATACCGTCGCAGCGTTGGGCGGGGTCGGCGGGGACACGCTGGCCGCGGAGCGCGCCGTCAAGGTCATCGCGCCGGAGGCGGCGGGGGACTGGCTGCAGTTCCCCACGGACGACGAGATCGCGACCATGGATGCCGGCTACGCCGACGCGGCCGCCGAGCTGGACGCGCTGGGAGCGGGAGCGCCGGATGGCCTCCAGAACTCGCTGGCGGCCCTCGCGTTCGCCGTACGCGACGAGGCGTCGCAGGCGCACACCCTCATGGTGGACCCGCAGGCCTTCCAGGCGACGCTCGAGACCACCTTCCCCGCGGTGGACAGCGGCTTCGACGGCATTCGGGACGCGGCGGCCCAGGTGGACCAGACCCCGGAGAACGCCCAGGCGCTCGCCGCGGTCGCCGCCGGCTCCGAGCTGCGCGCGGCGCTGCCGGAGATCCGCGCCGCGGTGCGGTCCGCGCAGACCTCGCCGGCCTCGGTCATCAGCTTCTACACCGAGGTGGTGGACACCTTCGTAGGTGCCGCGGACGCGGTCGCCGTCGCCATCCCCGACCGCGCGATCGTGGCATCGATCCAGGCCTACGGAGCCCTCGACACCTTCATGGAGAAGATGCAGTTTGAGGGCGTCTCCTTCGAACAGCTGATCCGCAGGGGCCAGTTCGTCACGGCCGAGATCGCGTCGACGCGCAACATCGTCGAGCGGCAGCGCATCGCACTCGAGCAGGCCCAGAGCCGCGGGCTCGGCATGCAGCCCGCGCTCGCGGTGCCGGAGATCGGCGCGACCGACACGACCACCGGCAGCTCGTTCGCCCAGATCGAGGGTTCGATCCTTGGCGGCCTGGACTCGTCGCTGATCGCGGCTCGATCCGCGAACTGGCCCGAGAAGGTCGACGGCGAGCTCGCCCAGTATGAGCCGCTGCGCGAGCAGGCGTGGAACCTTACTGCGGAGCGCGCCTCGACCAACACGTCGAACGCGCTCACCGCGTCGATCGTGACCATCGCGCTCGGGATCCTCGCCATCGTCGCGTCCCTCGTCATCACCTTCATCATCGCCCGCCGCATCGTCAACCCGCTGCGGCGCCTGACCACCACGGCGACGGCCGTCCGCGAGGAGCTGCCGCGACTGGTCGAGAGGGTGGCGATGCCCGGCGAGCAGGTGGACGCCGCCGAGGTCCAGATCCCGGTGGAGTCCACGGACGAGGTGGGTCGCCTCGCGGAGGCGTTCAACGGGGTCAACGCCGCCACGCTCGAGATCGCCCGCGAGCAGGCCGCGCTGCGTGCCTCGATCTCGGAGATGTTCGTCAACGTCGCCCGCCGCGACCAGGTGCTGCTCAACCGTCAGCTCTCGAGCATCGACGAGATGGAGCGTGCGGAGGACGACCCGACGCGCCTCACCAAGCTGTTCGCGCTGGACCACCTCGCGACGCGCATGCGCCGCAACTCAGAGTCGCTCCTGGTACTCGCCGGCATCGACACCGGACGCCGCCTGCGCCGGCCGATGCCCCTGTCCGACGTGGTCCGCACCGCTTCCTCTGAGATCGAGCTCTACGAGCGGATCGACCTCGACCTGGTGGTGGACCCGGCGATGCTGGGTCACCAGGCGCTCACCGCCGCACACCTGTTCGCCGAGCTGCTGGAGAACGCGACGGTGTTCTCCGACCCCGGGTCGCGGGTGACCGTGCGCACCGGACGGACCCCGGACGGCTTCACGGTCGAGGTGATCGACTCGGGGATCGGGATGACGCCTGCGGAGCTTGCCGAGGCCAACAGCCGCGTCATCTCGTCGGCGGCGTCGGAGATCCTGGGCGCGCAGCGCCTCGGCCTGTTCGTGGTGGGACGCATCGCCCGACGCATCGGCGCCCAGGTGGCGATCCGGACCCAGGAGGGTCGCGGCTCGGTGGCCACCGTGCTGCTGCCCGTGACGCTGTTCGAGGCGGCCCCGGAGGATGCGCCCGCCGTGGAGCCCGTCATGGATCCTGCCGCGGTGTCCGCTCCGGAGCTCGTGGCCACGCTCGACGAGCTCGGCGTGGCCGAGACGGCCGCCAATGTGCTCGATCACACGGACCTTGCGAGCCACCCGGACCAGGCCGAGCCGCTGGGGGAGGACGATTCGATCCCCATGCCCGTGAGCCTCGGCGCGCTGATCGCGGCCGACGCCGCAGTGGCGCCCGACTCGGAGCCCGTGTCCGGTGAAGAACTCACCGACGGCATGTCGAGCGCGGGCCTGCCCACGCGCCGTCGCCGAAGTGAGCCCGAGGATGGGGGCGCAGCCGACGAGCGCAACGTCATCGGCCTTCCCGTGCGCGCGACTGCCGATCAGCTGAGCGCCCTCGACGCCGAGTCGGCGTCCTTCACCCCCACGGTGTCGCCCACCGAGGTGTCGCCCCAGACCCCCGAGCAGCGTGCGTCTGTCTTCCGCGGCTTCCGTGCCCGGGGCGGCGAGCCGGAGCCCGTGCCGTTCGACGAGGTCGACGCGTCGCCACGCCCGATGGCCGATGCCCTTGCCGTGCCTATGCTCGCGCCGGACGATGCGGCCGACGAAGTCGTCGACGCCCAGGACGAGTTCGCCCCGACCGAGGCGACCGAGCAGGAGCGCCCTGACGAGCCGGCGCTGCCCAGCGCGGCGGCTCTGGGCGGTGCATTCGCGGCCTTTGACGCGATCCGCCGCGCGTCGGCCGCGCAGGCGCAGGCCGATGAGCCCGACGTCGAGCCCGAGCTTGAGCCTGAGCCTGAGCTTGAGCCCGACGTCGAGCCCGAGCCTGAGGTCGGACTTGAGCCCGCGGTCGAGCCGGAGGCTGCGAGCCCCGCGCTGCCGTCCTTCGCGATGCCCAAGCTCACGACGGCGGAGATCGCGACCGCCGCGCTCGCTGACGAGGCCGAGCAGTTCGAGGCCGAGTTCGACGAGTCTGCGGAGCCGGAGTCGCCCCTGCCGTTGTCGCCGTACCTCGCGTCCGTTGTCGAGTCCGCCACGGAGGACGCGGCGGAGCCAGAGTCCGAGCCCGCGATCGACTTCGCCCCGGACGACCTCGCGGGTCTGGACGGCCTCGAGGACGCGGTGGACGCAGACTCGTACACCGAGGAGGCGGCGGAGCAGGAGCCCGCGCCCGTCCTGTCGCTCGAGCCTGACGACGAGTACCCGGCGGACGAGTCGAGCGAGCCCGAAGACGCGGATGGCTACGTCTACGACCTCTCGGCGATTCCAGGCCTTGAGCCCGACGCCGAATCAGAGTTCGAGATCGAGGACGTCGACGTCGACGTCGACGTCGACGTTGCCGCCGAGCCCGAGGCCGAGGCGCTGGCCGACGCACCGTGGCTCGACGCGGCGGCCTTCGCCGCGGCGGGAGCCGTCGCCGCGGATGCGCCGATCGACCGTGCGCACGATCCAGCAGCCGAGTCCGTCGACGATGAGGTCACTGCTGACCCGGAGGCCACCTCCTTCGAGCCCATGGACGCGTCCGGCGTGCAGGACGTCGCTCTCGACGACACGCTCTACGGGTATAGCCCCGTCGAACCCGAGGCCCCTGACGCGGAGCCGACCATGGATGAGATCATGGCGGACGCCTCGGGTGAGCACGCCGCTCGGGTCGGCTTCTTCGGCCGCCTGTTCGGCCGCGGACGCCACGACGGCGACTCATCGAAGTCCGCCCCGGCGGTCGTGCCGCCGCCGGCGCCGTTCGCGCCGCCGGCCTTCGAGCCCACCGCGTTCGAGGCGGACGGCAATGACCTTCCCGACTTCTATGTGCCGCCCGCCCCAGCCGCCCGCGAACTCGAGCCCGAGCCCGAGCTGGCGCCCGCCCAGCCCACCGTCCACTCCGCATCGTTCTCTCCCGAGGAGCTTGCCGATCCGCAGGGATGGGAGGCCGCGGGCGAGAGCGCGCTGGCTGCGGCCACCGACGAGGGGTCGCACCACTCCTACGAGCCCGCGTTCGACACCGAGAACGCTTCCGGCCGATCGTTCGCGGACGAGGAGGCGGACCTCACGAGTGCCGTGTTCTCCGAGCTGAGCTCCCTGTCCGCGTCACGCCCCAAGGTCGAGAAGACCAAGGCCGGCCTGCAGAGGCGCAGGGGCGCCGCGGAGGAGCCGGCGGAGGTCACGCCGATCGAGGAGGAGGTCTCCCTCGCCCCGAGGGAGCGCGACGCGGAGGCGGTGCGCAACCGCTTCAGCAGCTTCTACTCTGGCACCCAGCGTGCTCGGTCGGATGCCGCCGAGCTCCAGATGCGCTCCACGCCCCAGCCGGCGAACGAGTAGTCCCATGCCCACCCCCGTACCCACCCGCCGAGCCCCCGGGCTCGGCACCCCCTTCAAGGAGGACAAGTGACCGCCCTCAGCACCGAGGCCACCAATTTCGGGTGGCTCCTGGACAACTTCGTCGAGTCCGTGCCCGGCACGCGCCACACGCTCGTCGTGAGCGCCGACGGCCTGCTCATGGCCATGTCGAAGAACCTGGACCGCACCGAGGGCGACACGCTCGCGGCGATCGTCGCGGGCATGTCCAGCCTCACGCGCGGCGCCGCCCGGCAGCTGGGCGCGGGCGAGGTGCGGCAGTCGATCGTCGAGATGGACGAGCTGTTCCTGTTCCTCATGAGCGTGTCGAACGGCTCGGTGCTCGCGGTCGCCGCCGACTCCACGTGCGACGTGGGCCTCGTCGGCTACGAGATGACCCTGCTGGTGTCCCGGTTCGAGAACGCGCTCACCCCGCAGCTGATCACCGAGATGCGTCAGCACCTCCCCACGGATGGCCACACCCGCGGCTAGCCATGAGTGACGCCACCCTGCCGCTCGACGGCGAAGACGAGGCCTACACCGTCAGGCCGTACGCCGTGACGGGCGGGCGCGTGAGCGCCGCCCACGCGGGTCTGCCGATGGAGGCCCTGGTCGAGGCGACGTCCGACCCACAGACTTTGACGGGGCTCACCCCTGAAAAGAAGAAGATCCTGCAGCTCGCTACAGGTCAGTTCCAGTCCGTGGCTGAGCTCTCGGCCCACACCCGGCTTCCGCTGGGTGTGGTCAGGGTGCTCGTGACGGACCTTGCCGAAGTTCATCATTTGAAGATCCACGTGGGCGGAACGGTTCAGGACGCGAGCACTCATGATGCGTCCGGCGGTCTGTCCCTGAGCCTCCTGGAGAGTGTCCTCGATGGCATCGCAGCCCTCTAACGCGGCAGTCGCCGCGCCAGCGGCTACCACCGCACCTACCGTCGTGAAGATAGTCATCGCCGGCGGCTTCGCCGTGGGCAAGACCACCTTCATCGGCTCCATCTCCGACATCGACCCGTTGAACACCGAGGCCGCCATGACCGAGCATTCGGTCGGCGTCGACGATGCGGGCGGAGTCACCGACCGGAAGACCACCACTACCGTCGCCATGGACTTCGGCCGCATCGCGCTGCCGGGGTCCCTCTGGCTCTACCTGTTCGGCACGCCGGGCCAGGATCGCTTCCTCTTCATGTGGGACGACCTGGTGCGCGGCGCGATCGGCGCCGTCGTGCTGGTCGACACCGAGCGTCTTGACCAGTGCTTCCCGGCGGTCGACTACTTCGAGGGCCGGGGCATCCCGTTCGTCGTGTGCGTCAACTGCTTCGACGGCGTGGCTCGCCACACCCTCGAGGACGTGCGCGAGGCGCTGGGCATCTCCTTCGACGTTCCGATCATGTACACCGATGCGCGCGAGAAGGGTGCCACCAAGCAGGCCCTGATCGCGGTGGTCCAGTTGGCCATGCGCCGCATCAAGGACCGCTGAGCGGGGTCGATGCGCCCTGGCGGGACATGAGCGTCAGATTCGTCGAGAGTCTGACCCTCAGGTCCCGCCAGGACGAGCGAGGCGGCGTGCGACCACCGCGAGCAGGCGTTCGCGGCACCATTCGGGGCGCTTCGTGAGGTCGGTCCACCCGAAGCGCACCACCGCGTAGCCGGCCGCCGCGAGGTCTGTCTGGCGCTCGCGATCCGCATCGCGGGCCGAGCGCGTCGAGTGGTAGCGATCGCCGTCGAGCTCAACCACGACTCCCAGACGCCGGTGCAGCATGTCGACCGTCGCGCGACGTGACGGTAGGGCGAGCGCCACCTGCCACTCGAAGTCGCGGAACCTCGCGTCGGCGAACGTCTCGTGCCGCGCGCGCACCTCGAGCGGTGTGGTGGCGCCGTCTGCGAACCAGCCGAGTACGCGCTCGAGGTCGCGCCGTCCCGCGACTCGGAGCGTGCGATCGAGCTCTCGCCGCAGTTGCCGCCACGTACACACCCTGGCCCACATCGCCTCCCACAGGAGGTTGCGCCGCGCGTCCGGATCGCACAGGGTCCAGGCGTCGAGCAGCGCCCGCTCGGGGACGGTGCACTCGACGCCGCTGGGTGCGCTCGACACCCGGATCCGCTCGCCCTGGAGGCAACGCAACCATGCGGGCGCCCGGGGGCGGGTGCCGTTGGTGACCCTGAGGTCGGCGGTGGCGGGCGCGGGCAGGCGGTCGGCGTACAGGTGCAGCGCCAGCGCTCCGGTGACGCGCCCCGCGGGATGCCACAGGTTGAGGGCCTCGCCGCGCACGATCGGCGCCTGCGAGTGGACGCTCGCCGCGTAGACGCCCGGCAGGACTCGCCGCGCGCCGCCGCCGCGTACCGCGTTCTCCAGCGCCCTTCGCGTCCAGTGGCCGAGCAGTTCGGCTCGGCTGAACGCATGCGGATTGGCGGCGAGGAACTCCGGCAGCGGACGGCCGACGGCCCGCAGGCCTGGGATAGGGCGCATGCACGGCATCCGACCACCCGGCGTGGTGCCGCGACACCCTGGCGGCACTTCTGTGGACAACGGCCGCGCCCTGGCGGGACGTGAGCGTCAGAATCCGGCCGGATCTGACCGCCATGTCCCGCCGGCGCGCGGGTGCGGTGGGTCGGGCGCCCGGCGCTACCCTTGCACGGTGATCTACGTCGACGGCTCCGGGCTGTGCCGCTTCCTGCCCGGAGTGCGCTACTTCGACGAGTTCAACGACTTCGCGGTACCGCGCCTCCGCGAGCTCGCCACCACGCAGCTGGGCTTCACGGAGCTGCGTCAGGCCGCCGAGCTCTACCCCCGCGAGACCAAGTCCAAGGCGTTCGACGTGGTCGAGATGGTGCGGTCCTCGATCCCCGTGATCCGGTTCTCCGAGCACAACGTCTCCATCTCGACGCACGCCGTGGCCGTGCTGAAACCGTTCGCGGCCCTGCACCTGGGCGCCGCGGTGGCGCACCCGGAGATCCACGCGCTGCTCACGTACGACGCCGAGCTCGCGCGCGCCGCGGAGCTGTACGAGCTCCAGGTGCTGAGCCCGGGGCTCGCCCCCGGCTGGCACAATATGACCGGCGCGTGAGCGTCAAGGAGAGTTGACCGAGCGGCCGAAGGTGACAGTCTTGAAAACTGTTGAGGCGTGACCCGCCTCCGTGGGTTCGAATCCCACACTCTCCGCCGTGGGGGGACGATGCGCGGGACCCGTGCCCGGGCATCGTCCCGTGTTTTGGTGGGCAGGTCCCGTCCGGGTATCCTGGCACCCACCTTGGAGACGTCGCATAGCCAGGTCTAGTGCGCGGTCCTGCTAAGACCGTGAGGGGCTTAAACCCCCTCCGTGGGTTCGAATCCCACCGTCTCCGCTCCAGGAAGGCCCCGTCGCGAGGCGGGGCCTTTCGCCTGTCGGGACGCCGGGACGATGTGGGGCGTCGCGCGTGGAAGCGGACGGTTCGGCCGTAGGGCGACCGGCCTGTCATTCAGTTATGATTGGATATTCAAGCGGCCGCGCAGCGCGGCGCTCGCAAGGAGGCACGCCATGACCGACCGCCCGCCGCATGGGACGCCGGGGCGGCCCCGCGTCATCGTGACCACGGACCCCGAGCTCGACGACCTCAACTCGATGCTGCGCCTGGTTCTGTACTCGAACGAGATCCGCCTCGCCGGTCTCGTGTATTCGTCGAGCATGTTCCATGCCGAAGGCGATCCCGAGCTGGGCGTCCCGCCGCACCGATGGCCCCCCGCGGGAGCCCGGGGTCACATCGACCAGGCGTTGGACGCGTATGAACAGGTCTGGGACAACCTCCGCCGGCACGATCCCCGGTATCCAGAGCCCGCTGCCTTGCGCGCGATGGTTGCGCAGGGAAATGTCGCGACCATCGGAGACGTCGCTACCGAGTCCGACGGCTCGCGGCTCATTGAGAGGGTCCTGATGGATGGAGCCGACGACCGGGTCTTCCTGCAGGCATGGGGCGGTCTCAACACGATCGCTCGAGCGCTCATGAGCATCGAGGAGCGGGCGCGCAACGAGGGCACGTGGGAACAGGTGTATCGCGATCTTGTGCGTCGCATCGTCATCACCAGCTTCGGAAAGCAGGACTCTACCTACGACGAGTACATCCGACCGAACTGGCCCGAGATCGAGCTTCGCGAGGTGGCGACGCTCGCGTGGGGCTACTTTGCCCGCTCGGCCGCGCGGCCCGAAGACCAGCGGTACCTCACGGCCGAGTGGATGCGTGAAAATGTTTCCCAGGTGGGTCCGATCGGTGCCGCCTATCGTGTCTGGGGCGACGGCAAACAGATGGCGGAAGGGTTCGACGACGAAGACTACTTCGGCGTCGCGGACAAGGACGCGGCAGAGCTCGAGGCGATGGGGTATCGAGTGTGGTGCCCGGTGGAGCCGCGGGGCGCCTGGGTCTCCGAGGGCGACTCGTCGAACTTCGCGCTCCTGATCGACAACGGACTACGGGGCTGGGAGAGCCCGGGCTTCGGCAGCTGGGGCGGACGTCAGGCGCCCAGCGTGGACCACCCCTACGAATGGTCGAGCGCCCTCGCGGAGGATGACCTGCCGGAGGGGATGCGGCCGGCGGAGACGCCCTTCGGTCCGCCGATCAACGACTACGCGGCCGCGCGCTGGATCGGGGCGTTCCAGCGCGATCTTGCGGCCCGGTTGCGGTGGAGTGTGACTCGTGATGCGAACGGCGCCAACCACCACCCGTCTGTGGCGGTCGAGGGCGGGCTCACGGCCGAGGCGGCGCGCGGCACCGCCGTGATGCGCACGCTCATCGCAGCCGACCCGGACGGCGATTCCGTCGACCTCGTGGCCTGGAACTACCGAGAGGCCGGCACCTGCGGCGGCGAGCCGAGTGTGCGCGTGACGGGCTCGACGCTCCAGGTCGGCGTGCCCGCGGAGGCCGCGGCGGGGGAGACCTTGCACGTGATCGTCGAAGCGACCGATCGCGGGGAGCCGGCGCTCACTTCCTACGCCCGCCTGATCGTCACGGTCACGTGAGTCCGCACGGATGCGTGATCTAGTCTCGAAGGAACGGACGAGTTCGGTTGCGCGCGAGGCTCGATTGTCATGACCAGCGAGGAGACATCGATGTTCCATTTCCCCGACGGATTCCTGTGGGGCGCATCGACTGCCGCCCACCAGATCGAGGGCAACAACGTCGCCAGCGACTTCTGGGCGATCGAGCATGCCGAGGGCAGTGTGCTCCCCGAACGGTCCGGCGATGCATGTGACAGCTACCATCGCTGGCGCGAGGACCTCGCCCTGCTCCGAGCCGCCGGGCTCAACTCCTACCGATTCAGCATCGAATGGAGCCGGATCGAGCCCGCACGCGGCGAGATCTCCCGGGCCCAGCTCGCCCACTACCGCGCGATGATCGACGGGTGCCTCGAGGTGGGGGTGGCGCCCATCGTGACTCTTCACCACTTCACGAGCCCACAGTGGTTCGCGGCGGCGGGCGGCTGGCTCGCACCCGACGCGGTGGATACCTTCGCGAGGTTCGTGGAAACCGCCTGCGCGGTGCTGGACGACGTCGAGTGGGTCTGCACCTTCAACGAGCCGAACATGCTCGCGATGCTGACCGCGCTTCTCGGCGGGGGCTCGGAGCCTGTGGAACTGGTGGCCGGCGCGTTGCCGCCGCCCGACCCGACGATCGGGGATGCTCTCATCGAAGCGCATCATCGCGCCCGCGGCATCCTTCGGGAGCGCACTCAGGCGCGCGTGGGTTGGACCATCGCCAATCAGAACTTCCAGGCCGAGCCGGGGGCCGAGGCTGTCGCCGAGGAGTGGGGCTGGAGCCGGGAGGACCGGTTCATCGACGCGGCCGCTGACGACGACTTCATCGGCGTTCAGGCCTACACCCGGGTGCGCATCGGGCGTGAGGGCGCACTTCCAATTCCGCCCGGAGCGGCCACCACTCTGACGGGTTGGGAGTACTTCCCCGCGGCGGTGGGGCTGGCCGCGCGGCACACCGCCCGACGACTCCCCGACACGCCCATCATGGTGACCGAGAACGGCATCGCGACCGGCGACGACGAGGAGCGCATCCGATACACCGCTGGTGCGCTGAGTTCGCTTGCCGACGCCATCGGAGACGGCGTCGACGTTCGTGGCTATCTCCACTGGAGCCTGCTCGACAACTACGAGTGGGGCTCGTACGGTCCGACCTTCGGGCTGGTCGCGGTAGATCGAGAGTCCTTCGAGCGCCGTCCCAAGCCCAGCCTGAGTTGGCTTGGACAGGTGGCCCGCCAGAACGGATTCGCGCGGGACGATGCGGGGCGTCAGGCGGACATCAAGTAGGCGGACATCAGATAGATGGGCTCCGCGCGCCTGAGCTTGTTGTGGAGGTACTGGTTGAGGAAGTTCCGCACCAGCTTCTCGAGGTCGATGGCCCCGCGGTCGAGCAGCCACTGCACCTGAAGACCGTCCAGCAGCGCGATGGTCTGCGCCGCGATCGCCTCCGGGTCCGCGGAGCGCTTCAGTTCACCCTCCTCCTCGAGTTCCCGCAGGGCGTCGATGAGGATCTCTCGTTGCCAGGCGTACCGCTCGCGGAAGTACTCGTGCGCGGGGTGGTCGGGCGCGGTGGCGGCGGCCGAAAGGGTGGCGAAGACCTCGACGGCGCCGGGTGTCTCGGCGTTGTATCGCGTGATGTCGATGAACGCCTGCAGCATGGCACGCCCGTCGCGCGCGCTGTCGGGCAGCAGGTCGATGCCGCGATCGTCGCGCAGGCGCAGCGCGTCGACCAGCAGGCATGCGTCGTCGGGGTAGCGGCGCCGGAGCTCGGCCACGGTGATGCCGGCGGCGGCGGCGATCCTCGCGAACGACTCCTTGCGGTAGCCGCCGTGGCGGATCTCGTCGAGCGCCGCGGCGAGGATGTCGTGCTCGGGCGCGGCGAGATGAAGGCGCGCGCCTCCAGGTCCCTGGATCACCGTCTCGTGCGTCATCTCAACCTCCCGAACGTCGTCGTACCGGCCTCTCGACTGTAGACCCGCGGATTCACCCCACGCGACCCCTGTCGTGTGCTGCATATCTATTCGTGCTCTATAACGAAATGATAAATACCTTGCGCTCGCTCGGAATTAGGCCTAGCGTGTGTGCTGACGGCCCAAGGTGGGGCCAGTCCCTCACAAGGAAGGAACAACGATGTTCTCTAAGAAGCGAGCATTGGTCGCCACCACGGCGGCGTTCGCAGTCGCAGCTCTCGCCGGCTGCTCCGGCGGAAGCTCCTCAGACCCGACGACCTCCGGCGACGGTGGCACCGGCTCGGGCGACGCAGTCCGTGGTGAGCTCCTCACTCTCGGCGTCATCTCGCAGGTCACGTCCTTCGCGGCGGCCAACTCCAACTGGGCGAACGAGTCGCCCATGATGCAGGCGGTGTACGACTCGCTGCTCAAGATGGAGCCGGACGGCACCATCGTCGCCAATCTGGCAACGGATTGGTCGTGGAGCGAGGACCGCCTCACGCTGACCCTCGACCTTCGCGACGACGTCACGTTCTCGGACGGCCAGGCCCTCACCGCGGACGTCGCCGCGCAGAACGTGCTTCGCTTCCGCGACGGCACGTCGCCGAACGCGTCGAACCTGGGGCGCGTCGCCGACGCGACCGCGGTCGACGAGGACACGGTAGCGATCACCCTCAGCGAGCCCGACCCCGCGCTTGAGACCTACCTCACCCAGAACGCGGGCCTCCAGGAGAGCCCCGCGGCATTCGACACGGCTGACGTCGACACCATTCCCGTGGGCTCGGGCGCGTACGTGCTCAACACCGGCGAGACGGTGGCCGGCACCTCCTACGTGTTCGACGCCAACGCGGACTACTGGAACCCCGAGGACCAGCACTACGACAAGATCGTGATGAACGTCTACTCGGACACCACCGCCATGCTCAACGCCGTCCAGGGCGGCCAGGTCAACATCGCGGGCGTCGCGGACAACACGCAACTCGAGCAGATGTATGCCGCGGGCTACAGCGACGTGAGCAACGAGCTGGACTGGACCGGCCTGATCCTGGGCGACCGTGGCGGAGTGCTCAACCCCGCCCTCGGTGACGCCAAGGTGCGCCAGGCGATCGCTTATGCATTCGACCGCGACGCGATCCTCCAGGCGTTCGTAGCCGGCAACGGCACGGTCACGGGTCAGATCTTCCCGACCTACTCGCCGTCGTTCGACGCGGCGCTCGACGAGCGCTACCCGTACGACCCCGAGATGTCCAAGCAGCTCCTTCAGGAGGCCGGCTACGCGAGCGGACTCGAGATCTCGATGCCCAAGACGTCCGGACTGCCGGAGGCATGGTTCACGCTCATCCAGCAGCAGCTGGCCGACGTGGGCATCACCGTGGTCTATGACGACCTGCCGATCACGGACTTCATCGGCGACATGGTGGCGGGCAAGTACCCCGCCACGTACATGATCCTCCAGCAGGACCCGACCGACTGGCAGCTCGCATCGTTCCAGATCGCCGCGGCCTCTACCTTCAACTTCAACCACTACGAGGACCCCACCGTTGAGGGCCTCATCGGTGACCTGCAGGTGGGCGACGAGGCGGCGGGAGCCGAACTCAACCAGTACCTGGTCGAGCAGGCCTGGTTCGTTCCCTTCTACCGGGTGCTCAACGTGAAGGTCGTGGACGCGAACACCACAGCCGAGGCTCAGGTGGGCAACACCTGGCCGTACCTGTGGACCATCAAGCCGGTCGCGTAGTTCGACCCTCCTCGGGTGCCGGGCCGCGACCCCCGGCCCGGCACCCGATCCCCCTCTCGATTGATCCTGGCAAAGGAGCCTCCGATGGTGCGCTTCACCCTTCGACGCCTAGGCGCGGGCGTCGTCCTCCTCTTCGCGATCTCGACGATCGCCTACCTGCTGCTCTATCTGAGCGGCGGAGACATCGCACGTACGATCCTCGGGCAGTCCGCTTCCCAGGAGACCGTGGATCTCAAGGCCGAGGAACTCGGCCTCAATGAACCTCTCATTCCCCGGTACCTGGGTTGGCTCAAGGGCGCGGTCACCGGCGACTTCGGCCGGTCGTGGTTCTCGAGCCAGCCGGTGACGGAGCTGATCTCCTCGAGGCTGGCCGTCACCCTGTCGCTGGTGATCGGCACCATCATCATCACGGCGATCGTGGCCGTGGCGATCGGTGTATGGGCCGCGCGCAAGCGTGGAGCCGCGGACCGCGTGATCCAGGTGCTCTCCATCCTGGGCTTCGCTATCCCCAGCTTCCTGATCGCCATCGCGCTCGTGAACGTCTTCGCCCTCAATCTGGGCTGGTTCAAGCCCACCGGGTACGTGCAGATCGGCACATCGGTGACCGGCTGGCTCGGCTCCGTGACGCTCCCGATCATCGCGCTCTCCATCGGTGCGGTGGCCGCCGTCGCACAGCAGGTGCGCGGCTCGGTGATCGATGCCCTGCGTCAGGACTGGGTACGCACGCTGCGCAGCCGCGGCGTACGCGAGAACAAGGTGGTCTACAAGCACGTGCTGCGTAACGCCGGCGGACCCGCGCTCGCGGTGCTCGCGCTGCAATTCGTGGGCCTGCTGGGCGGTGCCGTCATCGTCGAGCAAATCTTCGCGATCCCCGGTCTTGGACCGATTTCCATCCTTGCGACCAGCCAGGGCGACCTGCCCGTGGTGATGGGACTCGTGGTCGCCATCGGTCTCATCGTCGTCCTCGTGAACCTCGTCATCGACCTGTTGCAGGGGTTCCTCAACCCGAAGGTGCGTCTGTCATGAGCAACGCCGCCGAGGTCTCGCTCGAGACCGCCGAGAACGCGGGCCGCCGCTCGCACCTGGTCCGCCGGATGCTGAAGAACCCGACCGGGCTGTTCGCGATCATCTCGATCGTGGTCATCCTGCTGGTCGCGATCTTCGCCCCGCTGCTCACCAGCCAGGACCCGGACTACGCGGACATCCGCAACATCCTGGCGTCCCCGGGGGGCGACCACCTCCTGGGCACGGACTCCGCCGGCCGCGACGTGTGGGCGCGCCTGGTGTTCGCCACGCGGTACAGCCTCATGGGTGCCGCGCTCGCCACCGTCCTGTCCGCGATTATCGGAGTCACCTCCGGATTGGTCGCCGGCTACTACGGCCGGTGGTTCGAGTCGCTCGCCGCGTGGCTCACGAGCCTGATCATGGCCCTGCCGGGCATCGTGGTCCTGCTTGCCACCCGCGCAGTGATCGGTCCCACCCTGTGGGGAGCGATGACCGTCTTCGGAATCCTGCTCGCGCCGGCCTTCTACCGGCTCACGCACGCCGCTGTGGTGGGCGTACGGGGTGAGCTGTACGTCGACGCGGCGCGCGTCGCCGGCGTCAAGGACGCCTCGATCATCGGCCGCCACATCCTGGCGGTGGTCCGCGCGCCCGTCATCATCCAGGCCGCGACGGTCACGATCATCGCGATCGCGATCCAGGCGGGCCTGGGCTTCATCGGCATGTCCGACCCGAACATCCCGACGTGGGGCGGAATGCTCAACGACGCCTTCTCGCGCATGTACCAGCAGCCGGTTCTGCTGATCTGGCCGTCCGCGATGATCGCGCTGGCGTCGGTGGCGTTCGCGCTGTTCGCCAGCTCGCTGCGTGACGAGCTCGAGCGCTCCGGTGGAGCCAAGAAGCTCAAGGGCAAGGCGAAGGCCGCCGCGGCCGCCGCAGTCGACACCAGCGGCGAGCCTCCGGTGGTGCACGCCGAGCTGGAGGAGTCCGACGCTCCGGTGCTCCTCGAGGTGTCCGACCTGGTCGTGGGATATGACCAGCCCGACGGATCCCTCACGCAGGTGGTCAACGGCGTGTCGCTCGCCGTCCGCAAGGGCGAAGTTCACGGCCTCATCGGCGAGTCTGGATCGGGCAAGACGCAGACCGCGTTCTCGATCCTGGGGCTGCTGCCCGAGGGCGGCCGCGTCGCGGCCGGCTCGATCGTCTTCGAGGGCGACGAGCTCTCGGAGAAGTCGCCGAAGGCGATGCGCCGCATCCAGGGCAAGAAGATCTCCTACATCCCGCAGGAGCCCATGTCCAACCTGGATCCGTCGTTCACCATCGGCAGCCAACTCGTGGAGCCGATTCGGGAGACGTTGGGTCTGTCCGCCAAGGACGCGAAGGACCGAGCACTCGACCTGCTTGCGAAGGTGGGTCTTCCCGACCCGGAGAAGACCTTCAGGTCGTATCCGCACGAGGTGTCTGGCGGTCAGGCGCAACGTGTCCTCATCGCCGGCGCGATCTCGTGTGAACCCGACCTGGTGATCGCCGACGAGCCGACCACGGCTCTCGATGTCACCGTTCAGGCCGAGATCCTCGACCTGCTGCGTGGGCTTCAGAAGGAGCTCGACGTCGCGGTGCTGATGGTCACTCACAACTTCGGCGTGGTCGCGGACCTGTGCGATCGGGTCTCGGTCATGCAGAACGGCCGCATCGTCGAGACCGGGCCAGCGCGGTCCATCTTCGCCGGCCCGCGTCACCCCTACACCAAGTCCCTGTTCGACGCGATCCTCGAGGACGGCGCGGCCCGCGGCCCGCTGGCCCACGCCGCGGATCGCAACACCAATGCCGGAGGTGCCAAGTGAACGCCACACCCGCAGCCAGTGAGCCACTGCTCGTGGTCGAGGACCTCGTGGTCGAGTATCCGATCAAGGGCGTGGGCCGCAAGCCGTTCCGTGCCCTCAAGGGCGTGTCGATCGACGTACGCGCCGGAGAGTGCGTGGGTCTGGTGGGGGAGTCCGGATCGGGCAAGACCACGCTCGGACGCGCGGTGCTGGGGTTGGCCCCTGTCACCGAGGGCTCGATCCGATTCAAGGGTCAAGAGATCGGGCAACTGTCCCGCAAGGCGCGTCGCTCGCTCTCGGACCAGATCCAGGTGGTCTTCCAGGACCCGTACACGTCATTGAACCCGTCTCTCACCATCGAGCAGACCCTTGCCGAGCCGCTGCGGGTCAAGAACATCCCCAGCGCCGAGGCTTCGAAGCGAGTCCGGAAGCTGCTCGACCAGGTGGGCCTGCCCTCCGATGCCGCGCAGCGTCTGCCGCGGGAGTTCTCCGGTGGCCAGCGTCAACGCATCGCGATTGCCAGGGCGCTCGCTCTCGAGCCCGAGCTGATCGTGTGTGACGAGCCGGTGTCCGCGCTGGACCTGTCTACGCAGGCGCGCGTGCTGGACCTGTTCAAGGGCATCCAGGAGGCCACGGGCGTCGCCTACCTGTTCGTCTCCCACGACCTTGCGGTGGTGCGCCACCTCAGCCACCGCGTCGCCGTGATGTATCACGGTGAGATCGTCGAGTACGGCGATGGCGACAAGGTCACCTCCGACCCCGAGCACCCGTACACGCAGCGCCTGCTCATGGCTGCGCCCGTCGCGGACCCGGATCGCCAGGCCCAGCGCCGCGCGGACCGCACCCGCATGCTCGAGGCCCAGCGCCAGGCCGACCTCCAGGCGGGGGCGGCCTGACCCGGCCCCCCCGCATCGTCCCCTCACCCCTTCACCCACGTTAGGAATCACCTGATGACCACGCACGACGTCGACGCCGCCGTCGATCTGGACGGCCTTGTCGCCCAGCTCAGCCTCGAGGAGAAGGTCGAGCTCCTCACGGGCCGCGACTTCTGGTCGACGGTCCCCATCGAGCGGATCGGCCTGAGGTCGATGACCCTGTCCGACGGCCCGTCGGGCGTGCGCGGCCCTGTGTGGGACGAGCGGTCGCCATCGCTCAACCTGCCCAGCGCATCGGCGCTGTCCTCCTCCTTCGACGCGGACATCGCCTACCGCTACGGGCGGGTCGCGGCGGCCGAGGCCCGTCGCAAGGGTGTGGACGTGGTGCTCGGCCCCACCATCAACATCCACCGCTCGCCGCTGGGCGGCCGCCACTTCGAGGCGTTCAGCGAGGACCCGCTGCTCACCGGCGACCTGGCCGCGGCGTACGTGGACGGGCTCCAGGACGCCGGTGTGGGTGCCACCCCCAAGCACTACATCGCCAACGACTTCGAGACGGATCGCTTCAATGTCGACGTCGAGGTCTCCGAGCGCGCGCTGCGCGAGGTCTACCTGCTGGCGTTCGAGCGGGCCGTGGCGGAGTCGCAGGCGTGGCTGGTCATGAGCGCCTACAACTCCATCAACGGCACCACCGCGACGGAGAGCGACCTGCTGACCACCCCGCTGGTGGACGAGTGGGGCTTCGACGGCGTGGTCGTGTCCGACTGGACCGCGGTGCGGTCCGTCGCGTCAGCGGCCGCCGGCCAGCACCTGGTCATGCCCGGCCCGATCGGCCCCTGGGGCGCGGCCCTGGTGGCGGCCGTGGGCGCCGGCGAGATCGACGAGGCCGTCATCGACGACAAGGTGCGGCGGATCCTGCGTCTCGCCCACCGCGTGGGCGCGCTCGGCGACTCGGTCGCCGCGCCGGTCGAGGCCGAGGACGGGCCTACGTTCGCCCGTGAGGCCGCGGCCGAGGGCATGGTGCTGCTGGAGAACCGCGGCGAGCTGCCGTGGGATGCGTCCGCGTTGCGTTCCGTCGCGGTCATCGGGTCCAACGCTGAGCAGGCGCGCACGCAGGGCGGCGGTAGCGCCACCGTGGTGCCCGAGAGGGTCGACTCGCCGCTCGAGTGCCTGGTCAAGGCCCTTCCCGGGGTCGACGTCCGCTACAGCGTGGGCGCCCTCAACCAGGTGGGCCTCGCCGGCTTCGCCGCCGACGTCCTCACCAATCCTGTGACCGCCGGGCCCGGCGCCCGCGTGTCGTTCCTGGCCGCCGACGGCGCCGAACTGGCGGTCGAGGACCGGCTCGCGACGGACTTCGTATGGTTCGGCGGCGATGCCCCCATCGCCGCGAGCGCCGCGGTCGAGGTCGCGTTCGCCGTGACGCCCCAAGCCGATGCGGAGATCGAGCTCGGTTGCGCCGTCACCGGCCGTGCACGCCTGTGGATCGACGGCGGACTGCACATCGACGAGGTGCTGACTCCGGATGGCGACGACCTGGGCGCGGCGCTGCTGTCGCCGCGCGTCACCGCGGTGCCGGTGTCGCTGCGGGCAGGTGTCCCCGTCGAGGTGCGCTTCCGTGTGGACCTGGGGGAGCGGGACGATGCGCTCTCCGGCGCGCTCGCGTTCACCGTGGGCAGCCGCCCGCTGCAGGCGGCGCCCGAGGCGCTCATCGCCGAGGCGGCCGCCGCCGCGGCCGCGGCGGACGTCGCCGTGGTGGTGGTGGGCACCAACTCCAAGGTCGAGTCCGAGGGCTTCGACCGCGACTCGCTCGCGCTGCCGGGACATCAGGACGCGCTGGTCGCGGCGGTCGCGGCCGCCAATCCCCGCACGGTCGTGATCGTCAACGCGGGTGCCCCCGTGATCCTGCCCTGGCGGGATGACGTGGCGGCGGTGCTGCTGGGCTGGTTCGGCGGCCAGGAGTTCGGCCACGCGCTCGTCGACGTCCTCACGGGTGTCGTGGAGCCCGGCGGACGCCTGCCCACGACCTGGGCTGCCACCGAGGCCACCGTCCCCGTGCTCGACGTCACCCCGGTCGACGGCATCGTCCGCTACGACGAGGGCATCCACGTGGGCCACCGCGCCTGGCTGCGCTCGGACGCGGCGCCCGCCTACTGGTTCGGACACGGCGGCGGCTACACCGAGTTCTCGACCACGGACCTGACGGCGCCCGCGACCATCGCCGCGGACGGCTTCGCGGATGTCGAGCTCACCGTGACCAACACCGGCACCCGCGCCGGCAAGCACGTGGTGCTCGTCTTCGCCGAACGGCCCGGGTCCGCCGTCGAGCGCCCCGCGCGCTGGCTGGTGGGCCACGCCGTGGTCCGCCTCGACGCGGGCGCCTCGACGCGCATCGGCGTGCCGGTGAAGGCCCGCTCGCTCGCCTACTGGGACGGAGCCTGGGTGTTCGAGCCCGGCGACTTCACGCTCCGGGTGGGCACCACCGCTGTCGACCTGCCGCTCGCCGCGACCATCTCCCTCGAGGAATCGTGACCGTCATCCCCAATCCGGTGCTGCCCGGGTTCAACCCGGACCCGTCGGCCGTTCGCGTGGGCGACGCGTACTACCTGGTCACCTCCACGTTCGAGTACCTCCCCGGGCTCCCGATCTATTGCTCGACCGATCTGGCGGAGTGGACGCTCATCGGCCACGTCATCACCACGCTCGAGCAGGGCGAGCTCGCGAACGCCCCCACCGGCGGCGGCGTGTGGGCCCCCACCATCCGACACCGCGACGGCACGTTCTACGTGATCGTGACGATCGCGATGGGCCGCGGCTGCGTGGTGTTCTCCGCGCAGGATCCCGCGGGCCCTTGGGACGGCGGCGTCCTCATCGAGGGCATCGAGGGGATCGACCCCGACCTCGCGTGGGACGAGGACGGCGTCGCCATCGTCACGTACTCCGGGCTGGTCACCAAGGGCGAGGACTTCGGCACCCACACCGGCATCCGTCAGGTCGACGTGGATCTCGCCACCGGCGAGCTGCTGTCCGAGAAGCGCTCGCTGTGGTCGGGCTCCGGATTCATGTTCCCTGAGGCGCCGCACCTGTTCCAGCGCGACGGCTGGTGGTACCTCTTCATCGCCGAGGGCGGCACCGAGCGGGGCCACGGCGAGTCCGTCGCGCGCTCGCGCGACCCCCGTGAGGGCTTCGAGCCCGGGCCGAACAACCCGTTCATCACCGCGCGCAGCACGGAACGCCCGGTGCAGAACACGGGCCACGGCGACTTCGTGGACACCCCTGAGGGCGAGACCCTGATGTTCCTCCTCGGGGTGCGCCCGCGCGGCGCCGTGCGGTCCTTCTCGGCGCTCGGGCGGGAGACCTTCCACACCCGGGTGCGGTGGGTGGACGGCTGGCCGGAGGCCGATCCCGTCGAGCTCGCGCTGCCGCCCGGACCGTTCTCCCAGTCCATCGACCTGGGCGGCCCGCTCGACGCGGGCTGGATGGCGATCCGCCGCGAGCCCGCGACCATCGTGGACCTCGACCCGGAGGCCGGGACGCTCACCCTCCACGGCGAGGGCGCCGGGATGGACGCGCAGTCGCCGGTCTTTGTGGGCCGTCGTCAACTTCACCAGACCGCCTCGGTTCACGTCACCGTCGAGGCGGACGATGCCGTGGGCGGCCTGGTGGTCCGCTACGACGAGGCGACGTTCTACGAGCTCGCGGTCGACGGCACGGGCGAGAGGACGGTGGTGACCGCGCGCGGCTGCATCCCCGGCTTCGAGCGCGTCGCCTCGGTCGAGCTTCCCGCCGGCCCCGTCGAGCTCGAGCTGGCGGCGGTGCGGCCCGAGGTCGACGGCTTCCTCTCCATGATCGCGGCCGACGTGGTGCGGCTGGTGGTGCGCGCCCAGGGTGAGGAGCATGTGCTCGCCGAGATCGACGGCCGCTCGCTGTCCGCCGAGACCGCCGGCTCGTTCACCGGCCGCGTCGTAGGCATGTTCGCCGTGAGCGGCGACGTGTCCTTCCGAGACTGGCGCTACGAGGGGTCCGACGCGTAGCGCCTCGCCGGTGCGGGAGGAGCGCCCCTCCCGCGCCGGCACCCTCGCGGGCCGGTGACGGCGCTCGGGTGCGGGATGGTCAGGGTTCGCGAGGATCCTGGAACGGCTCGACCACCAACGAGTCCAGGTAACGCTTCACCTCGGTGGTCATGTTGAGCACCGAGCGGTCCAGCAGCCACTGCACCTGCAGGCCGTCCATCAGCGAGACCATGTGGATCCCCGCCGCGGTGGGGTCGACGCCCTCGCGCAGGTCACCGCTGGCCTGGAGCTCCTCGAAGGCGGCGATGATCATTCCGCGCACCCAGGTGTAGCGCTCGACGAAGTACGCGTGCGCGGGATGCTCCGGCGTGGTCGCCTCGGCGGAGAGGGTGCAGTACAGCTCCACCACGCCTGGCTGGTGCATGTTGCGCTCGGTGATGTCGATGAAGCTCTGCGCGACCTCGCGGGGATTGGTCTGGTCGATGTGGAAGTCGGCCACGGCGATGTCGTCGCGGTGGCGAAGGGTTGCCTCGAGCAGCGCCACCTTGCTGGGGTAGTGGTGGAGGAGCCCGGCGTCGGAGAGGCCCACGCGCTCGGCGATCTCGCGGAGCGATCCCGAGCGGAAGCCGGACTCCGCGAACACGGCGATCGCCGCATCGAGGATGCGCTGCTTGGTGGCGCGGCTCTTGGCGTACGGGCCCCGCGGGCCGCGTGCCTTGGTCGTCTCCACCATCGCGTTCCCTTCGGCTCGGCACATCGACGGGCCGCGTCGCCCGCCGTCGCGCATCGCGTACGCCCGGAACCCCCAAAGGAAAACCGAGCGATCGCTTACTATTAACACTGTACCCACCACTCGCCGCTTGCGCCAGCGCCTTCGGGTGTGTGTCGCGGAGGGCAACTGCCTGTATAGTAATGACTCGGTTCTCAGGGACCACGCGCCCGTAGCTCAACGGATAGAGCATCTGACTACGGATCAGAAGGTTGGGGGTTCGAATCCCTCCGGGCGCGCCAGATTTCTAGGCCGGACCTGTGGGTCCCGCCGTTCGCCATGAGTCCGCCGTGGGCAGCGATGTGCCGTGATAGTCGAGGTGGGGCGCAACGCTCTAGAGAGCCGTATGCATCAGGAATGCAGGGCTGGACCGTTGACTATTCAGTTCACCTCGAACTTTGCGTGGAGCATTTCGGGGTCGTTGGAGTGTTTCCCGATCTGAATGTCGAACCGGCCGCTTTCGACGCCTCGGTTGCCTTCTGCGTCCACCACGGTAAGGTCCGCTATCGGAACGCTGATCGATGCCTCCATGGTGCTGCGGGGCGGTACCAAGACCTGGGTGAAGCCCTTCAATTCGCGCACGGCCCAGGTAACGCTGGTGACCTCATCCGTGACGTAGAGCTGGACCGTCTCAAGACTCGGTCGTTGCCCGGTATTGGTCAACGTGAATGAGGCCGTGAGGGTGTCGTCGCGAGTGAACGTGTCAGCGTTGAGCGCCACATCGCTGTACGCCACGCGCGCGTAACTCAGGCCCTCGCCGAACGAAAACAGCGGCGCTTGAGTCATGTCGGCGTACCTGTCGCCGTGCTGGCCCCGGACCTGATTGTAGAAAATCGGAAGCTGGCCCGCGTGGCGGGCGACAGTGATCGGAAGCCTCCCGGTTGGCTCGACGAGTCCGAAGAGAAGTTCGGCCAGCGCGCGCCCGCCCTGCATGCCGGGGTTGAACGCCTGGATGATGGCGGCCGCTTGCAGTGCGGATTCCGGCAAGGTTGACGGTTTGGATTGGACCAAGACCACGATCATCGGCGTACCAGTCTCTGCCAGGGCGTCGAGCATGGCTATCTGGCTACCCATGAGGTCAAGCGTTGCTGTGGAGCGGCCCTCTCCGGTCAACGCGACCGTGTCGCCGACGACCGCGACGACCCAATCTGCGTTCTCGGCGAGCGCCCGCGCTTCGGCGATTGCGTGTGGATCGCGTTCGGCGGCCACAAACACTGGAGGACGAGGCTGGCCGTCGGGAAACGTCGTGCCGGCGGGGTCGGGCTCCAAGTGACCGATCTCCGCACCGCGCGCGTGGTCGACGATCCATCCCGCTGGAGCAATGGCGCGGATACCGTCGAGCATTGTGGTGACGGTCTCTCGCGGATGCCCATCGGGCATCCAGTCGATCTGCCCTGACGCTCCCGCCCAGTCACCGAGTTGCGCGTTCGGATCATCGGCATTGGGCCCGACGACGGCGATGCGTCGGCGACCATCCGTTTGCCCGGTCGCAAGAGGCAACGTGCCGTCATTGCGGAGCAGCACGAGTGAGCGGCGGGCGACATCAAGGTTGATCGCGGTGTGTTCCGCCGAGCCAATGACAGCGGCCTGGCGGTCCTTGTCGGGAATCCGTGCATCCTCGAAGAGGCCAAGTTGGAACTTGAGAGAGAGGATTCGGGCGACCGCGGCGTCGATCAATGCAGCGTCAAGGCGGCCGGCCCGGACGGCTTCTTGCGCGGCCTCGAAGAACTGCGGGGTCGTCATCACCAGGTCGTTGCCTGCGGTGACGGCGACAATCGCGGCTTCGACGTCGTCCGCGCACACGCGCTGCTCCCAGACCATTCGACCTACGTTGTCCCAGTCTGTGACCAGCGTGCCCTTGAATCCCCAGGCTTCCTTGAGCACGTCGTTGAGGAGCCACTTGTTGGCGGTTACGGGGACACCGTCGATCGCCTGATATCCGATCATGAACGTGGCCACGCCTGCGTCAACCGCCCGCTTGAACGGGGGAAGGAACCACGATTGCAGTTTGCGTCGGCTCAAGTCCGCCTCGCTTGCATCCCGGCCGCCCTGGGTCTCCGAATACCCTGCAAAGTGCTTCGCCGTGGCTAGCACGGCGGTGGCGTCTTCGAGGCCCGATCCCTGGTATCCGCGGATCATCGCGGCGCCTAGCTCGCCAATAAGGTGAGGATCCTCCCCAAACGTTTCGTCGACACGACCCCAGCGAAGATCTCGACTGATGCACAGGACGGGTGAGAACGTCCAGTGGATGCCGGTCGCGGAGATCTCCACAGCAGCGGCGCGCGCGCCGCGTTCAACCAGGGCGGGGTCCCACGTCGCCGCCATGCCTAGCTGGGTGGGGAAGATCGTGGCCCCGCTCCAGAATGAGTGTCCGTGAATGCAGTCATCAGCCATAAGCAGGGGGATCTCAAGGCGCGTTGAGCGCATGAGTTGATACGCGCGACGCACGCGTGCAGGTGAGGCGTGCAGCAGCGAGCCTGCCCGCTTGTTCAGCACCAGTTCGTCAAGATCGCCGCGAGCGTCAAGCTGCAGCATCTGTCCCACCTTCTCCGCCAAGGTCATGCGGTCGAGGAGGTCGGCGACGCGGACGTCGACCGGCAGGTCGGCGTTCTTGTACGGCGCGTGTTGGAGACTGGTGGGTGACGATGCAGGATCCACGGCCTGTGCCTTCCGTGCTTCGGTGATCAGTTGAGGAGTGGGGCGGGCGCCGCGCTGGAAGCCCGCATGCGAAGCTCGGGCGTGACGACCTCGTGGCGCGAATCCGTCCGGCCGCCGACAATTCGCTCGAGCAGGAGCTCGATGGCCAGCGCGCCCATGTGACGCCCGAACTGAGACACCGTGGTGAGCGAGATTCGCGGGTGAGATGCAAGCGGAATATCGTCATAACCGACGACCGCGACGGAGTCAGTGGTCAGGTCGAGGTCGGCTAGCGCGCGAAGTACCTCGATGGCGAGCGCGTCGTTGCCGACGAAGATGGCAGTGATCTGGCCGGAGGCGATGAGCTCCCGTCCCGCCGCATACGCGCTCGCACTCGAGTACTCGCATGTTGACACGACGGGCGTGAGCCCGCGGGCCTCAAGAGTGTCGATGTAGGCGCGATGGCGGATCCCATGGGGAGTCCGTGGCCACGACTCCTCGTCACTCGAGATGGTCAAGTGAGCGATGCGTTGGTGGCCGCGCTCGATCAGGTGCGACACGGCAAGTTCAGCACCGAGTGCGTCGTCGTTCGTCAAGGTGTCGTAGGAAATCGCACGGTCGTGGCGACCAAGCATCACCATGGGGATCTCCTCGCCGAGCCTTTCCAACCACTCGCTCGACACGCCAGGGGAGATGGCGATCATGCCGTCGACCTGGCGGTCGGAGAGGCTCTCCAGTACCTGCGCTCCGCGGCCGTCGCCGAGGCCGGGTGCGATGATCATTTGGTAGGGCGAGCCGCGGAGCTTGCTGCTCGCCCCCGCCATGACTTCGGTGAAGAACTCATTGCCCAGGTTCGGGATCTCGACGCCAATCGTGAAACTCTGCCCCCGCATCACGCGTGCCGCGACCCGCGGCCGGTACTCCAGTTCCGCGATCGTCCGTTCGACGCGATCCCGCATCTCCGGGCTCACGCCGTATGCGTGGCGTATCACCTTGGAAACCGCGGCCTTCGAGACGCCGGCCGCTCGGGCGACATCGTCCATCGAAGGGCGGCGCCGAGCCTCGCCGGATGGTTGTGCCATTACGCACGCGTCCTCTCAGTGCATCGTTGCTACTCCTGAAGCATGCTCGAATATAACAGTTTGGAAACCGGTCTACAAATCTTGTGTATACCGGTTGACACGACCCGGGCCTACTGCATATCGTCGACCGCGAACGGTCCGAGTGTGACTGTCAACCGGTCTACGTGGCGCTCAGCGCTTCTCGACTTGATCGGTCTCTTTACAAGGAGGTAAGGAAATGCAGCGATTCAATCGCAGGGGTACGGCGATAGCCGCTCTCCTCGGCGCGGGTGCCTTCGCACTCGCTGGGTGCTCGTCGAGCGGCTCGGATACGGATCCGTCCGAGTCCGCCGGTGGCGGCGGGGACACCATGGAGCCCGTCGAGCTTTCGTTCCTGGTGGACAACGGCGGCACCACTCTGGGATCGGTCGAGGCTTTGACCGCGGCATACACAGCGGAGCACCCGAATGTGACGTTTGCGATCGAGCAGCGTCCCGGCGGCAGCGAGGGCGACAACATCGTCAAGACGCGTCTCCAGACGGGCGAGATGTCTGACATCTTCCTGTACAACTCGGGGTCGCTGTTCCAGGCGCTGGCGCCGACCAAGACGTTGCTCCCGTTGGACGACATCGCCAATGCGGGCGCGATCCAGGACACCTTCAAGGCCGGCGTGTCCGTCGAAGGCTCGCTCTACGGGGTGCCGGTGGGTACCGCCATGGGCGGCGCGGTCCTGTACAACATCCCGATCTACGAGGAGTTGGGTCTGGAGATCCCCACGACGTGGGATGAGTTCATGGCGAACAACCAGCGAATCCTCGACGAGACGGATGCTGCTCCCGTCATCCAGACGTTCAAGGACACGTGGAGCTCGCAGCTCTTCGTGCTGGGCGACTTCGGCAACGTCCTTGCGGCGGATCCTGAGTGGGCCGACAAGTACACCGCGAACGAGGTCAAGTACGCGGACGGTCCTCCTGCGATCAATGGCTTCGTTCACATGCAGGAGGTGTATGAGGCGGGCTTCCTCAACGAGGACTTCGCGTCGTCGACGTTCCCGGACGGCGCGCGGATGGTCGCCCTAGGCGAGGGTGCGCACTATCCGATGCTGACCTTTGCGCTGTCTGAGATTCAGACCGCCGCGCCTGACAACGTCGACGATGTGGGTGTTTTCGCCATGCCGGGCGATTCCGGACCGTCGCCCTTGACGACGTGGCTCGCATCCAGCCTGTACGTTCCGGCCGATACCGAGCACCCGGATGCCGTGAAGGAGTTCCTCAGCTGGGTCGCGACGCCCGAGGCGTGCGACATCATGACCGAGGCCGTCGGCGCGCAGGGCCCGTACTTCGTGGACGGCTGCACGCTGCCCGACGATGTGCCTCGCATCGTTGCGGACATGCTGCCCTACTTCGAGGCGAACAACACTCAGCCTGCGCTGGAGTTCCTCTCGCCCATCAAGGGCCCTGCTCTCGAGCAGATCACCGTCGAGGTCGGATCGGGCATCCGCTCCGCCGAGGACGGCGCAGCCCTCTATGACGAGGACGTGAAGAAGCAGGCTCAGCAGCTGGGCCTCGAGGGCTGGTAAGGCCTTGAGCAGTCGCTGACCACGCGGTGCCCGGCTCTCGGGCCGGGCACCGCTCCACCCCTCAATGGAGCTCACCATGACCCAGCAGACACTGCAGCAACCGCCGCCGGAGGCGCCCCAAGCGCCACGCGGCCGCGGGGCACGTGGAGCGCGCAAGCCGCGCACTCGTAGCCCCTACCCGATGTGGTTCTACCTTCCGGCGGCGATCATCTATGGCGTGCTGTTCGTGGTTCCCACGTTCGCATCGTTCTACTTCAGCCTCACGCGCTGGACCATCTTCGACTCGGAGTTCATCGGCTTCGACAACTTCGTGACCTTCTTCTCCGAGCCCTTCCTGTTCGATTCTTTGGTCAACACGATGATCTTCGCGGTCATCACCTCGGGCGCGAAAGTTGTCCTAGGACTGCTGTTCGCGGTGTTCCTGTCGAGTCAGATCATCGCCCGCGGTTGGCTTCGCTCGGTAGTGTTCTTCCCCGTCCTGGTATCCGCGGTGGGAATCGGCGTCACATTCTCCGTTCTCATGGATCCATTCGACGGCCTGATCAATCAGGCTCTGGGATGGTTCGGCGTCGATGGGCCCGGCTGGCTTACGGATCCTGACCTTGCGCTGATCTCCGTCGCGATGGTCGATGTCTGGCGTGGCGTGGGTATCGCCACGCTCATCTACATCGCCGGCGTGGTCGCCATTCCGCAGGAGTACTTCGAGGCCGCGAAGGTGGACGGCGCCAACGCTACGAAGTCCTTCTGGCACATCACCTTGCCCCTCATGCGTCCCGCGACTACCACGGTGATCATCCTGTCGCTGATCGGTGGGCTGCGCTCCTTCGACCTGATCTGGACGATGACCCGCGGAGGGCCGGGCTTCAGCTCCGACGTGCTCGCGTCAGTGGTCTACAAGCAGTACCAGGCGGGCTTCTACGGTCTCTCCACCGCCGGCAACGTCGTGCTGTTCTTGCTCGTCGCGGCCATCATCATCCCGTTGTTCTGGTTCCTCAATCGCAAGGAGGTCGACCAGTGAGCACCTCTGCTGGCACCCCTAGGCTCAACCGCACGTACTCGTGGGTAAGCGGACTCACCGCGATCGCGATCAGCACCGTGGTGTTCATCGTCCCGTTCATCTTCATCTTCTTCACCGCATCCAAGACCACGATCGAGTCTTCGCTCCTCGAGTTCACACCCCCTACCGAGTGGGCATTCTTCGAGAACTTGGTCGAGGTCATCCAGACCCGTGACTACATCCTCGTGACGGCGTTTGTGAACTCGACCATCATCACCGTGGGGTCTGTCGCACTGATGGTGGTGGTCTCGGCGCTCGTCGGCTACGTGCTGCAACGGCGTAAGAGCCGACTGAACCCGTTGATCAACTTCTTGGTTCTGGCTGGTCTCATCGTGCCGCCCGCCGTGGTCCCCACCATCTGGGTGATGCAGGGACTCGGCATCTACAAGACGCTGCATGGCCTCATCTTTGTCGAGGTGGCGTTCGGCATGGCCTTCTGCATCCTCATGTTCCGCGCGTTCGTCTCCACCATTCCGCGCGAGCTCGACGAGGCCGCGGTGATGGACGGCGCGGGCCCCATCCGGTTGTTCTTCAAGGTGATCTTCCCTTTGCTGAAATCCGTGATCGTCACGGTGATCGTGGTGCAGTCGGTCTTCGTCTTCAACGACTTCCAGAACCCTCTGTACTTCCTGCCGGGGGACCAGGGCGCGACGGTGCAGCTCACTCTGTACAACTTCCAGAGCCAGTTCCAGACCTCGTGGAACCTGCTGTTCATGGACATCCTGCTCATCACGCTGCCCATGCTGCTCATGTACATCTTCTTCAACCGTCAAATCGTCGCGGGCATGACATCCGGCGCAGTCAAGGGGTGAACGTGTCCGCAACCACCAGCGTCACTGCTCGCGTCGAGTCGGGCACCTTCGGCGACGTCGTGATGACCCGCACCCCGCGGCTGTCGTGGGCCGTATCGACCCCCGCTGCCGACTGGACCCAGGCGGCCGCGGAGGTCGAGTGGTCCTCCGCGTCCGGCGCGCTGATCC
>NZ_JAHEBP010000009.1 GCF_024642165.1 Demequina sp.
GGGACGAACCCGATGCCGGAGTGCAGCACGTCCGTGATGGACTTACCGGTGATGACCTCGCCGTCGAGCGTCGCCTTGCCCGCGTCCGCCACCACCACTCCGAGCAGCGCCTCGGTGAGCTCCGTCTGGCCGTTGCCCTGCACGCCGGCGATGGCGAGGATCTCCCCCGCCCTGACCTTGAAGGACACGCCGGCCAGCTGGACGATCCCGGCATCGTCGACCACGGTCAGCCCGTCGACGTCGAGCATCACGTCGCCCGGCTCGGCGTCCGCCTTGTCGACGCGCATCGTCACGGCGCGCCCGACCATCAGCGAGGCGAGCTCCTCCTGCGTCGCGGTGGGCTCGGCGGTGCCTACCACCTTGCCGCGGCGGATCACGGTGATGGTGTCCGCGACGGCCTGCACCTCGCGGAGCTTGTGGGTGATGAGGACCACGGCCGTGCCGGCGTCCCGGAGGTCGCGGACGATGCCCAGCAGCTCGTCGGTCTCCTGCGGCGTAAGCACGGCGGTGGGCTCGTCGAGGATGAGCACTCGGGCATCGCGCGACAGCGCCTTGATGATCTCCACGCGCTGTTGGGCGCCCACCGGGAGGTCCTCGATGACCGCGTCGGGGTCCACCCGGAAGTTGAAGCGATCGGAGATCTCGCGGACCTTGCGGCGCGCCGATTCCAGGTCGAGCAGCTTGGCCGGGCCGCGGACGTCCTCGTGCCCCAGCATCACGTTCTCGGCGACGGTGAAGGGATGCACCAGCATGAAGTGCTGGTGCACCATGCCGATGCCCGCCGCCATGGCGTCGCCCGGCCCGGCGAAGGCGACCTGCTCGTCGTCGAGCAGCACCTCGCCCTCGTCCGCGTCGTAGAGCCCGAACAGCACGTTCATGAGCGTCGACTTGCCCGCGCCGTTCTCGCCGAGCAGCGCGTGCACGGTTCCGGACTCGACCACCAGGTCGATCCGGTCGTTGGCGGTGAAGTCACCGAAGCGCTTGGTGATGCCGCGCAGTTCCAGTTTCACGGGCGTCCTTCCACGTCTTTGCAGGTATGACTCGAAGCCTACTCTCGGGAAGCACCGAGGGGCGCGTCATGGGCATGGCCCACGACGCGCCCCTCGGGCACTGCGACTGCTAGGAGACGGCGACCGAGATGGAGCCGTCGATGATGCCCGCCTTGATGGTCTCAAGCTCGGCCGCGACATCCGCGGAGACCACGGCGTTGAGGGCTGCAAGGCCCACGCCCTCGTTCTCGAGCGTGCCCAGGTACGGCTCGCCGGAGAAGCCGGCGCCCGTCGCGGTCTCGATGATGACGTCGTGGACGGCCACGCCGGTGTTCTTCAGCACCGAGGTGAGGACGATGTCCGCGTAGTCGGTCGTGACGGTCCAGTCGGCGTCCACGCCGATGATCCACACGTCGCCCGCAGACTGCGCCGCAGCGGCGGCGCCCAGACCCACGGGGCCCGCGACCGGGAGGATGATGTCCGCGCCCTGGTCGATGAAGCCCTGTGCGGTGCTCTGGCCCTTGGTCTGGTCGGAGAAGTCACCGGTGAAGGAGCCGTCCGTGCCGTCCCAGCCCAGCAACGTGACGTCGCCACCGGTGGTCTCGTTGAAGTAGTTGACGCCCGCGAGGAAGCCGTTCATGAAGATCGTCACCGGCGGGATGTTGATGCCGCCGAAGGTGGCGACGGTGCCCGTGGCCGTGGTGGCCGCGGCGGCGTAGCCGGCGAGGAACGCCGCCTCGTCCGTCTGGAACTGGAGCGGCTTGATGTTCGGAGCGTCGGTCTCACCGTTGAAGTCGGCGTCCGCCGCGTCGTCGATGATCGCGAAGTTGGTGTCGGGGTTGGCGAGCGCGCCGGCGATGGTGGCGTCGGCAAGGTTGAAGCCCACGGTGACGATCAGGTCGCACGCATCGGCGACCAGCGCGTCGATGTTCGGCGCGTAGTCGTTGGAGTCCTGCGACTCGGCCGTCTTGAACTCGACGCCGAGCTCCTCGGCGGCTGCCACGAGGCCCTCGTAGCCGGTCTGGTTGAACGAGGCGTCGTCGAAGCCGCCCTCGTCGGAGACCATGCAGGGCTTGAAGTCGATGGTCTCGGTGGGGGTGCTGGTGGTGGGCTCGGATGACGAGCCGGTGTCCTCCGGCGCCGACGAGCACGCTGCGAGCGCGAGCGCCGACACGGCGGCAAGCGCGCCCACACGGATGATGTTGTTCATCAGGTGATTCCTTCTGCTGTTCAGCCCGGCGGTCGCCGAGCGGGTGTGTGCCAACAATCGTACGCGTGGATTGTTACTGGATTTGTAGCCCAAGTTGCGCCCAGGCAACGATTCGGTATCGGTCACGCCGTTTCGAGGGCTCCGGCCGCATCCTTCACGCGCTGGGCGGCACTGCGGACCGTCACCAGGATGGCCTCGTCGGACTCGACCACCACCGCATCGTCCACGCCCACCACCACCACGGGCTTGGTGCCGCCCACCACGACGGCGCCGCGTGCGCCCACCATGGCGACCGCGCCGTCGCGGGCGATCGACACCGCCGCGGCCCCCGCGCCGGACAGCTCGGCGAGGGAGTCGAAGTCCCCCACGTCGTGCCACTCGAACGAGGCGGGCACCACCGCGACCCCGCCCTCGGCGGCCACCGGCTCGGCGATGGCGTGGTCGATGGCGATCCGGGTCAGGGTGGGCCACACGCGCGCCACCACGGCGGCACGGTCGGGGCCGTCCCAGGCCGCAGCGATCTCGCGTGCACCCGCCGCGAGCGCAGGCTGGAGCCGGTCGAGGTGGCCCAGCAGCACGTCGGTGCGCACCACGAACATGCCGGCGTTCCAGGCGAAGCCGCCCCGCTCGAGCATCGCGGCGGCCGTCTCCGCATCCGGCTTCTCCGTGAACGCGACCACGTGGCGGGCGTCGCCGGCGAGCGACTCGCCCATCTCGATGTAGCCGAACCCTGTCGAGGGCTCGGTGGGCTCGATGCCGATGACCACCACCTTGCCGTCCTCGGCGGCGCGTGCGGCCTCGACCACGGTGGCGCGGAAGGCGCCCGCGTCCGGGATGATGTGGTCGGCCGCGAAGGAGCCCATCACCCGGGCGCCCCAGCGCCGCTCGATCACCGCCGCGGCGAGCGCGATCGCCGCCATCGAGTCCCGCGGGGTCGGCTCGGTCACCAGGTTCTCGCGGGGCACGTCGACCTGAGCGGCGACCGCATCGGCGTGTCGCTCTCCGGTCACCACGATCACCCGCTGAGACAGCGGCTGCACACGGCTGACCGTGTCCTGGATCAGGGTGGCACCGGTGCCCAGCAGGTCCAGCAGGAACTTGGGACGATGCGGCTGGGACAGCGGCCAGAGCCGCGAGCCCACACCCCCGGCGGGGATGACGGTGACGAAGTCGGGCAGCAGCGGGGAGTCGGGTGTCGAAGCGCTCATGGACACCACCCTAGAATGGACGGCGTTACCGGTTGCGTTTCGAAGGAGAGCCGTGTCCCCCACGACGACCTTGTATCGAGGACATGAAGGCATGTGGATGTGGGTGGTCCACCGCGTTACGGGTGTGGCCATCTTCTTCTTCCTGCTCGTCCACGTGCTCGACACGTCGCTGGTACGGGTGTCGCCCGAGGCGTACAACGAGATCATCGGCAGCTACAAGACGCCCATCTACGGACTCGTCGAGGCCGGCCTGGTGGCCGCGATCCTGCTCCACGCTTTCAACGGCCTGCGCATCATCGCCGTGGACCACTCGACGTGGGCGCTTCGCCACCAGAAGCAGCTGGTGTGGGCGGTGTGGATCATCTTCGTGGTGCTCATGGTGCCGTTCCTGATCCGCCACCTCGGCCACGTGTTCGGGGCTGCCTGATGACCGCCCCCCGGCTGAAGGATCCGCGCGCCCGTTCTGGCCGCCTCCGCCCCGGTGCCGAGCAGTGGTCCTGGCGCTTCATGCGCATCACCGGCCCACTGCTGCTGGTCCTGATCCTCACGCACCTCTTCATCAACCTGCTGACCGGCGATGGCGTCAGCCAGATCGACTTCGCGTTCGTCGCCGGCAAGTGGGCCTCCCCGCTCTGGCAGGTCTGGGACCTCGTCATGCTGGTGCTCGCGATGCTGCACGGCGGCAACGGCATGCGCCTGCTCGTCAACGATTACGCCACCGGCCGCCGGATGCGGACCACCCTGCACTCGCTGCTCGGATTCTCCGTGATCGGCATCATCGTGCTGGGCGCGCTCGTCATCTTCACGTTCGACCCGTGCCCCGCGGGCGCGGATGCCAGCCTGCTGCCCAGCTTCTGCGAGGGAGTCGCATGACCCACCACGAGTACGACGTCGTCATCGTCGGCGCCGGCGGCGCCGGCATGCGCGCGGCCCTGGAGAGCTCTCAGCGCTCCCGCACCGCCGTGCTGACCAAGCTCTATCCCACGCGCTCCCACACGGGTGCGGCGCAGGGCGGCATGGCCGCGGCGCTCGCGAATGTCGAGGACGACAGCGCCGAATGGCACGTGTTCGACACCGTCAAGGGCGGCGACTACCTGGTGGACCAGGACGCGGCCGAGATCCTCTGCCACGAGGCCATCGACGCCGTGCTCGACCTCGAGAAGATGGGCCTGCCGTTCAACCGCACGCCGGACGGCAAGGTCGACCAGCGCCGGTTCGGCGGTCACACGCGCAACCACGGCGAGGCCGCGGTGCGGCGATCCTGCTACTCGGCCGACCGCACGGGCCACATGATCCTGCAGACCCTCTACCAGCAGTGCATCAAGCAGGAGGTCGAGTTCTTCAACGAGTACTACGTGCTCGACCTCATCCTCGACTCGGACCCGCAGGCTGCGGCTCCCGGCGAGGACGTCGCGGTCGCCGGAGTGGTCGCGCTCGAGCTGTCGACCGGCGAGATCCACACCTTCCGGGCCAAGTCCGTCATCTTCGCGACGGGCGGCGCGGGCAAGGTCTTCAAGACCACGTCCAACGCGCACACCCTGACGGGCGACGGCATGGGCATCGCGCTCGGCGCCGGGCTCCCGCTCGAGGACATGGAGTTCTTCCAGTTCCACCCGACCGGCCTGGCGGGCCTCGGCATCCTGCTGTCCGAGGCCGCGCGCGGCGAGGGCGGCATCCTGCGCAACAGCACCGGCGAGAGGTTCATGGAGCGCTACGCGCCCACCATCAAGGACCTCGCGCCGCGCGACATGGTGGCGCGCGCGATGGCCAACGAGGTGCGCGAGGGACGCGGCTGCGGCCCCCACAAGGACTACGTCCTGCTGGACCTCACCCACCTCGAACCCGCCCACATCGACGAGAAGCTGCCGGACATCACGGAGTTCGCCCGCACCTACCTGGGCGTCGAGCCGTACACCGAGCCCGTTCCCGTCTACCCGACCGCGCACTACGCGATGGGCGGCATCCCCACCAACGTCCGGGGAGAGGTGCTACGCAACAACACGGACGTCGTGAAGGGGCTCTACGCCGCCGGCGAGTGCGCCTGCGTGTCGGTCCATGGCGCCAACCGCCTCGGCACCAACTCGCTCCTCGACATCAACGTGTTCGGCCGCCGCGCCGGCATCGCCGCCGCCGAATACGCCGCCTCCGTCTCGGAGGCGCCGGCCTTCCCGGACGATGCGGACACGCGGGTGCGCACCATGGTCGAGACCCTGCTGAGCACGGTGGGCGGCACCGGCACCGAACGCGTGGCGGACGTCAGGCGGGCGCTGCAGGAGACCATGGACCGCAACGTCCAGGTGTTCCGCGACGCCGGCACGCTCGAGGAGGCCAAGGGCGTGGTCGCCCAGCTCAAGGAGCGCTACAAGGACGTCGCGATCCACGACCGCGGCAAGCGCTTCAACACGGACCTGCTGGAGGCGGTCGAGCTGCAGTTCCTGCTCGAGATCGCCGAGGTGGTGGTCGAGGGCGCGCTCGAGCGGCGCGAGTCGCGCGGCGGGCACTACCGC
Source organism: Demequina sp. (assembly GCF_024642165.1). Lineage (GTDB taxonomy): Bacteria > Actinomycetota > Actinomycetes > Actinomycetales > Demequinaceae > Demequina. Next base: position 5,915 of record NZ_JAHEBP010000009.1, read on the forward strand.
GAGGACTTTCCCACCCGGGACGACGAGAACTTCCTGCACCACACCATGGCGTACGCCTCTGCCGACGGGGTACGCCTCGACACCAAGCCCGTGGTGATCACCAAGTACCCGCCCATGGAGAGGAAGTACTGACATGACGGCCACCGCCGAGTCCCCCACCGCGGGCGAGGTCGCCACCATGCGCGTCGAGCTTCAGGTGCTGCGCATGAACCCCGAGGGCACGCACGAGCGCAAGGCGGGCGAGTCCTACTGGGACTTCTTCGTGGTCGAGGCGCACCCCACGGACCGCGTGCTCGACGCGCTCCACAAGATCAAATGGGAGCACGACGGCTCCCTCGCGTTCCGCCGCTCCTGCGCCCACGGAGTGTGCGGCTCCGACGCGATGCGCATCAACGCGCGCAACCGCCTCGCCTGCAAGACGCTGCTCAAGGACCTCAACCCCGCGCGGCCCATCAAGATCGAGCCCATCAAGGGCCTGCCGGTCGAGAAGGACCTCATCGTGGACATGGAGCCGTTCTTCGCGTCCTACCGCGAGATCATGCCGTTCCTCATGACCTCGGGCGCCGCACCGGCGCGCGAGCGGCTCCAGTCCCCCGAGGAGCGCGCGCGCTACGACGACACCACCAAGTGCATCATGTGTGCCGCGTGCACCACGGCCTGCCCGGTGTTCTGGACGGACGGGCAGTACTTCGGCCCGCAGGCGATCGTGGGCGCGCACCGGTTCATCTTCGACTCCCGGGACGAGGGCCAGTGGGACCGCCTCGAGGTCCTCAACGACAAGGCCGGCGTGTGGAAGTGCCGCACCGCCTTCAACTGCACCGAGGCGTGCCCGCGCGGCATCGAGGTCACCAAGGCCATCTCCGAGGTCAAGAAGGCGCTCACCACCGGCGAGATCTGACGGACGGCGCGCCCCTCGGCCAGCGCGCGTCCGCCAGGCGTCCTACGGTCGACTCATGGACACGTGGGACGCGGGCGAACTCTACGAGCAGTACATGGGCCGATGGAGCCGGAGCATCTCGGCCAGTTTTCTCGGTTGGCTCGACGCCGACAAGGATGCTCGCTGGCTCGACGTGGGGTGCGGAACCGGGGCGCTCACCGCACAGATCGTCACCACATGTCGACCCTCACGCGTGGTCGGTATCGACACGTCGGAGGCGTTCATCGCCGCCGCCCGCCGGCACCTCTCCACCGCCACCTTCGATGTCGGTGACGCGGCGCAGCTCCCCTATGAGAATCGCTCCTTCGATGTCACCGTCAGCGCGATCGCGCTGAACTTCGTCCCCGCGCCGTCGGCCGCGATCGGCCACATGGTTCGCGTGACGGAGCACGGCGGGCTGGTAGCGGCGTACGTCTGGGACTACGCCGAGGGCATGGAGATGCTGCGCGAGTTCTGGGACGCCGCCATCGCGCTCGACCCGGCGGCATCCGAGCTCGACGAGGCGCGGCGCTTTCCGCTCTGCGCCGAGGGCGCCTTGGCGACCGCGTTCGCGGAAGCAGGACTCACGGAGGTCGAGCAGCAGCCCCTGAAGACGGCGACGGCGTTCGAGTCCTTCGAGGACCTCTGGGAGCCTTTCCTGAGCGGTCAGGGGCCCGCGCCTTCGTATGTCGCGAGCCTCGACGCCGCCCACCGGTCCGCGCTCGAAGGCCGCCTGCGCGGGTCTCTCCCCACCGGCCCGGCGGGCGAGATCACGCTCTCCGCGACCGCCTGGGCCGTCAAGGGCCGCGTGTCCGCACACGAGGCTCGATCGCTCTAGGCCTGGGCGCCGCGGTCCCGCACCGTCGCGCGCGCGGTGGTCACGGGGGTGTCGCGGTTGGGCGCGACCGCCGAGTCGACGGTCATGGTCGGCGCGTCGTCGGGGCGGGCGGTCTCGACGCCCGAGGGCTCCCGATGATGCGCGCCCAGCCACGCGGCGGTGAGCAGCAGGACGCGATTGACGTAGTCGACGAAGATCATCAGCGTGAAGATCGCCGCGAACGGCGCGAGCACCTTGTTGTCCGTCACACCGCTGACGAACAGGCTGATGAACTGCCGCAGCACGCCGATCGCCAGGGCCGAGACGAGCACCACCCACAGCAGGCGCCGGGACCAGGCCGCACCGCCGAGCAGCATCAGCGCGAGCGCCACGAACAGCATGTCGGCGATCACGCCGGCCAGGGCGGCACTGGCGCGCAGCACCCACGAAGGGACCGACATCCCGACGAGCTCGGCGACCCACTCCGCCGCGCCGGAGGCGACCACCTGGATGGCGATGCCGACCACGGCTATCACCACCAACGCGACCAGCGCCACGAGGTCCCGGACCCGGCCGGACACGGGGGACGCGACCTCGCGACCGAGCATCGAGCGCAGGCTGGTGCGCAGGCCCCGCACGTAGCGGGACGCCGTGTTGAGGAGGATCAGCAGCGTGACGACGCCGATGATCCCGGTCGCGAGGGCGGTGCCGCTCGAGGACAAGATGTCCGGGTCGATCAGCCCCGGAGAGTCGTCCGTCGCCACGAGTCCGGGCACGGCTTCGCCCAGGTAGTCGAACATCGCTGCGCGCAAGGTCGGATTGGTGGCGACGGACACGGATGCCACCGTCGCGGCGATGACTGCGCCGGCCGCGATGGACGTCAGGGAGAGGTATGCGATGCCCGCCGCGAGGACGTTTCCGTTGAGGAGCACGAAGCGCCGAAGCGCGCGGCCCCAGGTGCTGCCGTCCCAGCGCTCCTTGGCCTGCTTGCCCCGCGTGACGTACGCGCTCGCCCGCTCCTTGAGGTCCGGATCGTCGCTCATGCGGCTCCTAACGGTGCAGTGCGGGCAGCAGGCCCAGCCTGTCGTAGACGCGGTCCAGGGTCACCTGGGCGATGGCCGAGGCCTTCGCGGCGCCCTGCGCCAACACGGTGTCCAACCGATCCGGCGAGTCGATCCATTCCATCGCCGAGTCGTGCAGCGGCGTGAGGTACGCGACCACCACGTCCGCGAGCTCCGACTTGAGGTGGCCGTACATCCTGCCCTCGTACCGCGCCTCGAGGTCCTCGACGGCCTCGCCCGACAGTGCCGAGTAGATCGTGAGCAGGTTTGAGATTCCGGGCTTGGCGTCGCGATCGAACCGGATCTGGGTCTCGAGGTCCGTCACCGCGGACTTGATGTTCTTGGCGACCTTCTTCGGGTCATCGAGGATCTCGATGATGCCCTTGGGGTTGCCGCCCGACTTCGACATCTTCTTGACCGGGTCCTGAAGGTCGTAGATCTTCGCCGTCTCTTTGACGATGTGCGGCTTGGGGACCACCACGGTGCCCTCGCCGAGGCGCGAGTTGAGGCGCTCGGCGAGGTTGCGGGACAGCTCGAGGTGCTGGCGCTGATCCTCGCCCACGGGCACCACGTCCGTGTCGTACAGCAGGATGTCCGCGGCCATGAGCACGGGGTAGGTGAACAGCCCGACGTTCGCTCCCGACTCGCCGGTCTTCTGGGTCTTGTCCTTGAACTGGGTCATGCGGCCGGCCTCGCCCATGCCGGTGAAGGTGCTCAGCGCCCAGGCCAGCTCCGCGTGCTGCGGGACGTGCGACTGCACGAAGCAGAGGGAGCGCTCGGGGTCCACGCCGGCGGCCAGGTACTGCGCGGCGGTGCGGCGCGTGCGGTCCCGAAGTTGCGCCGGGTCGGGCGACTGCGTGAGCGCATGCAGGTCCACCACCGAGTAGATCGCGTCGTGGGTGTCCTGCAGCTTCACCCACTCGACCAGCGCACCCAGGTAGTTGCCGAGGTGAAGGGAGTCGGAGGTGGGCTGCATGGCCGAGAACACGCGCGTCATGGGCCCATTGTTCCAAACAAGCCGCGGCTCCCGAACCGCCGCGCACCTTCGCGTTCCCGTAGTACGGGACGATGCGCCCGTCAGGTGGCGTCGGCGTCGAACGGCGCGGGGCCGGGCGACGGTTCGGCGACGCGACGAGCCGGCGCCGCGGGCGGCGGCGACGGCTCGTTCAGCGCCTCGCGAACGATCCGGCGGGGATCGTACTGACGCGGATCGAGCTGCTTCCAGTCGACCTCGTCACCCACCTCGGCCTTGACGGTGGCCTTGCCCTCGCGCAGCATGTCGCGCCCGCGCACCACGAGTCCGCGCAGTTGGCGCGCGTACTCGGGCATCCTCTCGGGGCCGATCACCACGATGGCGACCAGCACGAGGATGAGGAGTTCCCCTCCGTTGACGTCGAGCATGGACCTATTCTGACGGCTCCGGAAGGGTGCCGTCGCCAGAACCGCCCGGGTCGGTCGAGGAGCCCGCGTCGCCGTAGTCCACCGCGGTGTTCGCCGCGAGGGTCACGTCGATCTCCTGGGAGCCGCCGTCGCGTTCCACCGTGAGGGTCACGACGTCGCCGGCGGACTTGGCGCGGATCGCGACCACCAGCTCGTCGCCGCGGGTGATCGGACGGCCGTCGATGGCGGTGATGACGTCGCCCTCCTGGACGCCCGCCGCCTCGGCGGGGCCGCCTGCGGCGACGCCTCCGGTCTGCGCCACCTGGACGCCCTCGCCGGTGTAGCTGCCGTCGATGACGACGCCCACGACGGGGTAGGTGGCGGCCCCGGTCGCGATGAGCTCCTCGGAGGTGGTGCGAGCCTGGTTCGACGTGATGGCGAATCCCAGACCCACCGAGCCGGCCTGTGCGGAGCCTGAGGTGGGCAGCGCGGCGATGGCCGAGTTGATGCCGATCACCTCACCCTGCGAGTTGAGGAGCGGGCCGCCGGAGTTGCCCGGGTTGATGGCAGCATCGGTCTGGATGGCGTCGATGTACGCGCTCGAGCTGGCGTCGCCGGCGGTCACCGGACGGTGCAGCGCGGAGACGATGCCGGTGGTGACGGTCGACTGGAGGCCGAGCGGTGAGCCCACGGCGATGACGTCGTCTCCCACCACGAGCGCGTCGGAGTCACCCAGCACCAGCGGGGTGAGCCCGGTCTTGTCGATCTTCACGACCGCGAGGTCGTAGTCGGCGGTGGCACCCACCACCGTGCCCTGGTACTCGGCTCCGTCGCTCATGACCACCGTGACCGTGTCGTTGTCCGAGCCGTCCACCACGTGGTTGTTCGTGAGGATGTAGCCGTCCTCGCGGATGATGAAGCCCGAACCCTCGCCCGCGGTCCGGCCGCCCTGGACGTTCTCGATCGACACCACCGACGGCAGCGCCGCCGCCGCGATCGCGGCGACCGTGTTCTGATCCGTGCGCGCGATGGTCGAGCTGCTCGAGGTGGGCAGCGTGGACCCGGCGGTGGTCGCGGTGCCGGTCGAACCGTCGCCGGCGAACGTGTCGTAGGCCCACGCGCCGCCGAACCCGGCGCCCGCGCCCAGCACGAGCGCCCCGGCCGCGATCATCGCGACCGTGGAGCGCCGCAGCCGGCCGGGTGAGGGGGTCGCCGCGCGGTGCGGGGTGCCGAAGGGCGGCTCCGTCGGGGGCAGGAAGGGCGAGGTGTCGCCGGTCGGGGCGTCGCGGCGCGGCTCGACCGACGGCGGGAACAGCGGGCTCGGGGGGAGCTCGACGGTGTCGTTGGTGACAGGCGCGTCGTAGGTGGCAGGCGCGGCGTAGGGGGCAGGCGCATCCACCGCGTGCACGGCGTCGTGGACGTCCACGGAGCCAGGGCCCGGCGCTCCGGCGGTCTCGTGAGTCGAGGAGTCGAGGTCGCGCGGAGGCGCGAACGGGTTGTCGTTCATCAGGGCACTTCCCTTGTGGCTAGTTGCCGGTCAGGGCATCAGCAAAGACGCCCATCCCGGACATGATGCGGTCGACGAATCCTGGTTCGCCGTCCTGGGGGAAAGCTGCGGCCACGTCCTCAAGCGTCCCCACCGCGCAGGTGCACGTGAGGGACACCACGATCTCGCCGGCCTGCCAGACGACGGACGCGGGAGAGGTACTGACCACAAAGGCGTCGATGCCTTCGACCTCCGCGAGCGGCGCATCGGCCACGTACGCGGAGTTCAGGCGGCCCTGCTGCTCGAGGACCAGGACGGGCTGGCTCCCCGACAGCAGCCGGGCGACCAGCACGGGAGAGCCATCCGAGGCCTCCCGCACCACCGCCTCGACGGGGACGAATCCACTCGCCTGCCAATCCGGGTGGATCCACGCGTTCAACTCGTCCCCGGAGCGCATGCTCTGCGAGTCCAGCTGGACAACGCTCAGCATGCCGTCCTCCGACGATGCCGAAAGCTCGGGGTCGACTTCAGCGGGCGCGCCCGCGACGTAGGCCGCGCCCAGCACGGCCACCAGCACGAGCGTGACCGAGAGGGTCAGGATCACCGGCCGGCGATCGCGTCCGCGCGCGGCGCGTGCACTGCGCGGATTCTCCTGCTCGGCCATCTGCGCCATCCGCTCGCGGTCGAGCAGCCTGCGCGCAAACGTCATGTCGATGCCCGCCTCCGAGGAGTTCAGCGCCTCGCGAGCGGCGCGGAGCTCCCGCCACCGCTCGGTGCACTCCGGGCACTCCGAGAGGTGCGCCATCGCCTCCGCGGCCGCCGGCCGCGAGAGGCGATTGTCGAGCAGATCGTGGATCCGCTCGCCCAGGTGGCGAGCGGTCACGCGCCACCCCGGACCGGGGCACGATGCGCGAGCGACTCGCGCAGCCGGGCACGAGCGCGGGAGAGCCGAGAGCGGACGGTGCCCATCTTGATGCCGAGCGTCGCGGCGATCTCCTCGTACGACAGGCCCTCGATGTCGCTCAGCACCACGGCCGCCCGGTACTCCGGCGGAAGGTCGGCGAGCGCCTCGATGATGTCGTCCCCGAGGTTGGACATGTCGAACGCGTCCTCGGGCTGTCCCGACCGCTCGTGGCGGTCGAAGCTGTCGGAGGTCGCAACCGCCACATCGTCATCCGCCATGAAGTCGAAGCGGATGCGCTTCTTGCGGCGCATGCGGTCGAGGAACAGGTTGGTGGTGATGCGGTGCAACCAGCCCTCGAACGTGCCGGGCTTGTACTGCGACAGGGAGTTGAACACGCGGACGAACACGTCCTGCGTGAGGTCCTCGGCATCGTGCTGGTTGCCGGTGAGGTGGTAGGCCAGGCGGTACACGCGCGCCGAGTGGTCCTCGACGATGCGCTCCCAGGTCAGTTCGGGCGCGGAAGCGTGCGCGATCTCGGCGGCCTCAATGGTCGTCTCAGTCATCGTGCTCCCCTCCTGTTCACATCGGTTCAACGGGTTGCGACACATCCATGTTCCCATCGCAACCTGAGAGTTCGCTGAGACCGACCTATACGCTGACCACAAAAGAGGAGGCGCGATGGGCACCGAGGCAGCGAACTGGGCGTACGCGGAGGACTTCGTCGAGGAGGACCGCTTCATCCTCGAGGCGCGCGACGTCGCGGACCAGCTCGGATGCGTGCCGGTGCTGCCGGGCGCCGCGCGGGTGATCGAGGTGCTGGCCCGCGCCATGCGGGCGACCACGGCGGTCGAGATCGGCACGGGCGCGGGGGTGTCCACCGCCTACCTGCTGCGCGGGATGGCACCCGCGGGCGTGGTCACCACGATCGACGTCGAGCCCGAGCACCATCAGGCGGCGAAGCGGACGCTTGCCAAGGGAGGCTTCGCGCCGGAGCGGGCGCGAATGATCACCGGCCGAGCGCTCGACGTCCTGCCGCGCCTCACCGACGCCGGCTACGACATCGTCCTCATCGACGCACGCAAGTCCGAATATCCCGCATACCTGGAGCACGCGCTGCGGCTGCTGCGTCCCGGCGGGCTGGTGCTGATCGACAACGCGCTGTGGCACGGTCGGGTCCCGGACCCCGCTCAGCGGGACAAGGACACCACGGCGGTGCGCGAGACGCTCAAGGCGGTGCGGGAGGACGAATCGCTCACGATCGCCCTGATGACCGCCGGAGACGGGCTGCTCGCGGCGATCAGGTCGTAGAACGAAGGATCAGGCCTGCGGGAGTGCCGCGTGGAGCGCGTCGCCGAGCTGCTGGACCTCGTCCGCGGTGATCTCGACCACCAGACGCCCGCCGCCCTCGAGCGGGACCCGCATCACGTAGCTGCGACCCTCCTTCACGACCTCCATGGGGCCGTCACCGGTGCGGGGCTTCATTGCAGCCATCGTGTGGTTCTCCTCGGGTGCATCGCGGCGCCACCCAAGCGCGGCGCCTCGCACAATTCTACTGCCCGCCCAGACCCGGCCCAAATCCCCGCCTGACGGCCGCCCTGCGTCAGCCGCCGTCGCGCGTGAGCGCCACCACGCGCTCGACCGCCTCCACCGGATCATCGGTCACGTGGATGAGGTCGAGGTCGCTCAGCGCGATCTTGCCGTCCGCCTCGACGGTGTCGCGCAGCCACTGCACCAGGCCGTCCCAGTAGGAGTGGCCGAGCAGCACGATCGGGAACCGGCGGACGGTGCGCGTCTGGACCAGCGTGAGGCACTCGAAGAGCTCGTCGAGGGTGCCGAACCCGCCCGGGAGCGCGATGAAGCCCTGCGCGTACTTCACGAACATCGTCTTGCGTGCGAAGAAGTACCGGAAGTTGATGCCCAGGTTGACGTACTCGTTGACGCCCTGTTCGTAGGGAAGCTCGATACCGAGCCCCACGGAGGTGCCTCCCGCCTCGGCCGCGCCCTTGTTCACGGCCTCCATGCACCCCGGGCCGCCGCCCGTGATGACCGCGTAGCCCGCTTCGACCAGCAGGCGACCCACCGTGACGCCCCACTCGTACTCGGGGGAGGACGGAGCCGATCGCGCGGAGCCGAAGACCGTGATGGCATCGCCGATCTCCGCGAGAGCCCCGAAGCCCTCGACGAACTCCGACTGGATGCGCATCACACGCCACGGGTCCCCATGGAGCCAGTCCGCGGTGGCCTGCTCGTCGAGCAGCCGGCCCGACGTCGAGGTGGTGGGGACGTTGCGGCCGCGCAGCAGCACGGGTCCCTTGCGGTACTCGGTCATGATCCTCCTCGGGACGTGAGCCACTCCTCGAGCCCGGCGCGGCACAGCCGGATCTCCTCGACGGGACACCGCTCGTCGTCGTGGTGGGCGAGCTCCGGGTCCCCGGGGCCGTAGTTCACGGCCGGGATCCCGAGCGAGCCGAATCGCGCGACGTCCGTCCAGCCCTGCTTGGCGCGGGGCTCCGCGACGCCGGTCGCGGCCACCGCGGCCACGAACTCGCGGGAGAGCGGCACGTCGAGCCCCGGGCGAGCCGCGGCCGATTCATCGGTCCAGACCAGCGACACCCGGCGGCCTCCCGCCGGCTCGGGAGCGGCGGCGAACGCCTCGTGCACGAACCGCTCCACCCTGGCCTTCGCGGCGTCCAGCTCCCACCGCGGGCTGAAACGGTAATTGATGGTCACGGTGCAGGCGTCGGGGATGACGTTGCCCGCGATGCCACCCCGGATGCCCACGGCGTTGAGTCCCTCGCGGAAGACCAGGCCGTCCACCTCGACGTCCTCCGGCTGGTGCGCGGCGAGCGCGGCCAGCAGCGGTGCGGCCCCGTGGATGGCGTTGACGCCCTTCCAGGCTCGCGCGCTGTGCGACGCGACCCCGTGGACGGTGACCTCGGCGCGGAGCGTGCCGTTGCAGCCGCCCTCGATCACGCCCTGCGTGGGCTCGCACAGCACGGCGAAGTCCGCACGGATCAGGTCGGGGCGCTCACGCGCGAGGCGGCCCAGCCCATTGCGCTCCGCCTCGACCTCCTCCTGGTCGTAGAAGATCCACGTGACGTCGCGGCGCGGGGCGGTGAGCGCGGCGGCGAGCGACAGTTGGACGGCGATGCCCGCCTTCATGTCGACGGATCCGCGGCCCACGAGCTCACCCTCGGGCGACCACCATCCCGGGACGTTGCCCGTGATGGGCACCGTGTCGAGGTGGCCGGCGATCGCGACCCGCTGGGCTCTGCCCAGGTGGGTCCGGGCCACGATGGAGTTGCCCAGGCGCACCACGTCGAGGTGCGCGTGACCGGTGAGCGCCCGCTCGACCGCGTCCGCGATGCGGTCCTCGTTGCCCGATACGGAGGGCATGTCCACCAGCGCCTTGGCAAGATCCTCGACGGGCGCCGAGAGGTCGAGGTGCGTCATGTCGTCAGCCTAGCCACGTACCCTGGGGACATGACTCGACCCGCCTTCGGATTCGGCCTGGCCACCACGGACTCCCAGGGCGTCGTCCTCGACGCCTGGTACCCCTCCCCCGCGCTCGGCGAGCCCAAGGCGCGGGACGATGCACCGGCCCAACTCAAGGCCGCCGAACGCACCGATGACCTCCGCGACGTCCAGATCCGCGTGGTCCGCACGGTCATCGACCTCGACGAGCCGCCCGCAGGGGTCGAGGACGCCTACCTGCGCCTGCACCTGCTCAGCCACCGCATCGTCCAGCCGCACGGCCTCAACCTCGACGGACTCTTCGGCGCGCTCACCAACGTGGTGTGGACGTCGGACGGCCCGTGCGCGATCGATGGCTTCGAGTTGGTGCGCCTGCGGTACAGGGCGTTCGGCCGCCAGCTCACCGTCTACGGCGTGGACAAGTTCCCTCGCATGGTCGACTACGTGGTGCCGTCGGGCGTCCGGATCGCGGATGCGGACCGCGTGCGACTGGGCGCGCACCTCGCCGAGGGCACCACCGTCATGCATGAGGGCTTCGTGAACTTCAACGCCGGGACCCTGGGCCACTCGATGGTCGAGGGCCGCATCTCCGCCGGGGTGGTCGTGGGAGACGGCTCGGACGTGGGCGGCGGCGCGTCGATCATGGGCACCCTCTCCGGCGGCGGCAAGGAGACCATCTCGCTGGGCGAGAGGTCGCTGCTCGGCGCCAACTCCGGGCTCGGCATCCCCCTGGGCGACGACTGCATCGTCGAGGCGGGGCTCTACGTGACCGCGGGGTCCAAGGTGCTGCTCGTCGGCCAGACGGACGATGACGGCAACCCCGTGATCGTCAAGGCTCGCGAGCTGGCGGGAAAGGACGGGATCCTGTTCCGCCGCAACTCGCAGTCCGGCGCGCTGGAGGCCGTGCAGCGCCAGGGCAAGGGCGTCGAGCTCAACGCCGCGCTGCACGCGAACTGACGTGACGCGGCGGCGACGCACCGTCGCCGCGCTGGCGGTGCTTGCGGTCGCCTCGGGCGCGGCGATCTACGGGATCCACCTGTGGGGCCAGTACGGCGAGCGGATCCTGCCGAGCGAGAGATGCACGGCGACGCTGGGCGAGGACGCCAACACCCTGTCCGCCGAGCAGGCGGGCAACGCGGCGCTGATCGCCGCGGCCTCGGCGCGGCTCGGGCTGCCGGCACGCGCCGCGACCATCGGCATCGCCACCGCCATGCAGGAGTCCTCGCTGATCAACATCGACTACGGCGACCGGGACTCGTTGGGCCTGTTCCAGCAGCGGCCTTCGCAGGGCTGGGGCACCGAGGACGAGATCCTGGATCCCTACTACTCGTCGGACACCTTCTTCGCCGCGCTCGCGCGGGTCGAGGGGTGGGAGGACATGGAGGTGACCGTGGCCGCCCAGACGGTGCAACGCTCGGCATTCCCCGATGCGTACGCCCGGCGGGAACCCGGCGCGCGCCTGTGGGCGTCGGCGCTGCGCGGGTACTCGGGTGCCGCCGCAGTCACGTGCGACGTGGGTGAGGGGGACGGGACCACGGCCCAGGAGTTCGCGGCGCGCGTGGACCGCGACTTCGGCGAGGGTCGCTACGAGGTGAGCGTGCTGAGCGCAACCTCCGAGGCGATCTGGCTCGACGTGGTTCCCGCGGGGAGCGACCAGGTGCTGGCAGCGTCGTTCGCGTCCTGGGCAGTCGCGGTCGCCGCCGACGAATCCATCGAGGCGGTCGCCAACGGCGATGCGGGGTGGGACCGCGAGCAGGGCGCCGGCGTCATCGACGTGCCGCAGCCGGCGGCGGGCATCGCGGTGCGGCTCACGCCCGTGGACCTGACGCCCGAGGGTTAGGTCCGGGCTCCATCGGACCGGGCACCGTCAGCGGTGTGGCTGAGTGTCGTTTTGAGACGCGATTCGGCTCAACGGTGTGCCTGAGTGTCGGTCTGCGACGTGGAGTCGTCTCGATCACCCGGCGTTGACGTGCACCGACACTCAGACACACCGTTGATGGATCTCGGCGCCGAAAGCGACACTCAGGCACACCGCTAGTTCGCCACGTGGGTGGAACCGGGCTTCAGCGCAGGCCAACGGCGCGCGGCGCGCTCGGCTACGCGTCAGTGGTGTCGCGCTTGAGCTTCCTGTACTCGCGCTCGATCCGGTCCTCCGTGGGGCGGCCCAACCCGGGCAGGAAGGCCGCGGCCGCCGTGAACGCGAGCGCGATTCCCATGCCGAACATCGCCCACACGGGCCAGAAGTAGCCGCCGCCCGACATCCACCACACCACCGTGAGCATGGTCCACACCACCGCACACACCACGGCGAACCAGTAGAAGCCGGTGCGCGCCTCGACGCGCCGCTTCGCCTCGCGCCTCAGCGCGTCGTCATCCGTAGACATCCTGGGCTCCTATCGTCCTAGCCCTCCCCCTCACTCCAGGGTGGCACGCGGACGACGGCGTCGCAGGCTCAGCGGTCGAGCAGCTGGACGTAGTCCCGCTCGACCTCGCCCGTGTAGATCTGGCGGGGTCGGCCGATCTTGGTGCGGGGGTCGTTGAGCATCTCGCGGTAATGCGCGATCCAGCCCGGCATCCGGCCCAGCGCGAACAGCGGCGTGAACATGGGCGTCGGAAAGCCCATCGCCGAGTACAGCAGGCCCGTGTAGAAGTCGACGTTCGGATAGAGCTTGCGCTCGATGAAGTAGTCGTCGCTGAGCGCGATCTCCTCGAGGCGCTGCGCCATCTCGAAGGTCTCGTCGGAACCGCCCAGCTCGGTGAGGAGCTTGTCCGCCACCTTCTTCACGACGGCGCCGCGCGGGTCGTAGGACTTGTAGACGCGGTGGCCGAACCCCATGAGGCGGGCGCCCTCGGCCTTGTCCTTGACCTTGGCGACGAACTGCTCGACGGTATCGCCGGACTCCCTGATCTGGTCGAACATCCGCAGCGCCGCCTCGTTGGCACCGCCGTGAAGCGGGCCGGACAGCGCGCCGATGCCGGCGGACACCGAGGCGAAGATGTTGGCGTGGGAGGAGCCGACGATGCGCACGGTCGAGGTCGAGCAGTTCTGCTCGTGGTCTCCGTGCAGGATGAGCAGCAGGTCGACGGCGCGGCGCACAGCGGGGTCGATGTCGATGTCGCCGGACTCCGGCGCGAACGCGATGCGCATGAACTCGTCGACGTAGTGGCCGCCGCGGCGCGGCTCGATGAGGTCCCCGCCGCCGGCACGCCGCTGGAGGTAGGCGATGACCGTCGCGGACTTCGCCAGCAACAGGACGGTGGCCAGCTCGATCTGCTCGGGCGAGCGACCCACGGACTCCGGGTAGAACGTGCTGAGCGCGCTCACGGCGCCGGACAGCACCGCCATGGGGTGTGCGTCGCGCGGGAACGCGCCCAGGAACGTCTTGATGCCCTCGTGCACGTGCATGTGACGGGACACGCGGTTGTTGAGCGCCGTGAGCTGGTCCTGCGTGGGCAGCTCGCCGTGGATCAGCAGGTACGAGACCTCGAGGAACGTGGAGTGCTCGGCGAGCTGCTCGATGGGGTATCCGCGGTAGCGCAGGATCCCGTTGTCGCCGTCGATGTAGGTGATCGAGCTCTCGCACGAGGCGGTGTTCATGAAGCCCGGGTCGACGGTGACAAGGCCGGTGTCGCGCAGCAGCGTGGAGACCGAGACGCCGTCGTTGCCGATGGTGGCGCGCTCCAGCGGGAGTTCGCGCGTGGTCCCGTCGACGGTCAGTCTTGCATCCACCACGTGTGCCATGCTCTCCCCTTCCAACCGCCAGTCCGGTGCCAGTGCTTGGGTCCCGGTTTACAAGCCTTTTGCGAGCCTACTAGATGCCGCAGAGACTTCCGCATCCCCGGCGGTGAGCGCGATGCGCACGTGCCGCCGGGCCGCCTCGCCGTAGAAGGCCCCCGGAGCCGCCAGGATGCCGCGTCCCGCGAGGAAGTCGAGCGTGTCCCAGCAGTCCTCGTCTCGGCTGGCCCAGAGGTACAGTCCCGCGTCGGACCCGTCGACGCGGAAGCCCGCGGCCCGCACGGCGGGCAGAAGCGACTCGCGCCGCGCCCGGTAGCGCTCCTTCTGAGCGGCCACGTGCGCGTCGTCGCCGAGCGCCACCGTCATCGCCGCCTGCACGGGGGCGGGCACGATCATGCCGGCGTGCTTGCGCGCCTCGAGCAGCGGCCCCACCACGGCCGGGTCCCCCGCGACGAAGGCGGCGCGATACCCCGCGAGGTTGGATTGCTTCGACAGCGAGTAGACCGCCAGCACGCCCGCGTGGGAATCGCCGCAGACCCGCGGGTCCAGGATCGACGGCACGTCGCCGTCCGACCAGGAGAGCTCCGCATAGCACTCGTCCGAGGCGACCAGCGCGCCGATCTCCCGCGCGGCCCCGACCACCTCGGCGAGCCATTCCGCCGAGGCGACGGCACCCGTGGGGTTCGACGGCGAGTTGACCCACACCAGCCGGACCGCGGGGTTGCCACGCCAGTCGTCGACATCGTCGGACGCCAGCGGCGTCGCGCCGGCGAGGCGCGCGCCCACGTCGTACGTGGGGTAGGCGGCGCTCGGGTGAACCACGATGTCACCGGTGCCGAGGCCCAGGTACGCGGGCAGCGTGGCGACCAGCTCCTTGGACCCCACCGTGGGCAGCACCGCCGCCGGGTCGACGCCCGGCGCGTGCCGGCGCCGGGCGAACCACGCCGCGACCGCCTCGCGCAGGGCCAAGGTTCCGTGCGTGGTCGGATACCCCGGCGCGTTCGCCGCCGCCGCGAGCGCCTCGCGGATCACCGCGGGGGTGGGGTCGACGGGCGTGCCGACGGAGAGGTCCACCAGGCCGTCAGGGTGCGCAGCGGCGCGGGCGCGATAGGGCGCGAGGGAGTCCCACGGAAAGTCGGGAAGCGAGCGCGGGCTGAGGCCCATGCGCCCGGGTCAGCCGTTCTGGGGGGCCAGCGACTTGATGAGGTCGTGGTCGTGCTCGATCAGACCCATCTTGGCCGCGCCACCCGGAGAGCCGATCTCCGAGAAGAACTCGACGTTGGCGCCGTAGTAGTCGGCCCACTTGTCCGGCACATCGTCCTCGTAGTAGATGGCCTCGACGGGGCACACCGGCTCGCAGGCGCCGCAGTCGACGCACTCATCCGGGTGGATGTAGAGCATGCGCTCGCCCTCGTAGATGCAGTCGACCGGACACTCGTCGATGCACGCCTTGTCCTTGACGTCGACACACGGCAGGGCGATGACGTACGTCACGGCGCCTCCTCCATCCTCGGGGCCTTAGGGACGCCGCCATCATACAGGCGAGACCCACCCCGGAGACCGCCTCGCGGGCGACGGGTAAGGGTCACCGGGGCGACCGCATCGTGCCCGCTAGACGCACCTCACGCCGTCGTTGGGCTTGTAGGTCCAGGTGTAGGACTTCTTGTCCACCAGGTCGCCCTTGAGGAACACCTCGCGGGTATTGGTGATGGTGAACCCGTCCGCCCCGATGGGCGTGTTGATGCACCCCTCGTGGTCCGACTCCACGGTGGTCGCCTTCTTGACGTTGCTGCGCGGCGACGCCGAGGTCTTGACCGTGAAGTACGGGGTGGACCAGACGTCGACGTGGAGCTCCCCGCCGGTCACGTACGAGCTCAGCACCAGCGCGAAGGGCGTGTTGTTCTTGAACTTGACGTCGATCGACCCGATGTAGATGGTCGACTCGCGGCCCGCGGGATAGCGCGAGAAGTACTTCGAGTGCGGACGATGCTCGACGTCCTCCAGGCCGGTGAAGTACGAGGCGTTGTACAGCGTGGTGGCCATCTGCGACAGCCCGCCGCCGATGCCGTCGGAGATGAATCCGTCGACGATCACGTGGGCCGGGTAGAACCCGTTCTCCGCGGTGATCGGGCTGAGGGCGCCGAGAAGCGAGAACGTGTCGCCCGGTTGGACCACCTGACCGGTGATCAGCTCGGCGCCGCGGACCAGGTTCTTGGTTCGGATCGGCTCGGGCGTGAGCGGCGTCGCGAAGCCCGCAACCTTCTTGGTGAAGTCGGAGACGCCCAGCTCGTCGCTCGTGATGGCGGGCTCGGTCTCCTTGTACGGAAGCTCGCCCGCGCGGTCCGCCGACGTCGCGGCGGCGACCACGGCGTCGCCCAGCAGCGCCCCGTCGATCGCGCGACCCGGCTGGGACTCCACCGTCTTGAGCGCGTGGTTGGCATCGAAACGGAACGATGCGGAGGAGGCCGCGCTCACCAGGGTGGGATCGGCGGATTCCAGTTCGGCGGCGAGCGGCTCGCCGTCGATCGTCAGCGCCAGGGCGCCCTCGATCGCGACCACCGAGCCGAAGCGGGTGAGCTGTTCGGAGGTCACCGTCGCGTCGCCATTGGGTCCGGTCATGGCGACCTCCCCGGCCAGGACGTCCGCATTGAGCTCGGCGGCGAACGTCTCCGCGTCGGCGGTGGAGATCTGGGCGGGCGCGGGCGCTGTCACGGCGGGGAACGTGTCGACGGGCCAGGCGGCGGCGAGGCCCGCGGCCGTCGCCTCGGCATCGACCGCCTCGCCGTCCACGGCGGGTTCGCCCGAGGCGCCCGTCTCGGCCACGATCACGCCTGCGTCCTGCGCGGGGACGTCGAGCGTCTCGCCCGTGGCCTCGACCGCCGCGACCAGGGCGTCCTCGTCGACGGTGGTCACCGGGACCAGGTCCACGCGGCGGCCGGTGAACGTCCGGAGGATGTCGTAGGGGTTGAGGCTGAAGCGCATGAGCGAGTCCACCGTGGCGTCCGCGTCGGCGACGAGCCCCGAGTCGTCCGGGACGATGCTCGCGGAGCGCTCCTCGGCGGTGAGGATGACCGGGGTGGTGCCCACCTCGGTCACGGCCGGCGCGAGCGCCTCGACGGCCGCGGCACGGCCCAGGCCGCCGATGTCGACCCCGAGCACGAACGTGCCGGCGGGGATGCGGCCGGCCGCATACACGGCGGTGCCCAGGTACCCGGCGCCAAGCAGGACGACCACGACCAGCGCGACCCACCGGCCCCAGTGCACCTGGCG
Organism: Demequina sp.; assembly: GCF_024642165.1. Lineage (GTDB taxonomy): Bacteria > Actinomycetota > Actinomycetes > Actinomycetales > Demequinaceae > Demequina. The sequence goes on from NZ_JAHEBP010000009.1 coordinate 22,959, forward strand.
CTCGGGAGCCTGCTCGACCACCGCATCGTCCCCCACCGCATGGTCCGCATCAGGCCAGGCCTGGTGCTCGCCGGTCCCGGTCTCAGCGTCCGTTGCCACTTCGCCCCCGTTCGTCGTCGCCCACCAGCAGCCGGCCCGGCAGCACGGCGGCGATGACGAACATCGCGGCGCCGCCGTACACCCACGTCAAGCCCAACCCGTCCTGCGCGATCAGCAGCGAGCCGCCGGGCCCGGGGGCCGCGAGCACCAGGGTGACCGCGACCCAGGCTGCGCCCATGATCGCGAGGCCCAGGAACCCTCGCCAGGCGCGCGCGAACACGCTCGAGGCGGCCATGAGAGCGAGGCACAGCGTCACTCCCCACCCCCCGAGGGCCCGGTGCGCGCCCGCGCCCACCATCGCCGTGACCACGCCCATGGCGGCGATCACGGCGAGTGACGAGGCGGCGCGAACCATGCGGACCATGGTAGGTGCGGGATCAGGCGTTCTGGCGCTTCGCGCGCGACGTGGCGCGAGCCCGCTCGGTCTGGTCCAGGATCACCTTGCGGATGCGCACCTTCTCCGGGGTCACCTCGACGCATTCGTCCTCACGGGCGAACTCGAGGGACTCCTCGAGCGTGAGGCGGCGGGGCGGCGCCATGCGCTCCAGCTCCTCACTGGTGGAGGAGCGGATGTTGTTGAGCTTCTTCTCCTTGGTGATGTTGACGTCCATGTCCTCGTTGCGCGAGTTCTCGCCCACCACCATGCCCTCGTAGGTCTCCTCGGTGGGGCCCACGAAGAACGTGCCGCGGTCCTGGAGCGCCATCAGGGCGTTGGAGGTCACGGCGCCGGCGCGGTCCGCGACCAGCGAGCCGTTGGTCCGGTACTCGATGGCCCCGGTCCACGCCTCGTAGCCGTGTGCGATCGAAGACGCGATGCCCGTGCCGCGGGTGTCGGTGAGGAACGTGCTGCGGAAGCCGATCAGGCCGCGCGCCGGCACGATGAACTCCATGCGCACCCAGCCGGTGCCGTGGTTCGACATCGACGACATGCGGCCCTTGCGGCTCGCGAGGAGCTGCGTCACGGCACCCAGGTGCTCCTCGGGGACGTCGATGGTCATGTGCTCCATCGGCTCGTGGATCCGCCCATCCACCTCGCGGGTGACCACCTGAGGCTTGCCCACGGTGAGCTCGAAACCTTCGCGGCGCATCTGCTCGACCAGGATGGCGAGCGCCAACTCGCCGCGCCCCTGGACCTCCCAGGCGTCGGGGCGCTCGGTCGGGAGCACGCGGATGGAGACGTTGCCCACCAGCTCCTTCTCGAGGCGGTCCTTGACCTGACGCGCGGTGACCTTGGCGCCCTTGACGCGGCCGGACAGCGGCGAGGTGTTGATGCCGATGGTCATCGAGATGGCCGGGTCGTCGACCGTGATGAGGGGCAGCGGCTTCGGGTTCTCCAGGTCGGTGAGCGTCTCGCCGATGGTGATGTCCTCGATGCCGGCGACCGCGACGATGTCGCCGGGGCCGGCGCTCTCGGCGGGGACCCGATCGAGGCCCTTGGTCTCGAGCAGCTCGGTGATCTTGACCTGCTTGAGCGAGCCGTCCGCGCGCGCCCAGGCCACCTGCTGGCCCTTGCGCAGCGTGCCGTTGTACACACGCAGCAGGGCGAGGCGGCCCAGGAACGGGGACGCGTCGAGGTTGGTGACGTGCGCCTGAAGCGGGGCTCCCTCGTCGTAGCTCGGCGCCGGGATGCGCTCCATGATCACCTTGAACAGCGGCTCGAGGTTCTCGCCGGCCGGCAGCGTGCCGTCCTCGGGCTGCTCGAGCGACGCGATGCCCGCCTTCGCCGAGGCGAACACCACGGGAACCTCGAGGAGCGCGTCGACGTCGAGGTCCGGGACCTCGTCGTGAAGGTCGGACGCCAGGCCCAGCAGGAGGTCGTGCGTCTCGTCCACGACATCGGAGATGCGGGAGTCGGGGCGGTCCACCTTGTTGACCACGATGATCACGGGCAGGTGGGCCGCCAGCGCCTTGCGGAGCACGAACCGGGTCTGGGGAAGCGGGCCCTCGGACGCGTCGACCAGGAGCACCACGCCGTCGACCATGCTCAGGCCGCGCTCGACCTCGCCGCCGAAGTCCGCGTGGCCGGGCGTGTCGATGACGTTGATGGTCACGCCGTCGGGACCCGCGGCGGCTCCGGTGTAACGGATCGCCGTGTTCTTCGCGAGGATGGTGATGCCCTTCTCACGCTCGAGGTCGCCGGAGTCCATCGCGCGGTCCTCGACGTGGGCGTGATCGCCGTAGGCGCCGCCCTGCACCAGCATGGCGTCGACGAGGGTGGTCTTGCCGTGGTCGACGTGGGCGACGATGGCGACATTGCGCAGGTCGGAGCGCAGGGGCATGCGGGAACTCGTTTCGATATCAGGGGGATGGCGATCCGACGTGGACCGGCATCCCATGATACCGGGTGTGTCGAGCGGGCGTTCGGACGGGTGCCGCTGGGGCGGAGGTCAGGACGGAATGGGCGCCGGCGAGGCGTCGACGGCGGGACGATGCGGGAACCCAGCGGGCTCGTGGGCATCGGGCAGGGCGGCGGTGGGCACGTCCGCGGTACTCGGGTCTGCGGCGGGCTCCCCCAGCCGGATCAGCACCACTCCCACCAGGATGAGCCCGGCGCCGGCGAACTGGATGGCCGCGGGGGCCTGCCCCAGCAGCACCCATGCGAATCCGGCCGCCGCGACCACCTCGAGCAGCGCGACGAAGGACCCGAGCCGGGCGCCCAGCCGACGGGTCGCGGCGATGCCGGCCACGTAGGCGACGGCAGCCGTCACGACACCCAGGAGCAGCACGGCGCCCCACCACGGCAGCTCGAACGGCAGCAGCCGCACGGGTGAGGCGCTGACGGACATGGGCAGCAACCCGCTCACGGCGGCGAGCCCAAGGATCGCGAGCGCCACCACCAGCCCGCCCCAGGCGAGCGTCACCGGCGGCAGTCCCGTCGACGTGTCTCCCGAGATCACGAAGTACACCGCGGCGCCCACCATGGCGAGCAGTGCCCAGCCCACGCCCACGGCGTCGACCTGGACGCCGCCGCTGAGCAGCCCGAGCAGCAGCACCAGGCCGCCCACCGCGACGGTCGCGCCCAGCAGGGTGAGCAGTCCCGGGCGCTGCCCGCGGGTCGCCCACAGCCAGCCGACCACGACCACGGGCGCCATGTACTCGATCAGCAACGCCACGCCCACCTCGAGGTGACCGACGGCGAGGAAGTAGAAGAGCTGGGCGCCGGCGACGGCGAACACGCCGTACGCGATCACGGTGCCCGCCGCCCGGCGGAGCAGGTGCCACCGGCCGCGCAGGGCGACGATGGCGGGCACGGCGAGCACCACGGCCGCGATCGCGACGCGCACCAGGGTGGCGGAGCCGGCCGTCCATCCCGCGTCGAAGAGCGCCCGTCCGAGACTTCCGGACAGGCCGAAGGCGCCGGCCGAGAGAAGCGCGAAGAGGAGTCCTGAGACGCGGCTCGGTCGGATCGTGTCATGAGTCAAAGGCGTCATGACACCTGACGTTAGACCCGAAGTGGTAATGTGTCAAAATGACGTTCGCCAATGACACGGCCGAGGCCCTCGAGGCCGGCGTGTACCTGTCGAACTCGGAGCTCGACCCCGACACCCTCACCTCGCTCGACCACCTGATCGAGTTCTTCGACCGCTTCGGCTACACCGGGCGGCGGCCTACCGCCGCGGACCTCGCACCGGTGCGCGCCATCCGCACACCGCTGCGCACGCTGTTCACGGCGACCCGCGAGGACGCGGTTCCGCTGGTCAACGCGATCCTGGAACGCCAGCACGTGATCCCCCGGCTGGTGCGCCACGGCGGGCTCGACTGGCACATCCATGCGACGTCCGACGATCAGCCGCTGGACGAGCGCATCCTGGTCGACACGGCGATGGCCATGATCGACGTGATCCGCGCGGACGATTTCGAGCGCTTCTCGCGCTGCGCCATGGAGGACTGCGGGGGCGTGGTCTTCGACCTCTCCCGCAACCGCTCGCGCAAGTACTGCAGCATCACCTGCACGAACCGTGCCGCGCAGGCGGCCCACCGGGCCCGCCAAGGCTGACGCGCGGCGGGCCCACAGCGGCGGGCCCACAGCGGCGCGGCACCGGCGCGTGGGACCATGTCCGCATGCAGATCTACCGCCCGCGCTCGTCCTATGTCTGGGGCTACATCGCCATCGGCGTCGGCGCCATCGTCGCGTTGCTGCCCCTGCTGGGCGGCGGCTTCGACCAGGCCCGCGGCACCTTCGCGGTCGGTGCGGCCGTCGCCGCCTTCGGCACCGCATCGTTCCTGCGGCCGCACGTGGCGGTCACCGACGAGCGCGTCGAGATGCACAACATCCTCACCACCGCGACCGTGCCGTTCGCGCGCCTGAGCGCGCTCGACACCCGGTGGACGCTCGAGGCGATCGGCGACGACGGCCGCAAGGCGGGCGCATTCGCCGCGCCGGCCCCGGGCGCCGCGCAGTCGCACCGTATCCAGAAGGACATCGCCAAAACGGGGACGGACGTGAGCGTCGAGGGCGGGGCCGCGCCGCTGCGCCCGGGCGACCGCGTGGGCACGCCGTCCGGCGACGCCGCGGCGATGGTGCGGGACCGCTGGCGCGCATGGCAGCAGGCGCATCCGGACGGGCCCACGGGCGGCGAGGAGTCCTCGGTCACCCGCGGCCTCGACCCGATCGGAATCGCGCTGATCCTGCTGGGGACCGCCGCCGCGGTCTGGGGCCTGCTCGGCTAATCCGCCGGCCGGTCGCCGTCCGCCGCGTGCGACTCCAGGAAGTCGTAGAGCTCGCGGTCATCGACGCCGGGATACGTCCCCTGAGGCAGCGGCGAGAAGATGTGCGCATGGACGCGGGCGCTGGCCCAGGCCCGGCCCGCCCACCGCTCGGCGACGTCGCCCTGCGGGCGCCGGCAGCAGCTGAGGTCGGGGCAGCGCGACGCCGCGCGCTGAGTCGACTCCCGACCCCGGAACCACCGTGACTCCTGGTACGGAACCCCCAGCGTGATGGAGAACTCCTCCGCCTCGGTGGTGCCCGTCTGCGTGGCCTCGAAGAAGGTTCCCACGGGGGTGTCCGTGTACTGGTAGTACTCCGTGGTGCGCGTCGAACGGGCGAACGCCATGCGTGCGCTCCAGTGACGGCACACGATCTGCCCCTCCGTGGATCGCGTGGCGTCGACCGGGAGCGGCAGGCCGTCGTTCTCGTACGCCCTGACCACCGCGCCGTCGCCGGCGACGCGCAGGAAGTGCAGCCGGATGCCCAGGGACGCCGTCGCGAGGTTGGTGAAACGCAGCGCGGCGGCCTCGTGCGTGACTCCGAACGCGTCGCGGAAGTCCTCGATCGCGATGTCCCGCTCCTGCTTGGCGCGCTCGAGGAACGCGACGGCCGGATCGCGGGGCATGAGGCACGCTGCGGCGTAGTAGCTCGCGTCCTGACGCTGACGCAGGAAGTCCTCGTAGTCGACGGGTTCACCGTGTCCGAGCCGCACGTGCGCCATTGCCTGCAGCGCGAGCGAGCGCAGGCCGTGGCCGCCGGGAATGGACGCCGGCGGGATGTAGATGCGCCCGCTCTCGAGGTCGAGCACGCACCGCGCCGAGTGGGGCAGATCCGCGACGTGCACGATCGACAGGCCGATCCGCTCCGCCATGAGGCTCACCGTCCGGTGGGTGAGCGCTCCGCCCGTGTGCCCCACGGCGCCCACATCGTCCTGCGCGAGCCTCTCGATCTCGGGCAGGTAGTTGTCCATGCGCTGCATCCGCAGGCGCTGCCGCGTGTTGGCGCGCCGCGCCTCCTCCGGGGTGGCGATCGCGAGCCTCGCCCGCCGGTCGATCTCGCGATGGAGCCCCACGAGCGCCCTCAGCACGTCATCCGGCATCCCGCGGGACGGCCTCACCTCGGGAAGGCCCAGCTCGCGATAGGACGCACCCACCTGCGCGCGCTCGAGCTCGATCTCCATCGCCGCGCGCGGGCTCGGCGGCGAGGCGTCGAGCAGCTCCCCCACGGTGACCCCGAGCCGGGCCGCGATCGCGGTGAGCAGGGTCAGCCGGGGCTCGCGGCGGCCGTTCTCGATGAGGGACAGCTGGCTCTGGGCGACGTCGACGTCGCGCCCCAGCTCGTCGAGCGTGAGGCCCGCGGCGGTGCGGTAGTGGCGGATGCGGCGGCCAAGGGTGGCGAGATCGGGCACGTTCTTCACAATATCGAAAGAATTGCCAAATTTCACGCACGAATTGGGGCGGAGGGCGCCGCGTCTTCCCCTAACGTCGAAATCAGGCGACAGTTGCCGTCGTCGTGAACCGATCAGCCTGGAGCAACCATGACCGTCACGGACCACCACACCAGCAAGGACGCCGCGCCCGCCATCGCCGACCCGCGCATCGTCGCCTGGGTCGAACGCATGGCGGCCCTCACGGAACCCGACAGCGTGGTGTGGTGCGATGGCTCCGCCGCCGAGCGGCGCGGACTCATCGCGACCCTGCTCGACTCCGGCACGCTGATCGAGCTGGACCCGGTGAAGCGCCCGGGCAGCTACCTCGCCCGCTCGAACCCGAGCGACGTGGCCCGCGTGGAGTCCCGCACCTTCATCTGCACCGACAAGAAGGAGGACGCGGGCCCCACCAACAACTGGGCGCCGCCGTCGGGGATGCGCGAGACGCTCCACGGACTCTTCCGGGGGACGATGCGCGGCCGCACCATGTACGTGGTGCCCTTCGCCATGGGCCCGGTAGGCGGGCCGCTCACCCGCTACGGCGTTCAGGTCACCGACTCGCCGTACGTGGTCGCCAGCATGGGGACGATGACGCGCATGGGCACCGCGGCGCTGAAGCAGATCGGCCCGGACACCTCGTGGGTGCCGGCGGCGCACTCCGTGGGCGCCCCGCTGGCCGCCGGCCAGGAGGACGTCGCCTGGCCCTGCAGCGACACCAAGTACATCTGCCAGTTCCCGGCGACCCGCGAGATCTGGTCCTACGGCTCGGCGTACGGCGGGAACGCGATCCTCGCCAAGAAGGCGTTCGCGCTGCGGATCGCGAGCGCGATCGGCCAGGACGAGGGCTGGCTCGCGGCCCACATGCTGCTGCTCAAGGTCACCAACCCCCGCGGACGCGTCTTCCACGTGGCGGCGGCGTTCCCCAGCGCGTGCGGCAAGACCAACTTCGCCATGCTGCAGCCCACGGTGCCCGGCTGGACCGTCGAGACCCTGGGGGACGACATCGCCTGGCTCGCCCCCGGACCCGACGGCAGGCTGCGGGCGATCAACCCCGAGGCGGGCTTCTTCGGCGTCGCGCCCGGCACGGGCCGCTCGACCAACCCCGTCGCGATCGACACCATGGAACGGGACACTGTCTTCACCAACGTCGCACTCACCGACGACGGCGACGTGTGGTGGGAGGGACTCACGGACGAGCCGCCGGCACACCTCACTGACTGGACCGGACAGGACTGGACCCCCGACTCGGGCCGGCCCGCGGCCCACCCCAACTCGCGCTTCACCGTCGCGGCCGCCCAGTGCCCCACCATCGCGGACGACTGGGACGACCCCGCCGGAGTGGTGGTGGACGCCGTGATCTTCGGAGGCCGCCGCGCCACCAACGTGCCGCTCGTGGCGCAGGCCCGCGACTGGGAGCACGGCATGTTCATGGGCGCCACGCTCGCCTCGGAGCGCACGGCCGCCGCCGAGGGCACGGTGGGCGAGCTGCGCCGCGATCCGTTCGCGATGCTCCCGTTCTGCGGCGTCCACATGGCCGACCACTGGCGCCACTGGCTCGACGTGGGCGCGGCCGCGGACGTGGCGGGCGGCGCGCCGGCCGTGTTCCAGGTCAACTGGTTCCGTAAGGGCGCGGACGGCCGCTTCCTCTGGCCCGGGTTCGGCGAGAACATCCACGTCCTGGCCTGGATCCTCGAGCGGCTCGAGGGCCGTGCGGAGGCCGTCGAGGGTCCGTTCGGCTACGTCCCCGCCGAGGGCTCGATCGACCACGCCGCGGCAGGCGTGGGCGACCAGGACTGGGGCGCGCTCTTCGCGCTCGACCGCGGCGCCCTCACGGCGGAGGCGGAGGATGCGAAGGCGTTCCTCGACTCCTACGGCGAGCGGGTCCCCCCGGCCATCCACGACCAGCTGCGGACCATGCGCTCCGCGATCGACACGTTGGACTGACGGCCCGGCGGCCGCCTCACAGGCGCGGGGTGCGCGGGGGCTCCTCCCGCCGCGCGCCCGTCGCCTCGAACCCGGCGGCCAGGCGCAGCAGCGCGGCGTCGTCATAGCCGCGTCCGGCGAAGGTGAGCCCCACGGGCATGCCGATGTCGCGCATCGTCCCCAGGGGCACCGTCACCGTGGGAATGCCCAGATGGCGGATCGCCAGGTTCCCGTTCGCGACCCAGACGCCGTTGCGCCACCCCGCCTGGGCCGATTCGGGGTTCACGTCCATGTCCGCGGCGCCCACGTCGGCCACCGCCGGGAAGGCAATCGCGTCGAGGCCCAGGCCGTCCATCCACTCCTCCAGGTCCACGCGCCGCGTCTCCTCGAGCCCCCGCAGGCCGGCCTCGAGCCCGGGGATGTCGAGGAACGATGCGGGGAGTCCGGCGCGCACCACCTCCGGGTAGACGGCGATGTCGTCGTCGAAGCCGTCGTAGCGGTCGGGAAGGGCGCCGGCCGGCCGCGGGAAGATGTGGGCGCCGTCGACGTCCGCGAGGCTGCCGAAGGCCGGGTCGCCGTTCGCACCCAGGAAGTCCTCCCAGGCCCACGCCGACAGGTCGACGATCTCGCGTCGCAGGTACGCGGCCGGCACCAGCCCGCGGGTGGCGATGGTGGGCGCGCCGGGGCGGTCGCCCTCGTAGTTCGAGACCGCCGGCAGATCCACCTCGACCACGGTGGCGCCCGCGCGCTCGAGGTCCCGTCGAGCGTCCGCCCACAGTTCGAGCAGCGTAGGTCTCGGGACGATGCGGCGGCCGGTAGGGCCGCCGATGCCCGGCGCCGGCGAGGTGCCGGCATCGGGATCGGCTCCCACGTACATGCGGGGCACGCCGATGCGCAGCCCGGCGAGCGCGGCGCGGGACCCCACCGCCAGCGCCGCGTACGAGCGCGGGCGGAGGGCGGAGGCCTCCGGGATCTCCACCCACGGCTGCGCGCGCCACAGGTCGCCGCGCGTCTCGGGATCGTCCGCCACCACCACGTCGAGCACCTCGAGAAGGTCCGCCATGGTGCGGGTCTGCGGCACCACCACGTCCATGGTGGGCACCAGCGGCCAGTTGCCACGCACGGAGATCACTCCACGCGACGGCGTGTACGCGCACAGCGCGTTGTTCGACGCCGGGCCGCGCCCGCTCGACCACGTCTCCTCGCCCAGCCCGAACGCGCACATCGACGCGGCGGTCGCCGTGCCCGAGCCGTTCGAGGATCCGGACCCGAAGGGGGCGGTGAGGTAGTCGGCGTTGTAGGGGCTCTCCGCGCGGCCGTAGAGCCCGCGCTGCATGCCGCCGTTGGCCATGGGCGGCATGTTCGTGAGCCCCAAGCAGATCGCGCCGGCGGCGCGCAGGCGGGAGATGGTGAACGCGTCGCGCTGGGCGACCAACCCGGCGAATGCGGGGCTGCCCGCCGCGGCCGTGAGCCCGCGCACCAGGTAGGAGTCCTTCGCGGTGTACGGGATGCCGTCGAGCGGGCCGATCGCCTCGCCGCGCGCGCGGCGGGCGTCGGACGCGCGCGCCTCGGCGATGGCGGCGGGGTTGTCGACCACCACCGCGTTGAGCGCCGTCACGGTGCCGGGCCGGTCGTAGGCGTCGATCCGGGCCAGGTAGGCGCGCACCAGCTGCTCGCTGGTGGCGGCACCCGTCGCGAGGGCGCGCCGCAGGTCCGCGATCGAGGCCTCGACCACGTCTATCATGCGGCCGCCTCCGTGCTGGGCTGCTGCTGCGTGATGCAGTGGATGCCGCCGCCGCGCGCGAAGATGGGTCGCGCGTCGACGGTGACCACCTCGCGCCCCGGGTACGCGTCCGCCAGGACCTCGCGCGCCCGAGCGTCCGCCGCATCGTCCCCGAAGCCGCAGGCGATCACTCCCCCGTTCACCACGTAGTGGTTGACGTAGCTCCAGTCCACGAAGCCGTGCGCGTCCTCGAGCACGGGCGGGGCGGGCAGGTCCACGATCTCCAGCGACCGGCCGGCGGCGTCGACCTCGCGCTTGAGGAGGTCGCGCAGTTGCGAGGACACCTCGTAGTCGGGATGCCCGGGATCCGTCTGGGCGTGGAGCAGCAGCCGCCCGGGCGACGCGAGCGCGGCGACGATGTCGACGTGGCCGTTGGTGCCGAACGCGTCGTAGTCGCGGGCAAGCCCGCGCGGGAGCCAGATCGCGTGCGTCGCGCCCAGCGTGCGCGCCATCTCCGCCTCGACCGTCGCGCGCGTCGCGCCCGGGTTGCGGCGCGGATCGAGCTGCACCGTCTCCGTGAGCAGGACGGTGCCGGCGCCGTCGACGTGGACGCCGCCGCCCTCGTTGACCAGGTCGCTGGGCACCAGGACAGCCCCCGCGGCCTCCGCCACCACGCGGCCGAGCCGAGCGGAGAGCTCCCAGACGGCCCACTCGGGCGCACCCCAGCCGTTGAAGGTCCAGTCGACCGCGCCCAGCACCCCGGGGGCGTCGGGGTCCAGGACGAAGGTGGGGCCCACGTCGCGCATCCAGAACTCGTCGAGCGGGGCCTCCAGGATCTCGATCCCGGCGTCCAGCATCCGCCGCGCGCGGGCGGTCTCGGACGGGTCCACGACCATGGTCACCGGCTCGAACCGCGCGACGGCGTGCGCGACGTCCACCCACGCCGCGTAGCCCTCGTCTCGATCCGCGTCGTGGGCGCCCAGCGTGGCACCCTCGCGCGGGAACGCCATCCAGGTGCGGTCATGCGGGGCGGTCTCCGCGGGCATCCGCCAGGCCATGTCGATCCCTCCGACGTCGATGCAGGCGACAGTATCGCCCGCGGTGCTCGCTCAGCCCTCCGCGCGAGCCTTGCGCCGCTTCTCGCGACGCTCCCGCAGGGTGAACGCGATCTCGGCGGGCGCGTAGGCGCTGCGCCACGCCGCCCACGCGGACCGCGGGCGGGGCACCCCGAAGTCCCGGGCCAGCGCTCGGCCCACCGGCCGCGCCATCCCCTGCAGGGACTTGCCCGAGTGGTTCTCCCCCGTGTCGACCTGATACACGGCGCCGGGGAAGCCCAGCGGTTCCAGCTTGTTGCCGTGCTTGGACAGCCAGACCCGGGCGTTGCGATGTGCGCCGATGATCGCCGCGAGCCGCTCGCCGAACGCCTCGATCACCTGCTCCTGGGTGGCGGCGACCCCGAGGT
>NZ_JAHEBP010000088.1 GCF_024642165.1 Demequina sp.
GCAGCAGGGACATCGTCAGCGCGCCCGAGCCCACCCCGGCCTCGACCACGCGGGCGCCGGGAAAGATGTCCGCCATCTGGATGATCTGGCCCGCGTCCTTCGGGTAGACCACGGCGGCTCCGCGCGGCATGGACAGCACGAAGTCGCTCAGGAGCGGCCGCAGCACCAGGTAGTCGATGCCGGCGGTGTTGCGGATCACCGTGCCCTCGGGCCGGCCGATCACGTCGTCGTGCTGGAACAGCCCGCGGTGCGTGTGGAACGCCTTGCCCTCCGTGAGGACGATGGTGTGGTGCCGGCCCTTGGGGTCCGTGAGCTGGACGCGGTCTCCCGCACGCAGCGGGCCGCGGCGCTCGTCGGCGCCGACGGCAGGGGGTGGGGTCATGGGGCCAAGTCTAGGCCGCCCGCGGGGAGCCAGGATCGGCCTCGGTGGCGCCGCATCGTCCCGTCTGCCGGGGGCGACGGAGGATGAAACGGTCGGACGATGCAGGTGTCAGCCGACGCCCGGGTCAAGTGAGCGCGGCCCGCACGTCCTCGAGGCGTGCGACGCCCACCGGCATGCCGTCATCCGTGACCACCACCACATCGGTGCGGCCCATCCACGGCATCACGGCCTCGACCAAGCCCTCGCCCATGGCCGTCGCGGGGATCTCCGCGCCGCGCACCACGGGCATGGTGACGGACGCCAGCGAGGTGGTGGCGCGGTCCGCCTCCGGCACCACGTCGGTGAGAGCCACCGGGAAGTGACCGGCGGCCTGGCCGTCGGCGGCCAGGACCACCACCTCGCGCGCACCCGCGGCCTGCGCGAGCGACCGCGCCTCGGCGACGGTCGCGTCGAAGGTGACGCCCACCGCCGTGGCTGCCAGCGACATCGCGGTGATGCCCTGCCGGCGGCCGAGGACCGTGGCCGCCCGAAGCTCCGCGGAGGCCGCCGGCCAGATCACGGCGAAGAGGAACACCGCCCAGATGACCGTCACGAGCTGGGGTGTGCGACCGGTGGCGAGCGGGACGCCCACTGCGATCGCCACGGTGACGACGGCGACGATCCGCCCGCCGTGCGCGGCCCACCGATGGCCCTTCCAGCGGTCGCCCGAGATGCCCCACACGATGGCGTTGACCACGCGTCCGCCATCGAGCGGGGAGCCCGGCAGCGCGTTGAATCCGGCGAGGATCAGATTGAGGATGCCCGCATAGGTGACGATGCGTCCGGCCATCCCGTCGAGCGGCCCGGCGACGGCGAGGGCGAGGCCGCCCACGAGGGCGTTGGACACCGGCCCTGCGGCGGCGATCACGCCGATCTCCACGGGCCGCGGGTCGGCGCTGCGGAACTGGGTGTGGCCGCCGAAGAACGTCAGCACGATCTCATCGACCTCGCGCTTGAAGCCACGGGCTGCGATGGTGTGCGCGAGTTCGTGGATGAAGACGGAGACGAACAGCAGCACCGCGACCGCGAGGCCGATCGCGAAGCCCTGCTGGCTGAGGCCGTCCTCCCCCATCGCGTAGAAGACCGCGAGGATGAGGGCCATCACCAGGGTCGACGGGCTGAGCACCACGCGCGCACCCAGCACGCGTCCCAGCGAGATGCCGCGCGTGCGGGGCTTGTCCATGGCCCCACGGTAGTGGCCGACGGGGACGCCGTCCCGCATCGAGTGTCCGCCGGTGCGCCTAGGGTGGGCCCATGCCTCGCAAGCCCGCGCTGTCGCCCTCGCGGGCGGGCGACTTCCGCCAGTGCCCGCTCCTGTTCCGCTATCGCACGGTGGACCGGCTGCCGGAGCCGCCGTCCGCCGCCGCGACCTTGGGCACGCTGGTCCATACGGTGCTGGAACGGCTCTTCGACCTCCCGGCTCAGGACCGCACCGTCGAGGCGGCACAGGGTCGCTTGGAGCCGGAGTGGCGCGCCATGCTCGCCAAGGATGCGGGGCTGGCGGCGCTCCACGCGGACGCCCCCTCCGAGTCGGCGTGGCTGGCCGAGGGTCGCCAGCGACTCGCCACCTACTTCGACCTGGAGAATCCGCAGCGGCTGGAGCCCGCGGGGCGGGAGGAGTTCATCGAGGTGCAGCTGGAGGACGGGCCCCTGCTGCGGGGCATCGTCGACCGTATCGACATCGCCCCCGACGGATCCATCCGAATCGTCGACTACAAGACGGGCAAGACCCCTGACCCGCGCTACGGCGAGCGCAAGGAGCGCTTCCAGATGCGCTTCTACGCGCTCGTGGTCGAGCGGCTTCGCCAGCGCCGGCCGGCGGTGCTGCAACTGTTGTTCCTGCGCGACGGGGGGCGTCTCGAGATCCGGCCCACGGGCGACGACATCGCCCAGGTCGAACACGAGATCCGCGAGGTGTGGGCGGAGATCACGGCGGCCGCCACCGCCGGGCGGTTCCGCCCGCAGCGCTCGCCGCTCTGCGGATGGTGCAGCTTCACGGAGCAGTGCCCCGAGTTCGGCGGCATCGAACCGCCGCTGGATCCCGATGCCGTCGAGCGTGCCCTCGGCGTGCGACCCGCGACCGCCTGACCGCCGATCGCGTCAGACCGACGCTCCGAGCTCATCGATCACGTGCCCCTCGACCATGCGGCCGAGCATGGCGACGTCGATTCCTTCGAGCGAGCGCACGCGGCTCAGCCCGGGGCGGTGTCGAATGGGCGTGAGCCGCCGCACCCCGATGGTCGCGGCGCCCGAGGCATAGGCCGAGCCGACGCCCGACGGCGAGTCCTCGATCGCGACGCAGCGCCCGATCGGCACACCCAGCCGCGCGGCGGCCGTCAGGTACGGCTCCGGATGCGGCTTGCCGTGCGTGACCTGGTCGCCCGAGACCACCACGGCGAAGGCGTCAGGCGCGCGCGAGACGAAGGCATCGGCGAGCATCGAGTAGGACATGGTGACCAGCGCGCAGGGGATCCCGGCGGACACCACGGCATCCAACAGGGCCCGCGCATCGTCCATCCATGGCGTCCGCTCCCGCACCCGCGCGGTGACTCGGGCGAGCAGGTAGTTGATGACGTCTGCCGGATCCAGTTCGACGCCGCGATCGATCATCGCCTGTGCCGAGACGGTCAGCGGGTTGCCCACGAGCGCGAGCCCGTCCTGGTGGGTCCACTCGACGCCGAAGCGAGAGGCCAACTCGGTCTCCGCCCCGATCCAGTACGGCTCCGAGTCGATCAGCGTGCCGTCCATGTCCCACAGCACCGCGGCCGGGGGCGTCGCCTTCTCATTCATATGCGGCCAGTCTAGGCTGGCTGAATGAGCTCCGAGAGCGACCCTGCCGCCCTGGCCGCCGACCAGTCCGTGATGATCGCCGCGTTCGAGGGCTGGAACGATGCCGGTTCGGCGGCGTCCTCCGCGCTCGACCATCTCTCGTCGACGTGGAACGCCCGCGAGTACGCGACGCTCGACCCCGAGGAGTACCACGACTTCCAGGTGAGCCGCCCCACGCAGCAGACCACCGCGACCGGCGAGCGCGTCATCTCCTGGCCCGGAACGGTGATCTCCGCCGCGGCGGGGCCGTGGGTGGGTGACCGCGACATCGCGCTGGTGCGCGGCATCGAACCGTCGATGCGGTGGCGCCAGTTCTGCCGGGAGATCCTCGACCACGCCGAGGAGCTCGACATCAGGACGCTCATCACGTGCGGCGCCCTGCTGGTGGACGCCCCTCACACACGTCCCCTGCCCACCTTCGTGACCAGCGAGGACGCGGCGGCGCGGGAGGCGTTCGACCTCGACCGCTCCGACTACGAGGGCCCCACGGGGATCCTGGGCGTGCTGGGCCACGAGGCCGCGCTGCGGGGCATCACCGTCATCTCGATCTGGGTGGGCGTGCCGCACTACGTGGCGCACCCGCCGAGCCCCAAGGCCACCGTGTCGATCCTGTCCCAACTCGAGCGCTTCTTGGGCGAGCCGATCGAATTGGGCGACCTGCCCGAGGAGGTCGAGGCGTGGCAGCGAGGCGCCGACGAGCTGGCCGAGGAGGACGAGGAGGTCGCCGCGCACGTGACCCAGCTCGAGTCCGTCATGGACGAGACCAGCCTGCCGGAGGCCTCCGGCGATGCGATCGCCGCGGAATTCGAGCAGTTCCTGCGCCGCCGCGACCTGGGCAACGGCAAGGCCTGAGCCCGGGCTAGGTGGCGGCGATGGTGCCCGTCGCCAGCAGCGCCACGATGGCGCCCGCGGCGGCGAACCGGTAGATCACGAACGGCAGGTAGCTGCGGTGCGTGATGAGCCGCAGGAACCAGACGATGACCACGTAGCCCACGCCGAACGCGACGGCGGCGGCGATCGCCGTGTTGACCAGCCCCGGCGCGCCCGGCGCCTGGAGGGTGTCGTATTCGGAGGCGAGTTCGTAGAAGCCGGAGCCCAGCACCGCCGGGATCGCGAGCAGGAAGGAGACGCGCGCGGCCGCCTCCCGCGTGAGCCCCAGGAACAGGCCCATCGAAATGGTGCCGCCCGAGCGGGACACGCCCGGGATGAGCGCCATCGCCTGCGCGAGACCCAGCAGGATCGCGTCCTTGAGCGTGAGCTCCCCCAGTGGTCGCCGCTTGGCGCCGATGCGGTCGGCGAGCCACAG
Organism: Demequina sp.; assembly: GCF_024642165.1. Taxonomy (GTDB): domain Bacteria; phylum Actinomycetota; class Actinomycetes; order Actinomycetales; family Demequinaceae; genus Demequina. The sequence goes on from NZ_JAHEBP010000088.1 coordinate 4,557, forward strand.
CACCAGGGCGAAGCCCGCAAGTACGGCGGCCGTGAGATAGAGGTTGCGGAAGGTGGTTTCGATCGAGTCCTTGAAGGCGAGGCCCAGCACCACGATGGGTAGCGAGCCGATGATCACCCACCAGCCCATGCGGGCATCCGCGTTGTGGGCGCCAAGACGCGCCTTGGCGTCCGCGCCATCGCGTCCCCGCAGCGCGCGGAACCACGCCGCGATGATGCGGGCGATGTCCTTGCGGAAGTAGAGCAGCACGGCCAGCTCGGTGCCGATCTGGATGATCGCGGTGAACGCCGCGCCGGGATCGGCGCCGTGCGGAAGCAGCGGACCCACGACCCTGATGTGCGCGCTCGAAGAGATCGGCAGGAACTCAGTGAGGCCCTGAACGAGACCGAGGATGACCGCTTCCCACCAACCCATGGCGCCACAGTAGTGCCTGGGCGTGGCGTCACCTTCTCAGCCCCGGTGCTTCGGTAGCGTCGCCTCATGCAGCGCGCGCGGATCGGCACCACCGGCCTCGAGGTCTCGCGCCTGGCGCTCGGCACCATGACGTGGAGCCGCGACACCGACGAGGACGAGGCCGGCGGCCAGCTCGACGCCTTCCTCGACGCCGGCGGCACGCTGCTCGACACGGCCGCCTCCTACGCGGACGGCGGCGCGGAGCGTCTTATCGGCAACATGCTCGGCGGAACCGTCAGCCGCTCGGACGTCCAGATCTGCACCAAGGCGGGGATCCGGCGCACGGCGAAGGGCGGAGTGATCGACGCGTCACGCGACACGATGCTCGACACGCTGGACGCGTCGCTCGCGCGGCTCGGAACGGACCACGTGGACATCTGGCTCGTGCACCAGCTCGATGCGGGGACGCCGCTCGAGGAGACCCTTCACGCGCTCGAGATCGCAGTCAACAGTGGCCGTGCCCGCTATGTGGGGGTGTCGAACTACCCGGGTTGGGCGACGGCGCGCATGGCGACGCTCGCGGGCCGCAGGCCCTCCCTCGCCGCCACGCAGGTCGAATACTCGCTGCTGCAGCGAGGCATCGAACGCGAGGTGGTCCCCGCCGCCGCCGCACTCGGGCTGGGCGTCATGGCATGGTCGCCGCTGGGCCGCGGCGTCCTCACCGGCAAGTACCGCACGTCGATCCCGGCGGACTCGCGCGCGGCCTCCGAGCACCTGGCCGGGTTCGTCGAGCCATATCTCGACGACCGCGCGGGGTCGATCGTCGAGGCGCTGGCGATCGCCGCCGGCGGACTCGGGGTCAGTGCGCAGGAGACGGCGCTCGCCTGGGTGCTCGCCAAGCCCTTCGTCGCGACGGCGATCGTGGGCGCTCGGACCGCGGAGCAGATCCTGCCCTCACTGTCCGCGGCGACGCTGCGGCTGCCTCCCGCGATCGTCGACGCACTCGACGAGGTCTCGGAGATCGAGCTCGGATACCCGGAGCGGCGATGATGCGGGCGCGCGCGGATCGCCACTGCGGTGAGACGTGCGCGCGGATGAGCGGCGGGCCGAGCCCGGCTCAGTTCAGTTGGAAGTCGTCGATGTCGTCGTCGAGGACGTCCTCGTCCTCCTCGGCGTGCGGGTCGAGCTCCTCGTCGTCGGCATCGTCATCGTCGTCGTCGTCGTCATCGTCGTCGTCGTCGGCATCGTCGAGCAGCATGGGGAGCGCCTCGCCCAACTCGACGTCGAGCACCGCCTCGTACCGGTCGAAGGCATCCGCGAGCGCGTCGTACGCGTCATCGACCGAAGCGTCGGCGTCACCGCGCCGGGCGATCACGGCGGCGAGGTGCTCCTGGTACGCGGCGACCAGCAGTCGTAGCGCCTCTTGCGCGTTGGAGCTCATGGGATTGACCGTACCCCGGGAACAGGTTGAATGGGAGGCGAGATGAACCACGAATCGCACGGACCCGCCCACGTCGTCACACCGCGACGGATGGCCACCCCGCCAGACAGCAGATACGACTGGCGCGTGGTCGATATCGGCACGGAGGTCACGCGCGCCGAGACCCGCACCCTGCTCACGGAGCAGGCCGAATACGGCCGCTGGGAACTGGTTCGCTCCCAGACGTTCATCGGCGGCGCCCGCCGGGTCTGGCTGCGTCGCCGGGTGATGAACGTCCGCCGTTCCAACGCGGCGTAGCCGGCGCCTTCGGCGGGCGCGGGCGGCCGTTCCGCCACCCAACACGACTACCGCTTGACATCTAGGCTAATCGTATTAGCGTAGCGGCTATAGTCATTAGCCACAGGGGAGGCCCACGATGCCCAGCACCACCGAGACCCGCATGCTGACCCGGCCCGAGGGTTCGATCGCCTACGACGTGAGCGGGCACGGCCCGCTGGTGGTGTGCCTGCCCGGCATCGGTGAGCTGCGCGGCTCCTACCGCTTCACCGCTCCGGCCCTCGTGCACGCCGGTTTCCGCGTCGCCACCATGGACCTCCGGGGCCACGGCGACAGCGACGCCACGTTCTCGAGCTACGACGACGTCGCCGCTGGCCAGGACGCCCTCGCCCTCATCGAGGAGCTCGGCGGCGCGCCGGCGACCATCCTCGGAAACTCGATGGGAGCAGGCGCCGCCGTCTGGGCGGCGGCCGAGAGGCCCGAGGCGGTCGCCGGCATCGTCCTGCTGGGCCCTTTCGTCCGCGACGCACCCGTCAATCCCGTCATGGCCCTCGCCTTCCGTGCGCTCATGGCGGGGCCGTGGGCCCCCGCCGTATGGAACGCCTACCTGCCCACGCTGTACCCCGGGCGCAAGCCCGACGACTTCGACGAGCACCGCGCCCGCATCCGCGCCTCCATGCGTCAACCGGGACATCGCACGGCGTTCTCCCGCACCACCCGCACCACGCACGCGCCCAGCGAGCGGCGCCTGGGCGACGTGCGCGCCAAGGCGCTGATCGTGATGGGCGGCGCCGACCCCGACTTCCGCGATCCGGAGGCCGAGGCGCGGTGGATCGGCGAGCGCCTGGACGGTGAGGTCCTCATGGTCGCGGGCGCGGGGCACTATCCCCACGCCGAGCGCCCCGACGTGGTGGTTGATGCGATCGTCCGCTTCCTGGGCACGGTGCAGCAGCATGCCTAGGGCGGGCCTCACGCCGGACGCCGTGGTCGCCGGCGCGCTCGACGTGGTCGACGCCGAGGGCTGGGACGGGCTCTCCCTGACCGTACTGGCGGCCCGGCTGGGCGTGAAGCCGCCCAGCCTCTACAAGCACGTCTCCTCGCTCGCCGAGTTGAGGGAGGACGTCGCGGCGGTCGCCACGCGAGAGCTGGCGCATTCGATGGCGGCGGCGGCCGTGGGCCTCACGCGGGGCGACGCCCTTCGCGCGGTCGCCCGGGCGTATCGCGGCTTCGCGCTGGCGCACCCGGGGCGCTACGCGGCGACGGTCGCGGCGCCCCGTTCACCGGGCTCGGCGCGGTCCGACGCGTCACGAGAAGCAGTCAGCGTGGCGGCGGCGATTGTCGACGGCTACGGGCTCGCGAGCGACAGCCGCATCCATGCGATACGCGCCGTCCGCGCGGCGCTGCATGGCTTCGTCTCACTCGAGCTGTCCCACGGTTTCGGGCTGCCCGAGGACGTCGGCACGTCCTTCGAGCTGCTCGTCGGCGGACTCGACGCGGCACTGGCCTCCTGGGACCGGACGGCGCAGGACGCCTGACGGCGCCGCGCGTCGCGCGCACATCAGCAGTCGGCGAGGAACCTCTCCATCACGGCGGTGCCGAACTCGAGGCTCTCGATGGGCACTCGCTCGTCGATGCCGTGGAACAGCGCGGGGAAGTCGAGTTCCGGGGGCAGCCGCAAGGGCGCGAATCCGTAGCCCGCTATCCCGATCGACGCGAGGTGCTTGTTGTCCGTGCCGCCCATCATCATGTACGGCAGCACCACGGCGTCCGGATCGTCGGCCGTGACCGCCTCGATCGCCTTACGCACCAGCGGCACGTCGAAAGGCTGGTCGATGGCCCGCTCGGTGATGTACTGCTCGACCTTCACGTGGG
>NZ_JAHEBP010000089.1 GCF_024642165.1 Demequina sp.
AGGACGATGCGGCCGTCGCCGTCGACCAGCACCGCACCGAAGGGGTGGTTGCCGTGGTCGCGCGCGGACTGCGAGACGGCGATGGCGCGGCGCAAGTGCTCGAGGTGGTCGGTCATGGAAAGAGCGTAGGCGCCCCGTGCCCGCCGCCTCCCGCCTCCCGCCGCGACCTTCGCGGTGCACCCCTCCACACAACGCTGGGCCCCATCGGCTCGGATGGAGCATCCGGCGCACGTCTCTCCAGGTCGCGGGTGGAGGAGTGCACAAGTCGTGTGGAAGGGTGCTCAGGGGATCGTGGCGGCCCCCGCACGCTCAGGCGGGCACGCGCGCCCGCCGCTGGACTACGGTCATCCATCCCACCAGGGCGATGATCGCGGCGAAGAACAGCCACGACACCGCGGTGGTGCTGAAACCTCGGCCGCCCTCGTCGGGCGCGGCCGTGAGGAAGTCGCCGAGCGACGCGCCCAGGGGGCGGGTCATCACGTAGGCGGCCCAGAAGGCGGCGACCTCGCCCAGCCAGCGCCGCCGGTACGCGACCCAGGTCAAGGCGATGAGGCCGGCGATGATGAGGCCGGTGCGGGTGTAGCCCAGGCCCACCTCCTCGGACAGGTAGTCGCCCGCGGCGGTGCCCAGCGAGAACGTGAAGAGGATCGCCAGCCAGTAGAAGGCTTCGCGGCGCGTGGTCGTGATCGTGTGGATCGACAGGGTGCCCTCGGAGCGGTACCAGAGTGCGAACGTGCCGGCGAGCGCCGCCGAGAACACCAGCGTGGACGCCAGCAGCGGCACCCCATAGACGTCGGTAAGCGCGTCTGTGATGAGCGTGCCGACGATGCTCACCAGCACCACGACCAGCCAGTACAGCGGTGGCACGTAGCGCCGCGCGCGCATCTGGAACACCAGGGCGAGAGCGAGCGCACCGGTCATGACCGCGATGGTGCCCCACAGGCCCAGCCCCACGTCCGCGTTCAGGTAGTCGGCGAAGGTCTCGCCCACCGTGGTGGAGAGCACCTTGACGATCCAGAAGGCGGCGATCACCTCGGGGACCTTGTTGAGCATCTGCAGACGGGCCGTCGTGGCGGGCAGGACGAGTTCAGGGGATGTCATGGGGTGCCTTTCGCGTGAGGACGATGCGCCGCGGCGCCAGGTCTCGGGGCTCGGCCGTCCATCGGGGTGGGTTCCGGGGCGGTACCCAGCGACACCGTAGGCGCGGAAGGGCCGCGGTGACGAGCACGAGTTCCGCGGCTCTCATCTGGCTCTCATCCAGGCACTTCTCACGTTCCTCTCAGCGGTGCCTGCCTAGCGTGGCGGCATGACACCTCCAGCGATCTCGACTCACGGCCTGACACACACCTACGGCCGCACCTTCGCCCTCCGGCCGCTCGACCTCGAGGTCGAGGCCGGCGAGATCTTCGGCCTCCTGGGTCACAACGGCGCGGGCAAGACCACCACGGTGGGATTGCTCACCACGCTGTTGCGTCCCACGAGCGGGAGGTCGACCGTCGCCGGCTACGACGTGGTGGGTCAGGCCCCGCAGGTACGATCGCGAATCGGCTACCTCCCCGAGAACGTGCAGTTTTATAACGACCTCACGCTCGTCGAGAACCTGCGGTTCTTTGCGAGGCTGTCCGGCCTGCGCGAGCCGGACCGGCGCATCACGGAGGTGCTCGCCTTTCTGGACTTCGAGGGCCACGATCGTCAGCGCCTGGGCACCTTCAGCAAGGGCATGCGGCAGCGCGTGGGGATCGCGCAGGCGATCCTCCACCGGCCCGAGGTGCTGTTTCTCGACGAGCCCACCTCCGGCCTCGACCCCGAGGGCGTTCGCACGCTGCGGCAGATCGTGGTGCGGATCAACGCGGAGCTGGGCACCACGGTCTTCATGAACACACACCTGCTGTCCGAGGCGACGCGCACGTGCACCAGCATCGGGATCCTCCGCGACGGCGAGCTGGTCCGGCACGGCTCCCTGGCGGCCATCCTGGGGGCCTACCCCACCGAGCAGGCCCTCGAGGAGGCGTACTTCGAGACTGCTGGGTCGCCCGCATGAGCGTCCTGGCCGTTGTGGCGGGCCACGAACTGCTGGCGAGTCGGCGCCTGCGCTCGCCGCGTGTCCTGATGTCGATGTTCGTCGCGATGGTCGCCGCCGCGTCCTTCATCGGCTGGCTCACGCAGCGCACCGTCAGCGGCGTCTACCGCCAGGTGCTCGCGGACGGCCTCACCGCACAGCCCGATCCGTTCGCCAGCGTCGCTCCGATGTACTTCGCGAGGAACACCGTCATCTACGTGGTGATGATCGGCACACTGATGGCGGCGGTCCTGGGAGTCCAGTCCGCGCTGCGGGACCGCAGGGCGGGCACGGCCGATCTGGTGCTCACTCGACCGCCGGGCGTCCGCGTGGTCCTTGCGGGCCGGCTGTCGGGCTTGGCGGTGTTGCTCGCCGGCGTGGTTGGCGCGTCGACACTCGCAAGCTGGATCGCAATCTCGCTCGTGGTGGGCGCACCCGTATCGGTCGCCGACTCGTTCCGGCTGGTGGCCTGGGGCGGCGTGACATGGGTGCTGTTGGTGGGATTCGCGGCCTTGGGCATGTGGGCGGGGTTGCACGTGCGTCGTGAGACGTCCGCGCTGGTGGCGCCCGTGGTGGCGTGGGCGGTGATCGCCTTCGTGATCCCGCAACTGGGGACGGCCGCGAGGCCGGTGTCCCTGCTCAACCCGGTGGCGACGCCGCCGCAAACCACCGGCGTGTTCCACATGCTCTCGTACCTCACGGGTCCGGCCTCGATCACGGAGCACTTCAAGACGCTGTCGACGGCGATCCTCGAGGGGCCGGCGTGGGGCCTGCCCGTAGGCTCCCTCGCCGTGGTGCTCGTGTTCGCGGCGGTGATGGTGGGTGCCGTCCTCCTCACCCCGGCCGCCAGGTTGAGGGGAGCCTCGGATGACTAGGGCCGGGGTGTTCGCCCGAAAGGAGCTGCGTGACCTGGGCCGACACCGCATCGTGTGGATCCTGGGGGCGACGCTCGCGCTCGCCGTGGTGATCGCGGTGGTGGTCGCCTCCCTCGCCTTCCGCGCCCAGATGGCCGACTACCAGGCGTACGTTGCCGACCTCGCGTCCTCCGGCAGCGCCGTGACCGCCGCCGCGCCGCAGCTGTTCCCCCTGCAGCTGCTGCGCGGCGGCCTCGAGTACGTCGAGATCATCGGCGCACTGTTCGCGATCGTGGTGGGGTACGGCACCATCGCCCGAGAGGCGGCGCGGGGAACCTTGCCGCTTATCTATACCCGCAGCCATGGCCCGCGGGCACTCGTGATCGGCAAACTGCTCGGGATCGCAGCGTTCTGGGCGGCCCTCGTCACGGTCCTGGTCCTGGTCGCCGGAGTCACCGTGGCGCTGGTGGGTGGCTCCGGGCTCACGGTTGCGGACGCGTTCCGCCTGGCGATCGCGGCGGCCGCGGCGTGGGTCTATCTCATGTTCTGGAGCGCGGTCGCCGTGGGTCTCACGGCGACGATGCGCCGCCCGGGCACGGCGCTGATCCTTGCCCTTGGGCTGTGGCTCGCGATCGTGCTGATCGTGCCGCAGATCGGCGACACGATGGATCCCGACAATCAGGTGCCCGGCGGGCTCTTCAAGGCGCTGGCGATTGCGAAGCCGGATGAGCTCGCGGTGCTCGCCCACTTCTCTCACTACGAAGTGACCCGCAACGGCCTCGAGGTCACGTCCATCTCCAAGCTCTTCGAGCGAATCTCGTTCGGATTCCTGGGGATCAAGGACAAGTACAACCAGCAGTCGCTCGGATTCGTCTGGGCGGACATGTACCGCTACACGTGGGCGATGCTCGCCCTGCTGACCGCCGGCCTGGGCTTCGCGGTCTCCGTCACCACCCGTACCCGACTCCTGAGGAAGACAGCATGAAGCGACCCCTGCCCCTGATCGCGGCCGGCCTCCTGGCCACGGCGCTCGCCCTGACCGCGTGTACGTCCCCGACCAGCACCCCTTCCTCCACCTCGGTCACCTCCGCATCGCCCACATCGTCCCGCGGGGGTCACGTGCTTCCCGTGGACGCGAACCCGATCGTCAACCCGGCCACGGCAGCCGGTCTCGACGTCACCGATGTGCTGCTCGAGGACAACACGGATCCCTCCGGGGCGGCGATCTCCGACCGGTTGCAGTTCACGGTGAGGAACACGTCCGGGGCGCCGTTGTCCGGTCTCGAGGCGTTCTACACGATGACCGACACCACCACGGGGGCGAGCGAGTCCTACTTTCTCGCCATGCCCGATCTCACGGTTCCCGCAGGCGGCGAAACCACCGTCTACGTCGACGGTGAGTCGGGCGCCGGCCACTACCCGGAGAACATCTACAGCGTGTACCGGACCTCGCTCAACCAGGTGGACGTCACCGTCGAGGTCAGCGCCACCGGCGTCGCCCCTGCCACCGGGTTGGGATCGAAGTCTGCGGGAGCCGGCGAGCAGGCGGACTAGGGTCCCTAGCATCGGGCCGCGTGGCCGGCACGCCGCCCAGGAGGAAGCACGGAGCACATGAGGATCCTGATCGTGGAGGATGATGCGCGCATCGCCGACGTGGTGCGGCGGACCCTGGCCGAGGCGGGCTATGCGGCCGACGCCCGCCACACCGCCGCCGACGGCCTGGAGGCCTTCGCGGTTGCCGACTACGACCTGGTGATCCTCGACGTGATGCTGGCCGAAGAGGAGCGCGGCGGATTCGACGTGTGCCGGGCGATCAGGGCGGCGGACGCGAGCGTACCCATCCTCATGCTCACGGCGCTCAACAAGATCCGTAGCAAAGTCGAGGGCCTCGACAGCGGCGCGGACGACTACCTCGTGAAGCCCGTCCACGTGCTCGAGCTGTTGGCTCGAGTCCGGGCGCTGCTGCGACGGGCGCCGCGCGCGGACCTTCCCATTCTCGAGGCGCAAGGAGTACGGCTCGACCCCGCATCGCGCGAGGTGACCCGCGACGGCCGGGCGATCGCCCTCACCGCGAAGGAGTTCGCGGTTCTCGAATACCTCATGCGCAACGCCGGCCGGGTGGTGAGCGCTACGGAGCTGATCGACCACGCCTGGGACGGTAACTACGAGGGCTATTCCAATGTGGTGCAGACCTACGTGCGCTACCTGAGGCAGAAGCTCAACGCCCACGGCGAGCCCGACCTCATCACCACCCGGCGAGGCGCGGGCTACGTGGTCGCGGTGAACCCGTGATCGTGCGGCGCACGCTCGCGCGCCTCACGGTCGCCTACTCGGTGATTCAGCTGGTGCTGTTCGCCGTCGCGGCGCTCGCGATATACGTGTTCGTGTCGATCACTTTCGACTTCGACGTGGTGGAGACCGACACGCCCTCCGGGATCGATGCCGCGGACCACGCGCTCTCGCGACTGCGGGTCGCGCTGGTGGTGGTCTACGCCGCGTTGGTGGTGGTGGTCCCCGTGGTGAGCTACCTCATGGCGCGGGTGGCGTTGGCTCCACTGAGGCGCAGCTACGAGAGCCAGCAGCAGTTCGTCGACGCCACAAGTCACGAGTTCCGCACGCCGCTCGGGGTGATCATCGGCGAGCTTTCGCTCGCACTCATGAGGCCTCGTGCAGCGGCCGAGTATCGGGAGGCGATCGAGGCGTCGCTCGGCGCGGCCGAGGGACTCGCCGCGCTCACCAACCAGTTGCTGCTGCTGTCCCGCGACGATCCCGAGAGCCTGGTCGAGGAGCGGACCAGCCTCGAGGTCGAGGCGCTGCTGGCCGAGGCCGCGGAGGCGGTGCGCTCCGGCGACCCGTCGGTCGAGGTCGCCGTGGCGCCCTGCCCGGGCCTCACCGTCGAGGGCTCGCGTGAACTGCTGGTGCACGCCCTCCGTAACGTCATCGACAACGCGCGCAAGTACGGCGCGTCACCCGCGGGGATCACCGTCGAGGCGCTGGGTCAAGGGGCGCACGTCGACATCGCGGTGACGGATCGGGGCCCGGGGCTCACGGCGGCGGATGTGGACCGCGCGTTCGACCGGTTCTGGCGCGCCCCCGCGGCCCGCGGAGTCTCCGGGCACGGGCTGGGCCTGTCGCTGGTGCGGCAGATCGTCGACGCCCACGGGGGTCGGGTCCGCATCGACTCGGCGCCAGGGACGGGCACTACGGTGACCCTGTCGCTGCCGAGGTAGCGGCGCCTCGCCAACCGCCGCATCGTCCCGTCCCAGGCCGCCTTTCCGACGCCGCCGTCGCCGGACACTCCTCCACACAACGCTGGGCCCGATCGGCTCGGATGGAGCATCCGGCGCACGTCTTCCCAGGTCGCGGGTGGAGGGGTGCACAAGTTGTGTGGAGGGGTGCCCAGGGGTGTGGACGATGCGGGGCAGGGGTTGCGCTGCCCGCGCACCCGGCGTAACGTACAACCAAATGGTTGCACAAACTGAGCTCTCCGACGCAGAGGTGGATCGCATCTTCCACGCTCTGGCAGATGCGACGCGCCGGGACATCGTCCGGCGCACGCTCACGGTCGAGGCCTCCGTCAGCGAGCTGGCGAGCGCCTACGACATGTCCTTCGCCGCCGTGCAGAAGCACGTCGCAGTCCTGGAAGGAGCCGGCCTGGTGGTGAAGAAGCCGCGCGGCCGCGAGCGCATCGTCCGCGGCAACCCCGAACAGATCCGGCGGGCCCAGGCCCTGCTGGACCGCTACGAGCAGATCTGGCGCTCGCGCATCGACCGCCTCGACGCCCTGCTCGCCGGCGACGGCCCGTCGCCCCAGAACTAGAACCCAAGCCCCGAACCCGATCCCCGACAGAGAGGTCCCCACCATGCCCATCACGTCCGTCACCAAGGACCCCGAGGCGCTCACCATGACCGTGGTCGCCGATTTCCCCGTCCCCGTCGCCCGCCTCTGGGACGCCTACATGGACCCGCGCCAGCTCGAGCGGTTCTGGGGTCCGGTCGAATGGCCCGCCACCTTCACCCGTCACGACGCGGCGCCCGGCGGCCGCACCGACTACTACATGTCCGGCCCCGATGGCGAGCACGCCGGTGGCTACTGGCGCTGGCTGGCTGTGGACCCGGGCCGCGGTTTCGAGGTCGAGGACGGCTTCGCCGGCGAGGACGGCACCGAGAACTCGCAGATGCCGTCGATGCGCATGAGCTTCACCTTCGAGGCCACCGAGTCCGGTTCACGCCTGTCCACCACCACCCACTTCCCCTCGGCCGAGGCGCTCGAGCAGTTGCTGGGAATGGGCATGGAGGAGGGGATGCGGTCCGCGATGGGTCAGATGGACGATGTGCTCGCGGACCTGGCGTCCTTCGCCGCGGGCTCCGGTACCCACACCCAGATCCTCACGGACACCGAGGTGCGCGTGTCCCGCGTGATCCGCGGCACGGTCGAGCAGGTGTGGCGCGCCCACCACGAGCCCGAGCTCATGAAGAGCTGGCTGCTGGGCCCGGAGGGATGGACGATGCCGGTGTGCCAGGTCGCGGCGAACGTGGGCGACACGTATCGCAACGAGTGGGCGCCGGTTCCGGGAGGCCCGGCGGACGGCGCGCCGTCGTTCGGCTTCACCGGCGAGCTGCTCGCGTCCGACCCGATGTTCCACGAGAAGACCACCGAGAACATGATCGGCATGGACGGCCCGGGCACCACGAACGAGCTCACCCTCACCCCGCTCGAGGAGGGTGGCACGCTGCTCAGCCTGCTCATCACCTACCCGAGTGTCGAGCTGCGCGACATGATCCTCGCCACCGGCATGACGGACGGCATGGAGACCTCGTACGCCCGCCTGGAGGAGGTGCTGGTCGCGGGCTGACGCACCCGCTCGCGCCCGCCGCCGCGCCGCCCGTCGCGGCTCCGGTTGCGAAGCGCCCTCACCCGAGGACACTGGAGCGATGGACGCCAACCCCACGCTGGACCCCGCCGACGAGGGAGTGATCGCCCTCGTCGACGGGGCGGAACTGCTCCGCTTCGACCGCACGCTGCCCGTGGACCCCGGGCGGGCGTGGGCCTTCCTCACGGATCCGGACCTCACCGCGCGGTGGGCGTTCCGGGCCTCGTTCGAGCCCGTCGCGGGCGGCGCGCTCACCTTCGACTACGGCGAAGGCGTCACCGCCTCCGGCGACGTGGTGGCCTGGGATGAGCCGCGCGTGCTCGAGTACGCGTGGGGCGACGCGCCGATGCGCTGGCACGTCCGGTTCTCGCTCGCGGGCGTCGACGGGCTCGACGGCGAGGAGACCCGGCTCACGTTCGACCACGTCGCGCCCGACCCGCACGATCCGGAGTTCGCCGCGGGCTGGCACTGGCACCTGGACCGGCTGGAGCAGCTCGCGGGCGGCGAGGACCCCCCCGCGGTGATGACCGACGACCACTTCGAGGAGCTGCTGCGGTTGTACTCGCACGCCGGCGGCTGAGGCCGCCGCCCTCCGGCGGCTCAGCGCCGCGTCGCCACGATCGCCACTGCACCCAGGTCCGCGTCCCGGACGATGCGCGGGTCCAGCCCGGCGCGCCGGGCCGCCTCCGCGGTGAGCTCCGCCAGGGCGTCGCTCGACTC
>NZ_JAHEBP010000010.1 GCF_024642165.1 Demequina sp.
GCCGATCTCTTTCGCGATCTCATGGACGCGGGGCTTTGCCACTTCTCTCCTGTCTCGGCTCGCCCAAGACAGGGTCGAGCCATCGTTACGGCTGGGTGCTCATCGTGAGCTGCTCATCGGATGGCCATGGGCTTTCATCCCGTCTGATTCGATGGTTGGGCACGGTCCACGCTAGCCGACCTCGAGGCCGGCCACGTCCAGGTCAGCCACGCGCAGTGCACGAGGAATCGCCTTCCGCTTCAGCGCCAGCGCGAGGCATGTCGGGTCGGGGTGCAACCAGGCTCCCCGCCCCGGCAGGCGACGGCTCTCGTCGACGACCGCTCGGCCGTCCACGCATGCCACCCGCACCAGGACCGTCCGAGATCCCCGACCCCTGCATCCGACGCACGTCCGCACCGGCTCCTGAGGAGCACTCACGGGGGCGCCGACGTCACGTGACGGTTCTCTCGGCTGCACCAGTCTAGCGGGTCCCGCTCAACCGGCCGAACCGGCGCGCCCCGGCACGTCCGGCTGCTCGTCCGAACGGATGTCGATGCGCCAGCCCGTGAGGCGCGCGGCGAGGCGGGCGTTCTGCCCCTCCTTGCCGATTGCGAGCGACAGATGGAAGTCGGGCACCACGACGCGCGCCGCCCGGGCCTCCTCGTCAACCACGGTCACCGAGACCACGCGCGACGGCGACAGGGCGTTGCCCACGAAGGTCGCCGGATCCTCCGCCCAGTCGATGATGTCGATCTTCTCCCCGCGGAGCTCGCTCATGACGGCGCGGACCCTCGAGCCCATGGGTCCGATGCATGCGCCCTTGGCGTTGACGCCCGGGACGGTCGCGCGGACGGCGAGCTTGGTGCGGTGGCCGGCCTCGCGCGCGAGGCTCATGATCTCGACGGTGCCATCGGCGATCTCGGGAACCTCGAGCTCGAACATCTTGCGGACCATGCCGGGGTGCGTACGGGAGAGCGTGATGGACGGGCCCTTCTGGCCGCGCGAGATGTCGAGCACGTAGCCCTTGAGCCGCTCGCCGTGCACGTAGACCTCGGTGGGGACCTGCTCGTGCGGCGGCAGGATCGCCTCGACGTCCCCCAGGTCGACGTGCACATTCCTGGGATCCGCGGACTGCTGGATGATCCCCGACACCAGCTGACCTTCCTTGCCCGCGTACTCGCCGAGCACCGCATCGTCCCCCGCCTGACGCAGGCGCTGGAAGATCACCTGGCGCGCGGTCGACGTCGCGATGCGGCCGAAGTCGTCTGGCGTGTGGTCGAACTCGGGCTGGTCCGCCGGATCGTCGGGCGTCTCGCCGTCCTCCCGGGCGAACACCGTGACCTTCCCGGAGACGCGGTCCAGGTGCGCCCGCGCGTGCCGGTAGGCGCCGGGTGTCTTGTGGTACGCCGAGAGCAGGGCCTGCTCGATCGCGTCCACGAGCACGTCGAGCTTGATGTCCTTCTCGCGCTCGAGGCCGCGCAGCGCCTGCATGTCGATGTCCATGGTCCTACTCCTGTCCCGACCTCGTGAGCTCCACGACGATGCGCCCGTCCTGGACCTGCGCGAGCGGCACCCGGACGTGGGTGCCGCCGGAGTCGAGCACCACGTCCTCGCCGTCGACATCGACCAGGCGTCCGCTCGCCGTGCCGTCCGCGAGGCGCAGATCGACCAGGCGGGTGCGGGCACGCAGGAAGTGGCGCCGCTGCGTGAGGAGGCGGTCGGTGCCCGGAGTCGAGACCTCGAGCACATAGGGCGTCGACGGCACGTCGGCCTGATCGAGCGCGGCCCCGATGGCCCGGGAGGCCCGGGCGACCACGTCCAGATCGGCGCTGCCCACCTGAGTCTCCGGGAGGTCGACGGTCACGACCACGCGCGAGCGCTTGCCGGCAGGGGTCACCGTCACGTCCTCGACCACCAGGCCCGCGGCCTCCGCTGCCGGTGCGGCGAGCTCGGTGATGCGGCTCGAGATGTCCATGGCATCGCCTCCCACGCGCAGCGCACGTTCCGTTCCTGAAATTCTGTCGACCACAGTCTAGGGCCACCCCGGGGGCGTGTCATGATGTGCCGCATGACCCCCCGCCCGCACGCCGTGCTGGGCGCGGCGGTCGCCGGCGTGGTGCTCGCGGTGAGCGCCACGGGGTGCTCCTGGCGGGCCGAGACCCCGCCCATCGAGCGCCGCACGCCGTCGCCCGAGGTGGTGATCCGGGACCAGGCGGCGGAGCGCGAGCAGTCCGTGATCGACGCCGAACCCACGGGGATGCTCGGCGAGATCCAGACCCTCACGGCGCCGGAGCGGCTGGCCGCCTTGGGCGGTGTCTACGTCGCCACGCCGGGTGCGTCACCCAGCCCGTCCATGCCTCCCGCGCTCGACGAGGCGGTGCGCGCGGCGATGGTAGGGGCGTTGGCCGATGCCGCGGCCGCACAGCCCTCCGATCCGGCTCTCGCTGCGCTGCTGCGGTCCATCGGACTGTCGCACGCCGTCGCGCTGGGCGCCGCCGACGCTGCGGGGGCGGGCCCCGCCGCGCGCATCGTCCCGGAGGAGACCGGGCTCGGGACGTCGCTGACGCCCGAATCCGGAACCGCGGTCGCTCCCGCGACGCTCGCCAGGCTCGCGGTCGCCCACGATCGCGCCGCGTTCGTCTACCAGGTCGCGGCCGCGCGCGCCGAGGGCGACGAGCGCCTCGCCGCGCTGGAGAGATCCGCCCTCCACCGCGAGCGTGCCGACGCATTCGCGACGCTGCCCGGGGTGGAGGACGCCCGTCAGGAGCTCTACGACGTCCCGCCCGCGTCGGTCGCCGATGCAGGGGCACGGGCGTCGACGGAGCGCGGGGTCGAGACGTCGTTGGGGTGGAACTACGCGGCGCTGCTCGACGGCGTGGCGACGCCGGACTCGCGGTGGATCCTCAACGCCGCGTACGACGCGTACCTGCAGGCGGCGTCGCTGCCCGGCTTCCTCGCCTCGGACGTGCCGGCGCTCCCCGGGATCGCGGTCGACGGCGCCTAACGCGCCGCGTCGACCCGCGCGTAGGCCTCCTCGAGGCGCGTCCCGAGATACGGCGTCAAGGTGCGCACATAGGTCGCCGTCAGGTGCGACCCGTCGGTGAACATCGCGACCCCGCCCACCACCGGAGCGCACGCCGCGCCTGGGCAGTAGATGTCCCGCGCGAGGTCGATGACGGTGACCCCGGCGTCCATGCGCGAGGCTGCGATCACCACGGATTCGCGAGCCGGGATGGCCACGTCGGCGGGCTCGGCGCATTCCACGGCCGCCTCCGCGCCGTTCCGCGCCACGCAGTCGGGGGTGTCCTCGGGGAACAGCGGGACGTCGGTCACCGCGATCACCGGCGTGCCCCGCGCGATCGACCTGGTCCAGGTGGATACCAGGCCCTCCACCTTCACCTGCATCTCGGAGATCGGCGGCTCGGCATGCACCCGCAGCGACTCCCACAGGGTGGTGAAGGCCGCGTCGTACGGGCGATCCATGGAGTCCAGATGGGACTCGATGTTGGCGTTCCAGTCCGCGCACTCCTGCTCGAGCGCCACCGTGGGGCGCCTGCGCGGCGCATCCGACCAGTAGCAGCCCGTATGCGCCATGACGTCGATGCGCCACCCGAGGTCCCCCGCCAGCCGCTCGAGCGCCGGAGTCAGCGCATAGAGGTGCGAATCGCCGATCGCCGCGATGCGGATCGCCGCGTCCGGATCTCCGAACGTGCACCACTCCAGTTCGGAGCTGCCGTCGTGTCCGAAGCACTCCTCAAAGTCCGGCGTGTCCTTGACGGCGAGCGCGGGCGCCGGAACCACCGTGTCGGGGGCCGCGCACGTCTGGTCGAGCGCGGCCGGGGCGCCGAAGCAGCCGGGTTCGGGGGTCGAGGCGTCGCCCCCGCCGCCCGAGGGGTCGGGGCTCGACTCGGCGGCGGCGGAGGCTGCGGCGATCGCCGCCTCGGCGGCGGCCTGGGCCTCGCGCTCGACCTGCGCGGGCACCGCGACGCCCACGAGGACCACCGCCGCCATGCTGGCGACGATGCCGACACCCACGGCGCGCCGATACGCCGGCACGCGGACCAGCCGGAACCTGATCGGGTCCTCGAGGTACTGCGTGGTCAGCCAGGCGAGCAGGGCCGTGAGCGCGATCAGCCCCAGCTTGGCGCGGTAGTCCAGCGCGTTCCCGGTGGCCAGCACCGGGATTGCGAGCAGCGGCCAGTGCCAGAGGTAGAACGCGTAGGAGATGCGACCGAGCCCCTGGACGGGCCTCCACGATGCGACGGCGCCGAAGACCCCGCGATCGTGAGCGGCGACGATCACCAGCGCCGTGCCCACGACCGGCACCGCGGCGATCGCACCGGGGAACGCCATCTCGCCGGAGATGAGCGCCATCGAACCCGCGATCGCGGCGACGCCCACCCAGGCGAATGCGGCGCGGAGCCGCGCGGGCGCGGCCAATCCGAGCAGGGCGACCAGGCCGCCCGCCGCGAACTCCCATGCCCGCGTGGTGGTGACGAAGTAGGCCGCCTGCGGGTTCGCACCCGTGTATGCGATCGAGAAGCCGTAGGACGCCGCGGTGGCGAGGGCGAGCGTGGCGACCAGCGCGATGCGCCAGCGCCGCTGTGCGAGCGCCACCACCACGGCGAGCAGCACCGGGACCACCAGGTAGAACTGCTCCTCGACCGAGAGGCTCCAGAAGTGCTGGGTGGGCGACGGCGGCTGGGTGGCGCTCAGGTAGTCGGTCGACGAGCGCGCGAGCACCCAGTTCTCCACGTACAGCGTCGAGGCGACCGCCTCGGACAGGAACTGGCGCCACCGCGCCTCGGGAACCCACAGCAGCGTCATGGCGACGATCGCGAGGATGACGAGCATGGACGAGGGCAGCAGCCGGCGCACGCGGCGGGCCCAGAATCCCCGCAGGTCGATCCCGCCGCGAAGGTCCACCTCGCGCGCCAGGTGGCCCACGATCAGGAAGCCGGAGATGACGAAGAAGACATCGACGCCCACAAATCCGCCGGTCAGGCGCTGCGGCCATGCGTGGAAGACGACCACCCCGAGCACCGCGAGCGCGCGGAGCGCCTGGATGTCCGGCCGCAGCCGCTCGCGGGTGCGCCCCGCGTCCGTCCCTGTCGCCACTGAGTCTCCGTCCGCTGGAGCGGCGGGATGCCGATAACGGGGTCGACCCTACCTCCGCTGGGGCGCGCGGATCGCTCCCCCACGCGGGCGACCGGGCGTGCTGTGTTAGGTTGCTGGGGCCGTCGGACACCCCGTCGACGGCGATGTCAGGGGCCCCGGAGGACCGTTGAGGACCACTGGATCGCGCGCGGCGCGGCGCATGCGCGCGGGTATCGACCGCGCGATGACGCATGCCGTTCACGTCAACGACTCCGACTCCGGCGACGCACTGAGCCGGCTGCCCGCCCGCAGCGCGCTGATCCGCATCCGCGTGGAGCTCCCGCACACCCTGCGCGTGCTCGCGCTCCCCGCCTACAGCCCGCCACTGACCCGCGAGCTCGAACTCACGGTGACCCGGTGGCACGCCCCCGTCGCGGGGTGGACAGGACGGGTGTCCCACGTCCCGTATCTCAGCTCCATCACGCAGTCCTACCCGGACAAGGGCGCCGGCGCGGCTCGGGTCACGTTGCGCACATCACGTCCGGTCGCGGTGCACGCGCTGGTCGCCGCGGCGATCCCGGCGCTGCTCCCCTCCAACGACGGCCACGGCGCCGCGCCGCGCATCGTCGTGGCACCGGGACTTCCCGCCGGCGTGCTCGCCATGCTGCCCACCGCCGTGCCACGCGCGTTCGAGAACAAGCCCTCCCGACACCTCAAGGGGGTGGGCCTGGCCGATGCCGAGGTGGCGCTGGTGCGCAACGATGCGCAGCGGGACCGGCACGCCTCGGCCTCCGAGGACCAGCGCGCCGGCGACTTCGTGCAGGTCGACGGGCGCGGCCACGCCTTCGCCGAGCCGCGCCGCGCGCGCCCGCTGGTCGACCTGCGCGTCCACAACCCCGTGGGGAGGATCTCCTCCTTCATCGACGAATGCGCCACCGGCACGCTGGACGTGGTGTCGCCGCACGAGCTCAGGCTGGTCACCGCCCCACCCGAGCACGATGCGCCGGAGACGGAGCTGTCGATCGACCTGGGACGCCCGCTCGAGCCTCGCGCGGTGGCGGCGCTCCGCGACGTCGAGCACCTCTCGCTTGCCGGCCTAGCGTCCGAGCACGGCGCGTCGCCCGACCTGATCGCCGCGCGGCTCGCAGAGCTCGCGACCACCGGAACCGTCCTCCACTCGCTCCCCGACACGGTGGCGCCGCCGGCCGGCAGCCTGTCGAGCGCCCTGCTCGCGACGCTGCGCGAGCCCTACTCGCCCACTTCGGGCCTCGCCCGCGACCTCCGCTCCGTGGTGCAGCGCACCACGGCGATGCGCGACCACGGAGGCCTGCTCGAGCTCGCGGAGATCTCCCGGCGAAGCGGCGGCTACCGCCTGCTGCCCTCCGTGTCGGTGGTCATGTCCACCATGCGGCCCGACCGCGCCGCGCGGGCCCTCGCCATGCTCACGGAGCAGACCTACCCGCACCTCGAGATCGTTGCCGCCTTCCACGGGGTCCCCATGCCGGACCGCAGCGTGTCGGACACCCGCCCGGGTCCACCGATCGTCGCGTTCGAGACCGGCCCGGGCCTCACCTTCGGCGAGGCGCTCGCGGCCGGCGCACGGCGCGCGGCGGGCGACCTCATCGTCAAGGTCGACGACGACGACTGGTACGGCCCGGAGCTGATCTGGGACCTGGTGCTGGCCTACCTGTACTCCGGCGCCCAGGTGGTGGGCAAGACCACGGAATTCCTGCACTTCGAGGGCATGAACCACACGGTGCACCGCACGTTCGCGCAGGAGCGCTTCCATACCCAGGTCGCGGGCGGCGCCATGATGCTGTCCCGCGCGGACTACGAGTCAATCGGCGGGTGGCGGCCTACCCCCCATTCCACCGACCGCAGCGTGCTGATCGGGGTGGCGCGCGCCGGCGGCCTTGCGTACCGCACCCACGGCCTCGGGTACGTGTACGTGCGCCACGGCGACGGCCACACATGGACGCAGGAGGATTCGAGCCTCCTCAGCGGCGCATTCGAGCAGTGGCCGGGCCGCCAACCCGCGATCCTCGAGCGGCACCGCTACCACTCCCCCGACGAATGGCAGGCTTGAGGCATGAGTCCCAAGCCGCTCACCACTCACCCCGACCTCCAACGCGTGGTCTTCAAGAACCGGTGGCGCGAGATCTTCGACGGCAACGTGCCCGCGGGGTGGGAGCCCAGCATGTCCGTCTCGGTCATCGTGCCGGCGTTCAACAGCGCCACGCTCGACCTCACTCTGGCGTCACTGGCCGCGCAGGACTACCCGGAGGATCTGGTCGAGGTCATCGTGGTCGACGACGGCTCCGAGCCGCCGGTGACGCTGGGCACTCGCGTGCATCCGCACACGCGCCTGATCCGGCTGGACGATCCCGACCGGCTGGGCTGGGGCCGCGCCAACGCCACCCATCGAGCCATCGCGGAGAGCACCGGCGACATCATCTACTGGGTCGATTCCGACATGGTGCTGTTCCGGGACAACATCCGTCGGCACGCGGTCTGGGCGCACTTCATCCCGGAGGCCGCGACGATCGGCTACAAGGGATTCGTCGAGTCGTGGGAGCAGTTCGACCCGGAGAGCGTCTTCCAGGGCGTGCTCGACGGCTCGATCGCGGATCACTGGGATCCGGCCACGCTGCACCGCCATTGGTCGCAGGACATCTTCGAGGAGACGGACGATCTCAACGACTCGGACGGCCGCAACTACGCCACGCACATGGGGGCGACCGCCTCGGTGACGCGGCTGGTGTACGAGCGCACCCACGGCACCGATCCTCGCCTGCGCGCCGGCGAGGACACGGAGATCGCGTACCAGATCTGGCAGGCGGGCGGCGTCTTCATCCCGGTGGATGGGTCGCTCGCCTGGCACCTCGGCCGCGGCACCGTGCAGGATCAGTCGGATGCCGTCGCGCACCACAACAAGCCGTACTTCGCCCAGCGGATGCCCATCCCCCGCTACCGCCGGACGGCCGCGAACCGCCGGTGGGAGGTGCCGCTGATCCGCGTGGTCGTGGAGGTCGATCACAGCTCGGCCGCCGTCGCGCGCGACTGCGTGGACCTGCTCCTCAACAGCTCCGAGTCGGATCTCACGGTGGACCTGGTGGGCCCGTGGTCCGAGCTTGACGGCGGGCGCCGGAGGATCCTCGCGGATCCGCGGGCAGAGATGTACCTGCTCCAGGAGTGGTTCCGGGGCGAGCCACGGGTGAACCTTGTCGAGACGGCGCCGTCGAGCGTGTTCCCGTCGCCATACCGGGTCGACGTCCCGCCGGCCGTCGGCCTGCCCCCGCGGGCGATGCGCGCCATCCTGCGCCGGATCGATGGACGACGCCTGGGCAAGGTGTCATTCCTCACCCCTCACTCGGAGGTCAACGGCACGGTGACGGCGTGGTCCACGGCGGCGCTCACCCGCGCCTCCCACTACGTCTCCGACGACGTCAGCCTCGACGAGGCGCTCGACGCGACCTGGGGCGTCGAGTGGTGGAAGGGCTCGGAGTTGGGGCTGGTCGACCTGCGCGAACGCCCCGCGCCCGAGCGCATCTACCGCGCGCACGACGAGGTCAAGGACCTTGAGGCCAAGGTGGCCGAGGTCGAGTCCCAGCGACGCGCCGCGGAGTCCCAGCTCGCCAAGGAGCGACGCGTGGGGGAAAGCGCGGTCCGGCACACGGTGCGCAGGGACTTCCGCCGCGCTCGGGGCGTCGCCGCGCGAGCGGCCCGGCGCGTGGCGACCCGGCTGCGCGGCCCGCGGAATCCCGCCGGAGACTAGGCCAACGCCTCCCGGACGGCGCGCGCCACCGTCGCCGCGGCATCGTCCACGGGGAGCGCCTCGCTGCCGCCTGTCGCCCGAGTCTTGAGTTCGACAGTGCCATCGACGAGCCCGCGGCCCACGACCAGGATGAACGGGGCGCCGATGAGTTCGGCGTCCTTGAACTTCACGCCCGGCGAGACCTTGGGGCGGTCGTCGTAGCAGACCTCGACGCCGGCGGCCTCGAGGTCGCCCGCGAGCGCCTCGGCGGCGTCGAACACTGCCTGATCCTTACCCGTCGCCACCAGGTGCACCTGGTAGGGCGCCACCTGGATCGGCCACCGCAGGCCCAGTTCGTCGTTGTTGTTCTCGGCCAGCAGGGCAAGGCTGCGCGTCACGCCGATCCCGTAGGACCCCATGGTCACCACCTGCTGCTTGCCGTTCTCGTCGAGCACGCGGAGGTCGAGTGCGGCGGCGTACTTGCGGCCCAGCTGGAAGATGTGGCCGATCTCGACGCCGCGGGCGAGCTCCAGCGGGCCCGATCCGTCGGGGGCGGGGTCCCCAGCGCGGACCTCGGCGGCCTCGATGGTGCCGTCCGCGATGAAGTCGCGGCCTGCGGTGAGTTCGAAGACATGGCGCCCGGGTGCGTCGGCCCCAGTGATCCAGCGGGTCCCGGGGACGATGCGCGGGTCGAGCAGGTACGGGATGGCGCCGTCGGCCTCGTCGCCGCGGGCGACGCCCGCCGGGCGGGCCTGAGGACCGAGCGCGCCGGGACCGATGTAGCCCTTGACGAGCTCGGGGTGGCGGGCGAAGTCCTCGTCGGTGGCGGCCTCGACTCCGTGGGGAGCGAGCGCCGCCTCGAGGCGCGTCATGTCCGCGTCGCGGTCACCGGGGATGCCCACCACCAGGATCGACCGCTCGCCCGACGGCGCGGTGAGGGCCAGCACCACGTTCTTCAGCGTGTCCGCCGCGGTCCAGGGGCTATCTGGCCGGGGGTGGGAGGCGTTCGCAAGGTCGACCAGGGTGGCGATCGTGGGGGTGTCCGGCGTGTCCTCGACGTGCGCAGCGGGCGCGTCCGTCCAGTCGATCGGCGCCGGAACCGGGGTGGTGACGGCCTCGACGTTGGCGGAGTAGCCGCCCGGCGAGCGGACGTAGGTGTCCTCCCCGATCTCCGTCGGGGACAGGAACTCCTCCGACTTCGATCCCCCCATCGCGCCCGAGGTGGCCGTGACGATCACGTACTCGAGGCCCAGCCGGTCGAAGATCCGCACGTAGGCGTCGCGTTGCGCCTGGTAGCTCTCGTCCAGGCCCTCGTCCGTGAGGTCGAACGAGTACGAGTCCTTCATGATGAACTCGCGACCGCGCAACAGTCCCGCGCGGGGCCGTGCCTCGTCGCGATACTTGGTCTGGATCTGATAGATCGTGAGCGGCAGGTCCTTGTACGAGGAGTACAGGTCCTTCACGAGCAGGGTGAAGACCTCCTCGTGCGTGGGCGCGAGCAGGTAGTCGCCCCCCTTGCGGTCCACGACCCGGAAGATCCCGGGCCCGTACTCGGTCCATCGGCCCGTGGCCTCGTACGGCTCCTTGGGGAGCAGCGCCGGGAAGTGAACCTCCTGGCCGCCCGCGCGATCCATCTCCTCGCGCACGATCGCCTCGACCTTCGCCAGCACCTTCAGGCCCAGCGGGAGCCAGCTGTAGATGCCGGGGGCGGCGCGCCGGATGTAGCCGGCGCGCACCAGGAGCCTGTGGGACGCGACCTCGGCGTCGGCGGGGTCCTCGCGCAGGGTGCGGAGGAAGAGCGTGGACATGCGGAGCATGGGGACCAGCGTAGTGGCGACCCATGCGCGCTCGGACGCTCGTGGCAGGCCGTATCAGGCCGCGGGGTAGCCGAAGGCGTCGAAGTAGCGCTTGAGGAACGCGGCCATCTGCTTACGCGTCACCTCGTCGTTGGGCCCGTACGTGCCGTCCGCGTAGCCGGTGGTGATGCCCGTCTGCTCCATCCACACGATCGCCGCGTAGCCCGAGCCCGTAGGGCTGACGTCGGGGAACGGGGAGCCGGCCGGCGGCATCACCGACGGCTGACCCGCGAGCCGGTAGAGGAACTGCGCCATCTGCTTGCGGGTGACCAGACCCTCGGGGCCGTACGTGCCGTCCGCGTACCCGGTGGTGATGCCGGCCTGGGCCATCCACACGATCGCAGGGTAGCCGGACACCGTGGTGCGGACATCGGGGAAGGGCGACGTCGGCGGCGCTGTGACGGTCGGTTGGCCGGCGAACCGGTAGAGGAACTGCGCCATCTGACGACGCGTCACGGGATCGTTGGGCCCGAAGGTGCCGTCCGCGTAGCCCGTGGTGATGCCCGCGTCCGCCATCCACATGATGTTCGCGTAGCCGCTCAGGCGCCACGTGACGTCGCCAAAGAAGTGGACCGATACGCCGTAGACGGTTCTCTCCGGGAACGAATACCACGGGGCCTCGGCCAGCGAGGCGACGTTGCCGAGCCAGACCTTCCTGCCCGTGAACCGCAGGAACTCGTTGCTCGTCTCGACGCGGCCGTCCGTGAACGCGATCCGGTACGCGAGGACAGGCGACAGCGGCTCAAGCTCGAACAGGCTGCCGGGCGCGCCGCAGTCGAAGGCCTGCGCCGAGCCGCCCACCTCGACCGCCACCGCACACACCGTGTCGCTCGTGAAGTTCCGCGGGACGTTCAGCATCCCCTGAACGCTCGACGCGTAGTTCCCTTCGAATTCGCGCCCCACGCCGGTGATCGCGACCGGCCCGGTCGCGGGCACCGTCACCACCCGAGGCACCAGCGACCCTGAGTGTCGCGCCCAGCCACCAGCGAACACGTCCCGATTCCAGAATCGGACGCGGTACTGACCGGGCGCCACGTGGGCGAAGACGTACGTGCCGTCGAGCTCGAGGTCGACGCTCGCCACCCACTCGCCCGTCACCGTGTAGAGCTCCGCCGTGCCCAGGACGCCGCCGTCCGCCCAGATACCCGTCGCGCGCCCCGCGATGCTGCTCGCCGCGACCAGATCGATGCTCGCGTCGAAGGCCGAGCCGCGCGCGAGCGTCACGCGCGTCGCACGCTCGATGGTGGTCGACCCACCGAACCATGCGTCGGCCCCACCGGCGACGTCGTAGAAGGCCACGTAGTAGGTCCCCGGGCCCAGATCGTCGATCGAGAAGGCGCCGTCCGTCAGGTCGCACGTCCCGGTGACAAAGTCGCCGTACGCGTCGTCGACCTCGACGCAGCCTGAGGTGGCGGCCAACCCGGCCACCGTCACCCGTCCGGAGACGGACGCGGGCTCGCCTCCCAGGCGGTAGTCGATCACCCGGTCATCGCCGGCGGCGAGCGGGACGTCCGCGGAGCCGTCGTACGTCGACGCACCGTCGAACCACTCGGAAGCCTGGCCGGGGAAGGCCACGAATCTGAGACTGTAGGTGCCCGGGCGCAGCGACTCGAGCGCATACCCGTCGGACATATCGCAGTCCGCCATGGCGATGGTGACGCGGTCGAGGTAGGCAAGCACGCAGCCATCGGTGGCCGGCTCTCCCGTCGAGGTGGTCACGGTGCCGCGGATCTGCGCGCCGACGTCGAGCGATGCGTTCACCGTCCGGTCGTACGAGGACACGGTGATCCACGTGGCGGTGTCGCTCGTGGCCTGGTCCGGGTACCACTCGTATGCGACCCGGGCGTCGTTGGAGTAGAACTTCACCAGATAGGAGCCCGGCGGCACCTGAACCGCGTAGGACGATGTGCCGGCCTCGACGCACGTGCCCCAGAAGCCGTCGCCATCGGTGATCTGCACGCAGGCGTCGGCATCGGCGAGCACCGCCGGCCGGGCGATGGTGCCCTTGATGCTGGGCCACGGCGAAGGTCGCACCGTCACAGTCTGCGCACGGCCGCCACGGACCCTCTCGAGAGTCACGGCGCCGGAGTCGAGGCTGAGGTCCGCTCCCACGACCTTCACCGTTGGCGCCACCGCAGTGACGTCGTGACCCACCGTCAACGTGAAGGTTCCGTCCACGCCGTCGCAACTGGCGACCACGAGCGTCGCGCCCTCGTAGAGCTGGGCGCACCCTCCGAGCACCGCGGCGCCCGCCTGGGTGCGCACCTCCACCGTCACCGTGCCGCCGAAGGCCAGCGAGACGCTGGTGTCGGTGGCGGCCACCACCGCATACGTCACGGGCGCAGCGGAGCTTCCCGATACGACACCCGGCGAATCCCCGTCGAAGCAACCTCCGCTTGCGGGGGCGGCGGCCACGCACAGCCGGTACGAGCCTCCCGCGAGACCGTCGAGCACGAACGGATCACCCACCTCGCCGCAGTCACGCGCGAGCTCGAGGGGCACGGTGGGGTCGAGCGCGATGACGCAGGCCTCGGTCGCGTCGAGCGTGTCCGGGGTCGCGATAGTGCCGAGCATGCGCCCGGCGGAGCGCGGCTTCAGGTCCACAGGCGCCACCACCCGCTCCTTGGACGGCCCCGTGACGATGGTCGCGGCGCCGTAGGTGCTGGGGAGGAGGCTGCCGCTCCACGCCTGGGCGAGGCCGCCGCCCAGCGCGACCACCCGCCCGGAGATCACGGGGGCCACCAGCTCGTACGTGCCGTCCATGCCGGACTCGGTGGTGGCGACGACGCCGGTGGCGGTGACCAGCGCAACCTGGCGCCCGACGACGGGCACGCCGTCGGGATCGAGGGCCGTGCCACGCACGATCTGGGAAGTGGGCAACGTGAAGTGGAGGTCCGCGTGCTCGCTGCCGGCGAGCGTCACGGTCTCGCCCGTGCCGGCGTTGATGGCGTCCGGGTAGGTCACCTTCGTGTAGGTGCCCGGCACGCCGCGGGACTCGAAGGTGAAGTCGCCTGCCGGAAGGCCGGTGAAGTCCGCCGTTCCATCAGCCTTCAGCGTGCAGTCGGAGGCCTTGACCACGGTGCCGGCCGGGCCGTGCAGGCGCGCGTCGATACAGCCGGCCGTGATAGACGCCCCGTCCTCCCGAACCACGGCGACGGTGGCCGATGCGTCGCCGCTCGCGGCCGCCGTCACTGAGATGCGGGTGGTGCCGCCCGAGGTGACGATCGTCGTGGTGTAGAGGTACTGGTCGAGCGCGTTCTCGGCACCCGTGAGCGGGTACGCGATGTTGGCGCTGACGTCGGTATCGACGTGGAACGTGAACACCCCACCCACGGGGTCACAGGACTCGACCGCGCCGCGCGAAGCGAGGGAGCCCGGCAGCAGGCACCCGCCCTCGAGGGGCGCGCCGTTGTCGAGGGTGACGGCAACCTCCACCGTGCCGCCCCACGCGAGGTCGACATGGGTGGTCTGGCCCCCGGACACGTCAAGTTGGGTGGCGGAGCCGTGGCCGGTCGAGAAGTTCCCCCCGAACCACCAGGTGGGGCACGAAGTGGCGCCCGCGGCGACCACGCACACCGCGTAAGGCCCAGGCTTGAGGTCCTCGATGAGGAAGTCGGATCCCACGGGCCCGCATCGGCGCCCTACCTCGCCTCCGTAGAACTGCCCGTCGTAGGCGATCACGCAGGCGTCTCCTGGAACCGTCTGGCCGTCGGGAATGGCTATGGTGCCGCCCAGCGAACCGCCGGCCGTCAGGACCGCGTCGATCCCGCCCGCCACGGTGGCGTTTCCGGCGGAGACCGTGACGCCGAGGGTGAAGGGCTGGTCTCGCCACGCCTCCGAGGCGAGGCCCGCCGGCGCCTTGAACGCGACGTTGTACGAGGCACCGAAGTAGCCGCTGCCCGTGGTGATGAGCACGTAGCGCCCGTCCGCGTCGGTCACCGCGGTCGCGTTCGGCGGGGCGAACGCCCAGGTCCCCACCGGGCCCCTCGCGATCACCGAGACTCCCTCGAGCGGCGCTCCCGCGCCGTCGGTCACGCGTCCGGAGATCGACAGCGTGGGCAGCAATGCGTAGTCGACGTGGACCGGCGCGCCTGCGACGGTCAGCGGCGTCGCCGCGGCGAGGCTGCTCGCGCGGTCAGACCACTGCGTCGGAGCGCCCGCGAACCCTGTGAACCGGAGCCGATAGTCGCCGTCCGCCAGTCCCTGCACGGTGAACGTGCCGTCGACCCCCACGCAGTCCGAGGCGACCAGCGCATCGTCCCCGCCGTAGGCCTCGACGCAGCCGTCGCCGGCTGGCGCGCCGGTGGACCAGGCGGTGACGTCGACGATGATGGCGCCGGCGCCCGCTGCGGCGGCGGGCGAGGGCCCCCCGGCCACCAGTGCCGACGCGACCAGAAGCATGGTCAGAACGGGCACGACCACGCGCCCCCAGCGCACCGACATCGGCGTTCGAACCCCTCAACTCGTAGGCGCCCGCGCGCCCCTGGACGGAAGTGTAGAGGCTAAGTCACCCAGTGCGACAACCAAGTGACCAGCGCCTCAGGAGTGGCACGAGCCGCCGCTCCGATAGACTCGCCGGGTGCCTGGATTCGTCGAGGAGGACCACCGCGGAGTCCGCCTCCTCCACTGGACGCCGGACGCCGACATCACCGCGCGTGCGGACCGCATCGAGAACTTCGGCGATGCCGTCGGACCCCTCATTGCGAGGCGTCTCGCGCCCGACGTCGATGCGCCCGCGGCGGCCACGCTTGTCACCGTCGGATCGGTGCTGCACGCGGCGCCCGCGGGCGCGACGGTGTGGGGTGCGGGGGTCAACGCCAAGCTGAGGCGCCCGCTGCCGCCACGCGCCGAGCTGCTCGATGTCCGGGCGGTCCGGGGACCGCTCACGCGGGCGGCGCTCATCGCAGCCGGCGCCGAGGTTCCCGAGACCTATGGCGACCCGGCGCTGCTGCTGCCGCGGGTGATGCCCGAGGTCCTCGATATGGGTCCTGCACGGCGCCAGGGCGTGGTGGTCCTCCCCAACCTCAACGAGCTCGAGGCTCACCTCGCGGATCCACGCGTCGTCTCGCCGCTGGACGACCTCTGGGACATCGTGCGCGCGATCCTGGGCGCGGAGCTGGTGGTGGGATCCTCGCTCCACGGCATCGTGTTCGCGGACGCGTTGGGTGTCCCGGCCCGGTTCGTCGCGTCAGAGGCCGAGCATCCCTTCAAGTACGCGGACTACCTCGCGGGCACCGGCCGGCTCTCGACGCGGATCGCCCGCAGCGTCGACGAGGCCATCGAGTGGGGCGGCCACGAGGCGCCGGAGTTCGACGCCGACGCGCTGCTCGCGGCGTTCCCCTCGGATCTGTGGACCGGCCAGGGCCGGCCGGCGGCTCCGCGCCTCGCGGGCGCCCGGGCGCTCACGGCCGCGTCCAACGCCGCGACCACGGCCGCCTCCGGTGGCGCGCTCGACCGCAGACTCGCCGAGTCGATCCTCAGCACCAGTGTGCTCCCGGGGCTCGCGCGCGTGTCCGACCGGCTCCCGGCGGAAACCCTGTCCCTGGTGGTGTCCGAGGCCAAGGCGCTGATCGACGGAGGGCTCGAGGTCTCCGGCTTTCCGTGGAGCAATGCGGCCGTCGCGCAGGCCGTCCTTCTCGATGACCAGGCGGCGCTGCGCCGCGCGGCCCTTGCCGCGAAGTCTCGCGATGATCTCCGCGTCGAACGGATGAGTCTCTCGCCGGACCTGCGAACCCTGGTGGTCGACGGGCTGGTCACTCCTCGGTTCGGGCAGCCTCTCCACCCCTCCGCACGGGTGGTGGCCACCCTCGAGATGACCACCCGGAACGCGGCGCTCGAGATCTCGGGGACGTTCGGAGCGGCGTCTCCCGCGGCGCGATGGACGGCGCGACTCGACGTCGACGCGCTGCGCGCGCTGGGAAAGCCGGTCAGGCTTCGGGTGGGCGAGGCGCACGACGATGGAGAGCGCCTCACCCGGCCCGCAGTCGCCCCGCGGCTGCGCGCCGCGGATCTGGGCCCCTTGCGCGCGGCCGGAATCGACGTCGAGATCACCGACAGCGGAGAGCTGGTGCTCCGCGCCCACCCGAGGAGTCCTGCCCACG
This sequence comes from Demequina sp., assembly GCF_024642165.1. Classification (GTDB taxonomy): domain Bacteria; phylum Actinomycetota; class Actinomycetes; order Actinomycetales; family Demequinaceae; genus Demequina. The sequence goes on from NZ_JAHEBP010000010.1 coordinate 16,788, forward strand.
TGTCCATCGAGACTGAACCCAACCCGACCGAGTGGGACCTTGCGGAGCCCACGCTGCTCTCCGTGGTCATCCCCGTCCACAACGTCGCGGACTGGCTCGACGACCTTCTGCACAGCGTGCTGAGCCAGGACGTCGACGCCATGGAGGTGATCGCCGTCGACGATCGGTCCAGCGACGGCAGTGGGGAGATCCTCGCGCGCCACGCCGAGCGCGATCCGCGGCTACGCATCATCGCGCCCGCGGCCTCGGGCGGGGCCACCGCACGCAACATCGGGGCGGCGGCCGCGTCGGGCAAGTACCTGATCTTCGCCGATGCCGACGACTTGGTGCCTCGCGGCGCGTACCGCGCCCTGGTGGCGAGCCTCGAGCGATCTGGCTCGGATATTGCGTTCGGCGACTACCTCAAGTTCAGCAACATGAAGACGTGGCGCCCCACCACGAACTTCAAGGCCTACAACGGCACGCACGAGCACGTGGCACTGGCATCCCTGCCGTCGCTGGTGCGCGGCCGCGCGTGCTGGAACAAGGCGTTCCGCCGGGACTTCTGGCAGGAGCACGGAATCCAGTTCCCGGAGGTGCCCCGGTCGAACGACATCCAACCCATGGTCCGGGCATACCTCGCGGCGAAGAGCGTTGACGTCATCGGCGAGGTGGTGTACCTCTACCGCCAGCGACCGGGAGCCTCCTCGATGACGTCGAGGGCCTCCCTGGGCGAGGGGCTCGTCTCGTACCTGCGACAGGAGCTCGTGTGCGCCACGCTCATCGACGAGTCCGGACTCGCGGCGCTGCGGACCGAGTACACCAACCTCTTCGTGATGGCGGATGGCTGGGTCCACCTCGCCCGCTATGCCGACGCGACGCTGGGGACCGATGAGCGTGCGCCCGCCGCGGCGGTCGAGGCCCTCGCGGGCATCCTGCGCCACCTCGACCCCGCCCGCATGGCGCGGTCCGCCCACTCCAAGATCCTCCCGCTGCGCCTGTTCGCGACCGGCGCGGTCGACGCCGCTCAGATCCTGATGCGGCCCGCGGCAAGCGCGTCCGTGGGCGACGAGGCGGGAGTCGATGTCCTCGACGCCTGGACCACCGCTGTCGAAACCCTGGACGGCACGGACGGGGTCGATCGCGCACTGATCCGCGCGTGGGAGTCGGAGATCGCGCCGCGAGTGCTGCACGCCGCCGCGCTCACCACCTCCGACCGGTCACGCCAGGTCCTGGCGCGCGTGAGCGCGGCCCTCGACGCCGGCCTCGGCAACGCGGATCGCGCCAAGGCCCCCATCATCGGCCGAATGCGCGAGGCGCTCGCACTGCTGGGGACGGAGGCCGGCGAGGCCTGGCTGGAGGCTCGAACGGTGACCGGGCTCGTCGCCGAGTCGGTAGAGCGCGATGGGGTCCGCCTCGAACTGCGCGGGGAGCTGCCGGCCTCCGCCGCAGGCCGCCACCTGACCGTCGCGCCGTATCGCGCGCACCGTCAGGACGGCCCGGCCGTCGACGTCACCATCGAGGACTCGCGGTGGCGGGTCACCGTCCCGCTGACCTCGATCCCGCGAGGCGACGCCGCTCGCCTGCGGGTGCAGGTCCCGGTGGACGGCGGCCCCACGGTGGATGTGCCGATCCTGGTCGCCGGAGTCACCCTGCCCAAGAGCCGCCGTGCCGAGCCGGCCGACGTGCTCGCCGCCGCCGGCCTGAGCGGTCCGGAGCTCGAGGTCAAGCGGCACGAGCTCTTCGTGACGCGAGCCCGACGAGCGGCGGTGCGCGAGGCGAAGGCCGTAGCGAAGAAGGTTCTCAGGCGCTGACCCCGCGCAGGATCAGGACGGGGCGAGGACCTCGTCCCGCATCCGCTCCGACATGTTCCACGGCGATCGAGCCGTGTTGAAGGCGCGCAGCGCGTCGCGGTCACGCTCGTACGTGGCGGGGTCCGCCAACAGCCGCGTGAGCTCGGGCACCGCATCGTCCCCATCGAAGAACCGCACCCACGGCTCGTCGCCGAACTCGGCGCGCAGGTGGGGCGCGTCGGGCAGCACGATGGGAACCTCGAACGTGGCCGCCAGGTGGGCGCTCCCGGAATTGAGGATGCGCTCGTAAGGCAGAACGGCGAGATCGGCGGCCTCATACCATCGCGACAGCTCCCCATCGGGAACGAAGCCGCGCTCATAAACCACCGTCATCCCCGACGGGATCGCATCCTCGACGGTCTCGACGTCCTCGGCGCGCACCATACCGGCGAGGAGCAGCGCCGTCTGCGCCTTCTGCTCGGGGGTCAGTGAGTCCAGCGCGCGCAGCAGGGTCACAATTCCCTTGTACGGCCGGATCTGTCCGACGAAGGCGACGGCGCGCTGCTCGGGACGCAAGCCGAAGGCGGCGCGCGCGGCCTCCCGTCCGGGCCCGCGCGGGTAGAGGCCCATGAAGCTCGGGTGCGGGACCACCACGATCTTCTCCCGGGGCAGCACCACGTCCGGCGCGAGAACCTCCGCGGTCGCCGGATTCATCACGTGGATGACGTCCGCCGCCTTGGCGAGGTAGCGCATCAGCTCCAGTTCCTCGGCCTCATAGAGGAGCTCGTGAGGCATCGCGTTGTGGACCGTCCACACCAGCCGTCCACCGCTCCTGCGGAACCGGTCGATCGCTCGCTTGAATCGCCCCAGCCGAGCGCGCGCATCCGAGGCATCCTGGGCCCGCTGGATCACGGGTGCGGTCCACTGGAAGTGGAGCACGTCGCCCCTGCGGCTGTGCGCGATCACCCGCAGCAGGCTGTCGAGCTGGGTGGGGCCCTGCACCGAGAAGTCGGACGCCGCCGTGGCGAGCGCCATGAGGTTCGGATAGGGGTTGTCGCGCCAGAACGGGAAGATCGTGAGCGTACGGCGACCCTTCATGACGTCAGTCTCCCTTCCGATCCATCGTTGCGGCGACCCCAGCCGTTGCTAGCGCGAACGCGCCTGGTCGCCAACCTCGTGGATGATCGCGTTGGCCACCTCGGCGGAGATGCGGGCGCGCACGTCCTGCATGAGGGCGGTGGACCTCTCGCGGAGCATGGCCACGGACTCGGCCGCGATGGGCTCGGGTCCGTTCTCGCCGAAGATCTCGAGCAGTCGGTCGGAGTTGTACTGCGCCACCAGGTCGCCCCGGCCGATCCGCTCCATGAAGTTCACGTTCTTGTTGGTGGGGATGAGGACCATGGACGGCACGCCGTACATGGTCGCGACCACGGTGCCGTGGAACTTCATGGACGCCAACGCGGTGCACTCCCCGATCGCGACGGAGAGCTCGTCGAGGCTTTCGGTGTAGACGAGCTCCTTGCCCTCGACGGCCAGCGCCTCGGCGTTCGCCACGTCACGCTCGCCCACGGAGCCGGTGCCCAGCACGATGTGGCGGATCCGCCAACCCCTCGCCTTGGCGTGCTCCGCCAGCTCGATGAGCCGGGTGTAGTCGTCCGGGGTGTCCACCCGGCGCTGCCGTGTCACGATGCCCAGGATGGGCGCACCCTCGGGCTTGGTCGCCGGTGGCAGGTCGAGCGAGCAGACGATGTCGGGCTCGCTCACCACGGGCGCAGTGGGCTGGATCTTGGTGCGGATCCAGTTGGCGCCGAAGTCGTCGCGCATGCCGATGAACTTGACGTTCGGGTGCCTGAAGAAGCCCTGCAGGCGGCGGATGATGTGCTCCTTCTCCAGGTGCTTCTCGGAACCCTCGTAGATGGGCACGCCCACGCCCGCGACGAAGAACGGCTTCGTGAGGTACTCGCGGTCGAAGTATCGCGGGTCCGTGTTCCAGCGCTGGATCAGATCGCCGCCACCCATGAGGATCGCGTCGACCTCGGCCACCTTCTCCTCGACGGGACGGCTGAAGTAGGGCTTCGCCTCGAGATCCGGGATGATGCTGAGCTCGAAGCGGTCGCCGAGGTGCTGGTGGAACACATCGAGGAACAGCTCGTCGCCGTAGTTGCCGTGCCCGAAGAATCCGACGATGCCCAGCGGCCGCTTCGCCTCGCCGCGCATGAAGGCGTCGACTCGCGGCTGCGCGCTGCGGCGCGCCATGCGGACCCTCGCGGCATCGCGGACCTTGCGCGCACGCCAGCTCAGGGCGCCGCGGAGTTTGCGGAGTCGCCAGCGGATGCCGTGGACGATGCGGGCAGGCGTCAGGGACGTGCTCATACGTGGGTGCTCCTCTTCGGGGTTCGGCGCCCCATCCTAACGTGAGCGCGTGAGCCCCGTGGGGGCGAACCGCACGGCGGGTGGGGAGGAGCCCCGCCGGGGGTCAGCCCGTGAGACCGGCGTCGTTGTACCTCTTCATGAAGAGCGCCATGTGCCCACGCGTCACGTTGTAGGACGGCTTGTAGCGCCCGTCCTCGTATCCGCCCGCAAGGCCCTTCTGGGACATCCACACGATGGCCGCGTAGCCACTCTCCGAGGGGGAGACGTCCGGGAACGGCGACTTGCTCGGGAGGTTGACGCCGGGGCTGCCCGCGAGGCGGTAGAGGAACTGCGCCATCTGCTTGCGCGTCACGCGGCTGTCGGGACGGTACAGGCCGTCGGAGTACCCGGTGGTGATCCCCTCGACCGCCATCCACTGGATGTCGACGTAGCCGGAGGTGCCGGACTTGACGTCCGGGAACAGGGACGACGACGGAGCGTGGAAGCCCGGCCGGTCCATCAGCCTGTACATGAACTGCGCCATCTGGCGGCGCGTCACGGAGTCGGTGGGGCCGTAGTCGCCGTTGGAGTAGCCGGTCGACACGCCCTCGTCCCCCATCCACACGATGGACGAGAAGCCCGATGTCGACTTCGAGACGTCGTCGAAGAAGAAGATGGTGGTCGAGGAGTTGTCCGCGGGCAGCGTGATGGTCGCCGCGATCGGCGTGTTCTCCGAGGCGCCCCACCAGCGCGCGGGCCAGCCGTTGGAGAAGTCGGAGCTGCTGGTCGCCTTGCGGCCGATGAAGCGGAGGTGGAACGACTTGCCCTTCGCCAGCCCGCCGATCGTGAAGGTGGAGCCGGGTGCGCCGCAGGCGTAGCTCTGCGGCCCCGCGGGGTCGAGGTACGCCTTGTCCGTGGTGGTCGCGGGGTAGGCGCCGACGCACACCGTGGAACCGCCCCAGCTCGCGGGAACGTTCAGGGAGCCGGACAGCGAGGCGGAACCACTGTAGGTGCCTCCCGTGCTGAGGCTCGAGTACGTCGCGAAGTTCTGGACCGCCCAGGTGCACCCGCTGCTGTCCGTCGCCACGCCGATGCCGATCTGCTTGAAGCCGGAGTCGAGCATGTTGGCGTTGTGACCCGGTGAATTCTTCCAGCCGTTCATGATCACCGCGGCGGGGTTCGAGTAGCCACAGGCGTAGGCCACGTTCTCGCCCCACTTGGACCACCCTGAGGGGATCTGCGAGGAGACGTCCGGGTTGTGCTTGAGCACGCGAGTCTTCGCGAGGTACTCCGCCCAGTTCTGAGCGACGGCGTTCAGGTCGAGAAGCTCGGCCAGGGAGGACCGCCCATTGGAGTTGCGCCAGGAGTTGGTCGAGGACAGAATGTCGTCGCCGTCGGAGCTCAGCGCCTGCGCGGGCGCGGCGAAAGCAAGCGACAGGGCGACGGTCACAGCGACTGCCAGGATTCTTCGCATGACGTACCTCACGGGTTGGTCAACCATCCGGAGACGGCTCGGGAAAATCGGTTGATCCCGGTGAGAGTATCGGCGCTATCAGGGCATACATAAGGGAAAATTCTGTGACGTAGCCCACATCGAAAGGCGGGTGAGACGCATGTCACACCCGCAAGGCCCCCGAGGGGCCTAGAACATCACGGTCGCGAAGGTCCCGACGGTGTGGAACCCGACCGCCTCGTAGGCGCGGATCGCGACCGGATTGAAGTCGTTCACGTAGAGGCTGACGGTGGGTGCGAGCGAGGCGCGCACCCCGTCGATCACGGCGCCCAGCCCGGCGCGGGCGAGCCCTCGACCCCTGAGGGACGGGTGGACCCAGACACCCTGCAGCTGCGCGACTCCGCCGCCGAGCGCCCCGACCTCGGCCTTGAAGACCACCTGGCGCTGCCCGTCGACCGTGCCGAACTGCAGGTAGGCCCGGCCTGCGCGCACCAGGAACCGCAGCCTCTCCTCGTAGCCCGCGCGCCCGTGCCGCATCGGGTCGTACCCCACCTCGCCGATGAACATGTGGATGCAGGCGGGCAGCAGCAGGTCGTAGTCATCGAGCGTGGCCCGCCGCACCGCGGCGAGGTCGAGGCCCTCCGCATCGATCCCGTCCACCCGGAGCGGATCGGACCCGATCGCCATGGACACCTGACGCGGCCTGACCTCGCGCGCGGGTCCCCACCACGGCTCGACCCTCCCCCACAGGTCGAGGGTGGTCGCGGCCGGACCCACGAGCGCGGCGGGACGCGTGAGCCGTGCGACGGCGGCCGCAGCGACGTCCGCGCGCTGCGACTCCGCGTCCTCGGTCTGCTCCTCGGAGAGCACGGCCGAGAGGTTCGCGCCGTTCCACACCAGCCCGACCACCTCACTGTGCAGCCCGCTGCGCCGCCTCACGGCCCACATCGCGGCCGGCATCATCCCCGACGCGCGTGCGGACTCGAGGTGCATGAGCGGAACCACGTGAGCGACCGGATCCGCGGCCGCAAGCTCGATCGCCGCCGCCAGATCCCGCCGCTGCAGGGGCGCCAGCGAGTGCTGGGCGCGCCTGAGCAACGAGTCGGTCATGAGGTCGCGACTACCTCCGGGCTCGCGCCCTCGACGGGCTCCATGGTCTCGGCGATCTTCATCGCCTCCTCGATCAGCGTCTCGACGATGTCCTTCTCGGCAACGGTCTTGATGACCTCGCCCTTCACGAAGATCTGGCCCTTGCCGTTGCCGGACGCCACGCCCAGATCCGCCTCGCGGGCCTCGCCCGGGCCGTTGACCACGCATCCCATGACGGCCACGCGCAGCGGCACCTCCATGCCCTCGAGCCCGGCGGTGACCTTCTCCGCGAGCTCGTACACGTCGACCTGGGCACGGCCGCAGGACGGGCAGGACACGATCTCGAGCTTGCGCGGGCGCAAGTTGAGCGCCTGCAGGATCTGGATGCCCACCTTGACCTCCTCCACGGGAGGCGCGGACAGCGAGACGCGGATGGTGTCGCCGATGCCCTGGCTCAGCAGGGCGCCGAACGCGGTCGCGGACTTGATGGTGCCCTGGAAGGCGGGCCCGGCCTCCGTGACGCCCAGGTGCAGCGGCCAGTCGCCCCGCTCGCTCAGCATCTCGTACGCGCGCACCATGACCACCGGGTCGTTGTGCTTCACGGAGATCTTGAAGTCGTGGAAGTCGTGCTCCTCGAAGAGGCTCGCCTCCCAGACCGCGGACTCGACCAGCGCCTCGGCGGTCGCCTTGCCGTACTTCTCCAGGAGGCGCGGGTCGAGGGAGCCTGCATTGACGCCGATGCGCAGCGACGTGCCGTGGTCCTTCGCCGCCTGCGCGATCTCCTTGACCTGGTCGTCGAACTTGCGGATGTTGCCGGGATTGACCCGCACGGCGGCGCAGCCGGCCTCGATCGCCGCGAACACATACTTGGGCTGGAAGTGGATGTCCGCGATCACAGGAATGTTCGACTTTCGCGCGATGGTTTCGAGCGCGTCGGCGTCGTCCTGCGTGGGACAGGCCACCCTCACGATGTCGCAGCCGGACGCCGTGAGCTCCGCGATCTGTTGGAGCGTCGAGTTCACGTCGTGGGTCTTGGTCGTGGTCATCGACTGCACGCTCACGGGGGCGTCGCCGCCCACGTACACGCTGCCGACCTTGATCTTGCGGGTCTTGCGCCGCGGCGCCAGCACGGGGGCAGGCAGGGCGGGCATTCCGAGTCCGATGGAGGTCACGATTCCAGTATCTCCCAACGTTGAGGCGGCACCGGGTTCACACCAGGCTCACGGGTGCGACGATGTCCGCGTAGATGAGGATGACGCCCATCACCAGCAGCAGGCCGAACACCCCGTAGGCAAGAGGCATCATGCGCGCGACGTCGACGGGCGCGGGCCGCGCGAGGCCACGCACACTGGCCCAGCCGTTCTTCACGCCCTGCCACAGCGCCGAGGCGACGTGGCCGCCGTCCAGCGGCACCAGCGGGATCATGTTGAACACGAAGAGTGCCAGGTTGAGCCCGCCCAGGACCATCAGCATGTCCGCGATCTTGCCGGTGATCGTGTAGCCCTCGATCTCGGCCGCGGAGATCTCGCCGGCGACGCGGCCCACACCCACGATGCCGATCACGGACTCCTGCGAGCGGTCCTCGAGACCCAGCGCGGCGCGGGCCACGTGGTAGACGTTCTGCGGGAGGTGCGCCACCACGTCGACAGTCCTGACCAGGTAGTCGGCGGTGAGCGCCACGCCCGCGCCGATGCCCTGCCGTTCGATGACCGCCGTGGGCGATATCCCCATGTAGCCCACCTCTTCGGTCACCGCGGCTCCCGTGGCGTCCGTGACGGGGTTGCCGTCCTCGTCGTAGACGGCGCGCTCCCTCAGTGCGGGCGTGAGCGCGATGTCGACGCTCGCACCGTCGCGCAGGACGGTGATGACGATCTCCTCGCCGGGACGGGCGGCGACGTAGGCGGTGAACGCTTCCCAGGAGTCGACGGCGACGCCATCCACCGCGGTGACCGTGTCGCCCACCTCCAGCCCCGCCTGGAGGGCGGGCGACTCGGGGTCGCCGGGCGCACACTCTGCCGCCGGCTGAGGGACGCACGGGGTGACCTGCGCCACCGTGAGCGACGCGGGGCCGGGCAGGCCGACGAAGAACAGCACACCGGTGAAGAGCGCCGCGGCCAGCACCAGGTTCACCAGGGGCCCACCCAGCATGACGATCACCTTGCGCCACCAGGCGAGCCGGTAGAAGGCCCGGTGGTCCTCGCCCGGGTGGATCTCCTCGACGGACGATGCGCGAGTGTCGGCGATGAGCCGGGCGACCCGACCGGTGCCGCGCACCGGCTTGACCGCGTCCTCGGGCGGGATCATGCCCACCAGCCGGACGTACCCGCCCAGCGGGATCGCCTTCACCCCGTACTCGGTCTCCTTGCCATGGCGCGACCACACCGTGGGGCCGAACCCCACGAAGTACTGGCTGACGCGGACCCCGAAGCGCTTGGCCGGGATCATGTGCCCCAGCTCGTGCAACGCGATCGAGATCAGCAGTCCCACGATGAGGACGATCCAGCCCACTGCCTCAGCCATGTCTCCTAGCCTCTCACTGCCGCGATGACGGCGCGCGCGCGCTCGCGGGCCCACGCCTCGGCGTGATCCACCTCGTCAAGCGTGATCCGCGCGGGCGCCTGGTACTTCTCGACAACGTTTCGCACCGTGTCAACGATTCCAAGGAAGGGGAGGTCGCCGTCGACGAACGCCTGGACGCACTCCTCGTTGGCGGCGTTGAGCACTGCGGGATGCAGCGGGGACGCCGCGACGGCGTCGCGCATGAGTCGGATCGCGGGGAACGCGTCCTCGTCGAGCGGCTCGAAGGTCCACGACTGAGCGTGAGTCCAGTCCAGCCGCGGAGCGACATCACCGAGCCGCTCGGGCCAGCTGAGGCCCAGCGCGATCGGCAGGCGCATGTCCGGCGGCGAGGCCTGAGCGATGGTGGCGCCGTCGACGAACTCGACCATCGAGTGCACGATCGACTGCGGGTGGACCACCACGTCGATGCGATCCATGGGGATGTCGAACAGGAGGTGCGCCTCCACCACCTCGAGCGCCTTGTTGATCATCGATGCGGAGTTGATGGTGACCACGGGCCCCATGTCCCAGTTGGGGTGCGCCAGCGCATCCGCCGGGGTCACGTGCGCGAGCGATGCGCGGCTGCGGCCGCGGAATGCGCCGCCGGAGGCCGTGACCACCAGGCGCCGCACCTCGGCGTGCGAGCCGGAGCGGAGCGACTGGGCCAGCGCCGAGTGCTCGGAATCGACGGGCACGATCTGGTCGGGCCGCCGCTTGGCCGCCGTGACCAGCGCTCCGCCGGCGACCAGGGATTCCTTGTTCGCGAGGGCGAGGGTCGATCCCGCCGCGAGTGCGGCGAGGGTGGGCCGGAGTCCCACGGAGCCCGTCATCCCATTGAGCACCACGTCGGCGCCCAGGGCGGCGGCCTCGATCACCGCATCGGCCCCTCCCCGGACGTCGATCCCTGGCAGCGCTGACGCCACCTCGGCGACCGCGGACTCGCGCGCGAGCGCGACGAGCCGGGGACGATGTTCACGGGCCTGGGCGATGATCGCCGCCGGGTCCGCGCCTCCGGCGGCGATCGCGATCACGTCGAAGCGGTCGCGATGGCGCGCGATGACATCCAGGGCCTGGGTGCCGATGGACCCGGTGGACCCGAGCAGCGAGACGGTGCGGGTCATCCCTCGGTGACGCCGAGCAGGATGTCGATCATGCGCGCGAGGAACGCGTCGACCGTGCCCTCCTCATAGGCGCGCGACCCGCGCGCCGCCCGGAAGGTCGCGCCGCGGATCTCGTCGGCCGTGAGCGGGGCTCCCCGGTCGAAGAATGCCGTCACGCGGGTGAGCAGCTCGTCGACGTCGGCCGCCCGGTAGCCGCGGCCCACGCCCGACGGGTGCGCGAATCGGTCCCCAGCGGGGCGACGCAGCCGCGGGTACAGCGTCTGCGCCCGCGACGCCAGGTCCTGCATCCACGCGTCCTGGCCGTTGAGCCGCACGAACGCGTCACGCTGGCGGTTGACGAAAGCGACCTCGAGACGGTCGAGCGCCGCGTCGACGGCCGCGGTCTCGTAGCCGCCGTGCTTGAGGTCGAACGCGGTGCGGCGCACGTCGAGTGGTGCGAACTCGGGCGCCTGCTTGCCGGGGCCCTCGTACGCGGACCGCGCGTGGTCGAAGAACTCCTCGACCTGGACAGGGTGATAGCCGAGCTTGAGGGAGCTCACCTTCGGGAACAGGACCGTCATCATCTCTCCTTGATCGCCAGCTGTCCGCACGCACCGTCGATGTCGCTGCCTCGAGTATCCCTGATAGTCGTGGGAATTCCATGCATCCTGAGGATGCGAACGAACTCCTGTTCGACCTTCGGATCCGACGCCGTCCACTTGGAGCCGGGCGTCGGGTTGAGCGGGATCGGGTTGACATGGACCCAGCCGTCGCCCCGGGCGGTGAGCTTCTGCGCGAGCAGCTCCGCGCGGTGGGCGTGATCGTTGATGTCGCGGATCAGCGCATACTCGATGCTCACGCGGCGGCCGGTGGCGTCGAAGTACCGGCGCGCCGCGTCGAGCGCCTCGTCCACCTTCCAGCGAGCGTTGATGGGCACCAGCTCGTCGCGCAGTTCGTCGTCGGGGGCGTGGAGGCTCAGTGCGAGGGTGACAGGGATTCCCTCCGCGGCGAGCCGGTCGATGCCGGTCACCAGGCCCACCGTGGACACCGTGACGTGCCGCGCGGACAGCCCGAACCCGTCGGGGGCGGGGCTGGTGAGCGCGCGGACCGCGGTGATGACGGCGGCGTAGTTCGCGAGCGGCTCGCCCATTCCCATGAACACCACGTTCGACAGGCGCACCGGGTCGCCACCGAGCTCGCCGTCCCGCGCGGAGCGAGCGGCCAGACGCACCTGCTCGATGATCTCGGCGGCCGAGAGGTTGCGCGTGAGGCCCATCTGACCGGTCGCGCAGAACGGGCAGGCCATCCCGCAGCCCGCCTGGCTGGTCACGCAGAGCGTGGCGCGCTCCGGGTACTTCATGAGCACCGACTCGACCTTCGCGTGGTCCATGAGGTTCCACAGCGTCTTGACCGTCTCGCCGCCGTCCGCCGCGAGGGACATGACGCGCGTGAGCAGAGGAGGGAACAGCTCGCCGACGAGGTCCTCGCGAGCCGCCGCCGGGAGGTCCGTCATGTCCTCGGCCGCCACCGTGAGGTGGTCGTAGTAGTGGGTCGCGAGCTGCTTGGCACGGAAGGCCGGTTGGCCCAGCTGCTTGAGCGCGTCGACACGCTCCGCCTGGCCCAGGTCCGCGAAGTGTCGTGGCGGCTTGCCCCGGCGAGGGGCGAGCATCGGCAGAAGCGGGTGCTGAGTCATAGGGTGTCCAGGAGTAGGGCGAAGACCACGTACGCCGCGGCGCCGGCGGGCAGCATCGAATCGAGTCGGTCGAGGAAGCCTCCGTGGCCCGGGATCGCGCTGGACATGTCCTTCACGTGGATGTCGCGCTTGAGGGCGGACTCCGCGAGGTCGCCCAGCACGGCCGCAACCACGCAGACGGCGCCGACGGCGGCGCCCACCCACCATCGCCCGTCGAGCAGGGCGTACGCGAAACCCGCGGCGCCGGCGATGCCGAAGACGGCACCACCGATCGCCCCCTCCCACGTCTTCTTGGGGCTCACGCGGGGCGCGAGCGGGCGACGGCCGAACAGGATGCCCGTGAAGAGCGCGAGGGTGTCGCTCAGCGCCACCGCGGCGAACACGATCAGCACCAGCTTCCAGCCGTCCCGCGAGAGCTCCATGAGCAGCATGAACGATGCGAGGAACGGGATCCAGGTGAGCGTGAGGATCGCGACAAGCGAGTCAGCAAGGGTGTTCTCGATGCGGTCGTCGACGATGCGCCACGCCAGCACGCCGGCGCTCGCGACCAGCAGCGCGACCACGAGCCCCTCGCCGCGGCCGAACCATGTCGCCACGCCCATGCCCACCGTCGCCAGCAGCACGGGCGGGAGCGACACGTGCATGCCCAGGCGGGCCAGCGCATTGCGCCACTCGATGACGGCGGCTATGCAGAAGGCGTAGATGGTGACCGCGAACGCGAGCGGGTCCCACCACGCCGCGACGAGCGCGCCGAGGGCGAGCAGCGTCCCCACAACGCTGGCGAGCCAGAGGTTGCGACCGCCGCGTCGCGGCGTCGCGGTCGGAACAGTGCCCGACAACGGGACCGCCAGGTCCACCGGGTCCACCGCATCGTCCTCACCCGCATCGTGTGGGAGCGAAGGCGCGACGGCGTCGGCGACGGCGGGTGAGATCTGCTCGACGGCACGGGGCTCGGGCGACGTTTCGACGGGATGCTCGGACGCCGCATCGGCCGGTCCCGGCAACTCGATCTCGCCGGTCGAAAGTCCCGGCGGCCACAACCCGGGCGCCGCATCGGCGGTGACCGATGGGCGGGCCAGGGCGTCGGTGCCGTCGAGTTCGGGCGCGGCCCGGTCGGGTACCTGGGTCACGGGCGCGAAGACGCCGCCCCCCGGCGTGGCGTCGGCCTCGGAGGCTTCGGGCGCCTCACGGCGACGCCCCCACCTCACGAGACGCCCTGACGCACGGTCGCGGGTGTCATCAGACCTCGAGCAGCTCGCTCTCCTTGTGCGCGAGGAGAGCGTCGATCACGTCGACGTGCTTCTTGGTGAGCGCGTCGAGCTCCTTCTCCGCGCGCACGCCCTCGTCCTCACCCACCTCGCCGTCCTTGACGGCCGCTGCGATCTGGTCCATGCCCTTGCGGCGCATGTTGCGCAGGGTGACGCGGGCGTCTTCCGCCTTGCCGCGCGCGAGCTTCACGTAGTCGCGGCGACGCTCCTCGGTGAGCTGCGGCAGGTTGATGCGCAGCACACTGCCGTCGTCCGACGGGTTGACGCCCAGATCCGAGTTCCGCAGGGCGGACTCGATCTCCTTCTTGGCGCTCATGTCGTACGGCGAGATCACCACGGTACGCGCCTCGACCACGTTGATGGCGGCGAGCTGCTGCAGCGGCGTGGGCGCGCCGTAGTAGTCCACGGCGATGTGCGCGAACATCGCGGAAGAAGCCTGGCCGGTCCGGATGGTGGCAAAGTTGTCCTTCGCGACCTCGACGGCCCTGTCCATGTTCTCCTCGGCCTCGAGGAGGATGATCTCAGTCACGCTTGTCTCCTTCTGAGGTGAGGCATCACGCCGTCACCTGGGTCCCGATTCTCTCACCTAGCAGGGCGCGAGTCACATTTCCAGGGGTGTCGAGTCCGAACACCTGCATCGGCATGTGGTTGTCCATGGCGAGCGAGAACGCCGCCGCGTCCATCACCGCGAGCCGGCGCTGGAGGGCCTCCGCGTAGCTGATGGTCTCGAGCCGCTCCGCGGTGGGGTCCTTGCGCGGGTCCGCGGTGTAGACGGCGTCGACGCCGTTCTTGCCCATCAGGACCTCGGAGCAGCGGGTCTCGAGGGCGCGCTGGAGCGACACCGTGTCGGTGGAGAAGTAGGGCATGCCCGCGCCCGCGCCGAAGATGACGACTCGGCCCTTCTCCATGTGCCGGATCGCCCGCAACGGGATGTAGGCCTCCGCGACCTGGCCCATCGTGATGGCGGTCTGGACGCGGGTCTGGACGCCCGCCTGCTCGAGGAAGTCCTGAAGCGCGAGCGCGTTCATCACCGTGCCGAGCATGCCCATGTAGTCCGCACGGGCGCGCTCCATGCCGCTCTGGCTGAGTTCCGCTCCGCGGAAGAAGTTGCCGCCGCCCACCACGATCGCGACCTGCACGCCCCGGCGGACCGCGTCGGCGATCTCGCCGGCGACGCGGCGCACCACCGCGGGGTCGAGGCCTATCTCGCCCCCGCCGAACATCTCGCCGGAGAGCTTGAGAAGCACGCGGCGCGCCTCCGGGGCCTCCTCGCCCGGGATCAGATCACTGGTCTCGGACACGGAACCTCCTGACGGCGCGCCGCGCCTCGCTCAATATGGGTGCTTGGGACCTAGGCTCCCACACGGAAGCGGGCGAAGGAAACAACCTCGCCACCCGCGTTGGCGACCACCTTGCCGACGGTGGTCTTGGGGTCCTTCGCGAACGCCTGGTCGACCAGCACGTTCTCCTTGAAGAAGCCCGTCAGGCGGCCCTCGACGATCTTGGGCAGCGCGCCCTCCGGCTTGCCCTCACCCTTGGCGGTCTCCTCGGCGACGCGACGCTCGTTGGCGACGGTCTCCGCGGGGACGTCCTCACGCTCGAGGAAGGTGGGCGAGTACGCGGCGATGTGCATCGCGACATCGCGCGCCACGTCGGCCGCCTTGGCGTCGGTACCCACGAGGACGCCCACCTGGGCGGGCAGGTCCCTGTTGGTGCGGTGGAGGTACTCGGTGACAACGGGCGCCTCGACGCGTGCCACGCGGCGCAGCACGATCTTCTCGCCCAGCACTCCTGCGTTCTCGTCGATGACGTCCTTGACGGTCCGGCCATCGAGCGGGGCGGCCAGGGCGTCGTCGGCGGACGTGGCGCCAGCGGCGACCACCGCCGCGAGCACCTTGTCCGCGAGCGCGATGAACGTCGCGTTCTTGGCCACGAAGTCCGTCTCGGAGTTGATCTCGACCAGGGTGCCGACCTGACCGCCGTCGACCGACTCGATCGCGGTCACGACGAGGCCCTCGGAGGCCGAGCGGCCCTCGCGCTTCGTGACGCCCTTGAGGCCCTTGACGCGGAGGATGTCGACGGCCTTGTCCAGGTCGCCCTCCGCCTCGTCGAGCGCCTTCTTGACGTCGAGCATGCCGGCGCCGGTGCGCTCGCGGAGCGCCTGAATGTCGGCAACGGTGTAGTTCGCCATGTGGGAGTCCTTACTTCTTCTTCTTGGCAGCGGGGGCCGCGGGGGCCTCGGCGACGGTCTCGGCGGCCTCCTCGGCCACCACCTCGGCAACGGCCTCCTCGGCGGACTCCTCAGCCACAACCTCGGCGACGGCCTCCTCGGCGATCTCCTCAGCCACAACCTCGGCGACGGCCTCCTCGGCGATCTCCTCAGCCACAACCTCGGCGACAGCCTCCTCGGCGATCTCCTCAGCCACAACCTCGGCAACGGCCTCCACGGCGGCCTCCTCAGTCACAACCTCGGGGACGATCTCCTCCTTGGCGCCGTCGAGCAGCTCCTGCTCCCACTCGGCGAGCGGCTCCTCGACAGCCTCGGCCTCGGCACCGGTGGTGCCGCCGGCGTGACGCAGGCGGATGCCCTCCGCGACCGCGTCCGCGATCACGCGGGTCAGCAGGCCCACGGAACGGATCGCGTCGTCGTTGCCCGGGATCCCGTACGCGACGTTGTCCGGGTCGCAGTTCGAGTCGAGGATGCCCACGACGGGGACGCCCAGCTTGCGAGCCTCGTCGACCGCGAGGTGCTCCTTGTTGGTGTCGACGATCCACACCACTGAGGGGACCTTGGCCATGTCCCGGATGCCGCCGAGCGTCTTGTCCAGCTTGTCCTTCTCGCGACGCATCCCGAGAAGCTCCTTCTTGGTGCGGCCCGAGCCGGCGACGTCGTCGAAGTCGATCTCTTCGAGCTCCTTGAGGCGCGCGACGCGCTTGCTGACGGTCTGGAAGT
>NZ_JAHEBP010000171.1 GCF_024642165.1 Demequina sp.
AACAGCGGCAGCCGGCGGTCCATGAGGGCGCGCACCGCCTCATCGCCGTCGCGCTGCCGGATGTCGCACGGGTCGAGGCCCTCCGGATCCACCGCGACGAAGGTCTGGGCGAGGAACTGCTGGTCGAGCCCAAAGGACTTGAGGGCCGCGTTCTGGCCCGCCTCGTCGCCGTCGAACGTGAAGATCACCTTCGCGCCCGAGGAGCCCACCTTCAGCTGGGCCTGGCCCGTGTCGCCCATGAGCCGCCGCACCACCTTGACGTGGTCCTCGCCGAACGCGGTGCCGCACGTCGCCACCGCGTTGGTGACGCCGGCGAGGTGACACGCCATGACATCCGTGTAGCCCTCGACCACCACCACGGTGCGCTCCTGACGGATCGCCCCCTTGGCCAGGTCGATGCCGTAGAGCACGTGGGCCTTCTTGTAGAGCTGCGTCTCCGGGGTGTTGAGGTACTTGGGGCCCTGGTCGTCCTCGTGAAGGCGGCGCGCGCCGAAGCCGATGACGTCGCCCGTGACCTCGCGAATGGGCCACACGAGCCGCCCCCGGAACCTGTCGTACACGCCGCGCTGACCCTCGGACACGAGCCCCGAGGCCTTGAGCTCGGGCTCGGTGAAGCCGGAGCGGCGCAGGTGCTCCGTGAGCGAGGACCATCCCTGCGGCGCGTAGCCGCAGCCGAACGTCTCGGCGGCCACCCGGTCGAAGCCGCGCTCCCGCAGGAAGTCGCGCGCGATGCGCGCGTCGGGGCCGTCCAGCTGCCCCACGTAGAACTCCGCGGCCACCCGATGGGCCTCGAGCAGACGCCGCCGCATCCCGGCCCCCGACTCCGAGGTGCGCGGGCCTCCGGACTCGTAGCGCAGCGTGACGCCCGCGCGATCCGCGAGGTACTCGACCGCCTCCGAGAACGGCAGCCCGTCCATGCGCATCACGAACTCGATGACGTCCCCGCCCTCGCCGCACCCGAAGCAGTGCCACCGCCCGGCCGCCGGTCGCACGTGGAAGGAGGGCGAGCGCTCGTCGTGGAACGGGCACAGGCCCTTGAGCGAGCCCACGCCGGCGGGCTTCAGCGACACGTGCTGGCCCACGATCTCCTCAAGGGGGGCGCGCTCGCGGACAGCCGCGATGTCATCCCTGTTGATCGTGCCCGCCACGCGCTCAGAGTACCCGCGTGGACACCCGGCCCCCGCATCGTCCCCACCCGGGGTGCGGGGTGCTCGCGCGACCCGCGATAGGCTGGTTGGGCACCCCACGAAAGGACTGGCTGCTGTGAGAGTGGACGCATTCCTCGCCGACTCGGCTGAGGTCGTGCAGAACAAGATCTACGCGCTGGGTGCGGGGTGGAACATCATCTTCGTCCGGGGCTTCCCTGCCGTGCATCGTCGCCTGTCGGTAGGCGCCGTGGTCCACGTCCCCTTCACGGAGACCAACCGTCCCCACAACTTCGAGCTCAAGCTCCTCACGGAGGATGGCATCGAGTACCCGATCGGCGTGCGCCCCGACGCCGAGGGCAAGGCCTCCCCCGTGCGCGCCATGGGTGGCGACTTCACCGTGGGCCGCCCGGCGCACCTGGTCGACGGCGACGAGCAGGTTGCCAGCTTCGCCTTCACCATCGACGGCCTGCGCTTCGACAAGCCCCGCCTGTTCTCCTGGGTCATCAGCGTCGACGGCGAGGAGATGACGCGACTGCCGATGCGCGTGCAGCAGGCGGTTCAGCAGGGTTCCCAGCAGGGATAGTGGACGTCTACACCGGGGTGATCTACCCCCTGGTGCTGGCGGCGAGCGGGGTGCTCGCGCTGGCCGGCATCGTGACCCTGATCTGGCCGCGCGCGCACCGCGTGATGCGCGTGGCGGTCGCGGCGACCTACGCGGCCGTCACCGTCCACCTCATCGCCGTCGTGGTGCTGCTGGTCTCCGGCAACCCCGCGGGGCTGGTCCTGACGCTCGGCTACCTACTGGCGTCCCTCGCACTGCTGCCCCTGCTGGGGATAGGCCGGCTGGGTACGCCCGAGGCGGCGGCCGCCGATCCGGACCCCAACCGTCCCGTGCTCGCCCCCGACCAGATCGCCAGGGTGGACGCGGCGGCCGGGCTGATCATCGCGGCCGCCCTCGCCGTGCTCGCATGGCGCGTGCTCACCATCCTCGAGGCCGCCGCGTGAACCCCGTCGCCCGCATCGCACTCGTGGTCGCCTACGCAGTGCTGGGCCTCGCGGCGCTGGGACGCTCCTCGGTCCAGATCTCGACCAAGCTGTCCGAAGCCCC
>NZ_JAHEBP010000090.1 GCF_024642165.1 Demequina sp.
CGCGGGATGGGAGTCGCGGTCATCACCAGCGTGTGCGGCACGCGGGTGCCGCGGGCGCGCAGCGCATCGCGCTGCTCCACGCCGAACCGGTGCTGCTCGTCGACCACCACCAGACCCAGATCCGCGAACTGCACCGTCTCGCTCAGGAGCGCGTGGGTGCCCACCACGATGCCGGCGGCTCCGGAGGCCGCCTCCGCGAGGGCGGCGCGGCGCTCCCGGGAGCCCTGCGAACCGGTGAGCAGGACCACGCGCGTGGCGTCGTCGGCGGCCGTGAGCAGCCCGCCGTCCGCGAGCGGGCCCAGCAGGTCCCGCAGCGAGCGGGCGTGCTGGGCGGCCAGCACCTCGGTGGGCGCGAGCAGCGCAGCCTGGCCGCCGGTGTCGACCACCTGGAGCATCGCGCGGAGCGCCACCACGGTCTTTCCGGAGCCCACGTCGCCCTGGAGCAGGCGCAGCATCGGCGTGTCGCGCGAGAGGTCGGCGGCGAGCGTCGCGCCCACCTCGCGCTGCCCGGCCGTGAGCTCGTAGGGCAGGCGCGCATCGAGCGCCGCCACCAGGCCACCCTCACGGGCGGGCCGGGGCACGGCGGCCAGGGCGTCGTGATCGGCCCGGCGCCGTGCGAGTGCCGTCTGGAGCACGAACGCCTCTTCGAAGCGCAGCCGCTCCCGCCCGCGGCGATGGTCCGCGTCCGTCTCGGGGACGTGTACCAGCCGTAGCGCCTCGAGCAGGGTGGGTAGCCCGCGCGTCTCGCGGAGCGCCGGCGGCAGTGGATCGGGCACGTCGGCCTCGAGCAGCGGGTCGAGCACGGCGCGCACCGCCCGGCCGATGCGCCAGGTGGGCACGCTCGCGGCCGCCGGGTACAGCGGGATGGGCCGGGAGGCCTCTGCCAGCGCCTCGTCCTCGTCCGCGGCGTCGACGCCCACGATGAGGTAGTCGGGGTGAGTGAGCTGCCGGCGCCCGCGGTAGTCGCCCACGGTCCCCGTGAAGAGCCCGCGGCGGCCGGGGCGAAGCTTGTCCTCATGCATCCGGAGCACGCCGGACCGCTTGGCGAAGAACGTGAGCTGGAGCGTGTCCCTACCGTCGGTCACGATCGCCTCGAGCATCGCGCCGCCGCGCGTGCGCATCTGGCGCACGGTGGTGGTGCGGACCTCCGCCATCACGGTGACGTGCTCGCCGATGCGCAGCTCGGCGAGCGGTGTGAACTCGCCCGGGGCGCCGTAGCGGCGAGGGTAGTGGCGCAGCAGGTCGCCCACCGTCGCCAGCCCGAGCTTCTCGAGCGAGCCGGCGGTGCGCGTGCCGAGGACGCGCGACAGGGGCTCCTGGAGTCGCCCGGTCATGCCGGCGCGGATTCCACGCCGATCAGGATCGGCGGCCACTCCTGCCCGCCCTCGTAGACGGCGATGTCGGCGTCGGGGGCGCGTGCCGCCACCGAGATCCGCGCGGTCTCCGCGATCGAGTCGTCGATGCCGCGCGCCAGCACCAGCGTCACCATCTCCGTGTCCGCGCCCACCAGCCGGTCCAGGTCGTCGTCGAGCGCGTCTCCGGTGCTCTCGCCCACGTGGGTCGAGGCCACCGCGGCCGCCATGAGGGCCCCGACGTCCTCGCCCGGGGTGGCCAGCGCCGATGCGGCGACGGCCGCGACCACGTGCGCCTCGTGGGCGGCGTCGATCACCACCAGCCGCGGCTTGCCGCGCTTGTCCGCGAGGGCGCGCGCGACGCCGAGGAGCGCGGGATCGCCGGCGACCACGATCGCCTCCGCGCCGGATGCATCACGCACCGCGCGGTTGAGGTCGCGTCGCCGCAGCGCGGGCGGGTCGGGCACCACGAGCACCACCGCGCCCGCGTCGGCCAGCGGCTCGGCGAGCCCGGGACACGTGGTGAGCGCCACCACGCCGGTGGCGGAGCGATCATGCAGCATGCTCATCGCGATCGACCGCACCACGATCTGATGCGCGGCGGAGCCGGCGGCGAGCCGCACGGCGCGGTCGGGGTGGTCGGTGTGGACGTGCGCGTGCAGCAGCCCGTGGCCCGCGGTGACCGTGACCGAGTCGCCCAGCTCGTCGAGCGCCGCGGCGATCGGGCCGCGAGCGGACTCCTCGCTCTCGGCGACGAACATCACCTCGTACGCGCCGCCGCCCTCCTCGCCGTGGCCCGCGTGACCGGGCGAGACCACCCGGTGGCGGCGGCCGGGAAGCTCCCACGCGACGTCGGGATGGTTCACAAGCGCGTCGGGGCCGGCGATGACCTCCGCCAGCCTCTCCAGTTGGAGCACCAACGCCGCCGCGCCGGCATCGACCACTCCCGCCTCACGGGCGCTCGGCAGCTGTTCGGTGGTGCGCGCCAGGCCCGCACGAGCCCCGTCGACGGCCGCCACGATGGCCTCCTCGACGGTGCCCTGGCGGGCGGCCACGTCGGTCGCGGCGCGAGCCGCCGCCCTGGCGACCGTGAGGATGGTGCCCTCGACCGGCGTGCTCACGGCGGCGTAGGCGGACTCGGCGGCGCTCGCGAGCGCCTGGGCGACACCGTGCGCGTCGATGGTCTCGATGCCGCCCCGCGCGTCCATGACCCGCAGCAGGGCGCTGAGGTACTGACTGAGGATCACCCCGGAGTTGCCGCGCGCTCCCATGAGCGCGCCGCGCGCGAAGGCCGCCGCGACGTCGCGATGCGAGGCGTCCGCCGGCAGGCGCGCGATGGCGCGATTGCCTTCCTGCAGGGTCAGGTAGACGTTGGTTCCCGTGTCGGAGTCCGCCACCGGGAACACGTTGATCGCGTCGAGCCTGCCGCGGGAGCGGTGCACGGCATCGAGCCCGGACCCGAGCCAGCGGCGCAGGGCATGCGCTTCGCTCACGGGTCACCTCCGGTCGGCGGGCGGTGGGGGGTCGCCACCCGCGTACTATCGTGGCACGCCCCGCCGATGCGGCGGGCACCGTCGCGCCGAGCGCCTCGCCCGGCATCAGGGTTTGCCGCGTGCAGGCCTCGTCGGTTACGCTAGTGCGGTTGCCCGAGTACCCGGGCCCCCACAGATTTGCGGGTCGTTCGATCGCCCCGCGCAAAAACTAGGAGAACTATCGTGGCTGCCACCTGCGACGTCTGCGCCAAGGGACCGTCCTTCGGTCACAGCATCTCGCACTCCCACCGCCGCACCAAGCGTCGCTGGAACCCGAACATCCAGCGCGTGCGCGCGGTGGTCGCGGGCACCCCGAAGCGCCTCAACGTGTGCACCTCGTGCCTCAAGGCCGGCAAGGTCCAGCGCGCCATCTGATGATCCCGCGCGTGAGACCACGCGCGCATCGGCGCGGCTGACCGCCGCCCACCCGAAACGGACGTCCTCAGGGGCGTCCGTTTTGCCGTGTGCGGGCCCCGCGAGGCCCGCGAACGCCGGCTCTCAGCCGCCGAAGTGGTCCCAGCCCACGTCAGCGGGCGCCTCGCCGTCCACGCGCACCCCCGCGAACGCGTCGGTGGTCGCGCCCACCACGGTCCAGCCCGCCGGCACCGCCGCCTCCCGCGGGAACACCGCCAGCATGTGGTGATCCTCGCCGCCCGTGAGCGCCCAGGACAACGGATCGATCCCCAGCTCGTCGGCGACCCGCCGCGCGCCCTCGTGCACCGGCACGTCAGCGCCCGTGATCGCGATCCCCACGTCCGAGGCGCGCGCGATGCGGCCCGCGTCGCGCAGCAACCCGTCCGACACATCCATGAGGGCGGTGGCGCCGTGAAGCGCCGCCTCGAGACCGGCGCCGATCCGTGGGCGCGGCCTCAGGAACAGCCCGATGGTCTCCTCGTCGATCCGCCTCGCGTCCATGAGTTGCCGGTAGCCCGCCGCGGCGGCTCCCAACGGCCCCGACACGGCCACCGCCTGCCCGGGCAGCGCATCGGCCCGGGTGATGGGCTGCGTGCCGTGTGTCTCGCCCAGGACGGTGACGGAGATGGCGATCTCGCGGGCGGCGGAGAGGTCGCCCCCCACCACGCCCACGCCGTGGGGCTCGCAGGCCTCCCGCAGCCCGTCCGCGAAGCCCAGCACCCAGCTCGCGTCCAGCGACGGCGGCGCCGCGAGCGTGACCTGAAGCGCGGTGGGCACGGCACCCATCGCATCGATGTCCGCCAGGTTCTGCATCGCGGCGCGCCAGCCGACGTCCTCGGGGCTCGACCAGTCGAGCCGGAAGTGGCGGTCCTGGATCAGCACGTCCGAGGAGACCACCAGGTCGCCGTCGACCGCGATCACCGCCGCATCGTCCCCGGGCCCGAGGAGCTCGGCGTCGCTCACCGGAAGGCGGGGCACGAACGCCGCGATGAGGGCGTCCTCGCCCATCTCGCCGATCGTCGCCATGCGCACCAGCGTAGGGGTGGACGATGCGGCGGCCCGCCACTCCCCCGCGCCCGGCTCGCGCGCGACGCCGGGATGCGCGAGCATCGTCGCATGGAGGTGCCCCGCCCCACCCAGGAGTCGAAGGACGCGTTCCGTGCGCTCGTGCCGGCCGCACCCACCGTGACGGTGCGCGCGATGTTCGCGAACCTCGCGGCGTTCGTCAACGGCAACATGTTCATGGCGCTGTACGGCGACCAGGTGGCGTTCAAGATGGACGCCGCCGCCCTCGAGCGGGCGATGACGCGGGCGGACGCGGAGACGTTCGGGCCGGCCGGGCGGACGATGCGCGAGTACGTCGCCTTCCCCCTCGCCGCCGCGGGGCTCGACGAGTGGGTCGAGGCGTCGCTCGGCTATGTGGCCACGCTGCCGCCGAAGGCGCCCAGGGCGCCCCGATAGCTCGGCGAGGGCGTCTCCTGCGCTCCGCTCGCAATCGGACAAACTGGACATTGACGGCGCGATCGTGAGCGAGGACGCTGGAACGTGCGGAGCGACGGCGCCCCGGGGACCGCGTGTGAACGGCCCCGCTGTCGAGGAACGGCCGCCCTCTGTGAAGGGGGAGAACACCATGCGCACTACGTACAAGGTGCTGGCGTACACGATCTGCGTGCTGGTGGGCGTTCAGGCCGCCTCGCACGCGTGGGCCAGTGCAGGACTCGGCTCGTGGGTGGAGGGCGGCGGGGTACTCGACTCGACGGCCTTCGAATCCGACGAGTCTCTGTTCCCGGAGATGGCAGGCTTCGGGATCCACGCGATGAACGGGATGATGATCATCCCGTTCGTCTCGCTGATCCTGCTCGTCATCGCACTCATCTCGCGCACCCGCAAAGCGATGCAGTGGGCCGGCCTGGTGCTCCTGCTGGTCGGGGTGCAGATCTTCCTGGGCTTCGCCAGCTTCGGCGTCGCGGCCCTCGCGATCCTGCACGGCCTCAACGCGCTCGCACTGTTCACGTGCGCGCTGACCGCTGGCCGCATCGGCATGCGTGTCGACGCGCCTGCCGTCGCGGCCGCCGCTCCGGCCGTCGAGGGGAGCTGACACGAACCAACCCACGCCGCCGCGCTGGCCGCGGATCGCCCGATGGGCCAGCCTCGCCGTCGCGGCGATCCTGGTCGCGACCGTGGGCACGATGTGGGCGCTGAGCCTCGTGCCCGCTCGCTACTCGGCGATGTCGATGGGCTACGTCGACCTGGGCGGCGGCCCCGGCGAACTGGCGCCCCACACGCACGGCGCCGGCTACGGCGAGGCACCACTGGTCGAGGTCACCGATCTGACCGAGGGCTCAAGCCGCGCGCCGGACGTGAGCGTGACGTTGACCGCCGCCCGCGGGGCCATCCGCCTGGGAGATGGCGACGCGATCGACGGCTACACACTGAACGGCGGCACCCCGGGCCCAGAGATCCGGGCGCGCGTGGGCGACCTGGTCGAGGTCACGCTCGTCAACACCGATATCGATGCGGGGATCACGCTGCACTGGCACGGAATCGATGTCCCCAACGCGGCGGACGGCGTCGCCGGCATCACCCAGGATGCGCTTGCGCCCGGTGAGAGCCAGGTCTACCGGTTCGTCGCCAAGGACGCCGGCACCTACTGGTATCACTCCCACCAGGTGGCGCACGAGCAGGTGAGGAGGGGCCTGCTGGGAGCCATCGTGATCGAGCCGGCCGCCGCCGAGGCAGGCGCACCGGTCGACGTGGTAGCGCTCGCGCACCTCTACGGCGCCGCCCACACCATCAACGGAGCCGAGGGCGACCTGCACGTCGACATCCCGGCCGGCGCCTCGGCCCGCGTGCGGATCATCAACACGGACAACGGCGCGCTGTTCGCTTGGCTCGGCAGCGGCAGCTTCCGCGTGCTCGCGGTGGACGGCCACGACCTCAACGGCCCGTCAGACGTGTCCGATGCCGAGGTCCGCGTGCCCGCGGGCGGCCGCGTCGATCTGCTGATCGCCCGACCAGCGGACGGCTCCTCCGTGCGACTGCATCTGGGCGGTCCGCGCGGCGTCGTGATCGGGCCGGCAGATCCGGAACCCGTCCGAGCACCCACCGGGCAGGTCGACCTTCTGAGCTACGGCGAGCCGGCCCCCGCACCGTTCGACGCGACCGCGCCGGACCGGCGCTTCGACTACGTCATCGGACGGCGCTGGGGCTTTCTCGACGGACGTCCCGGCGCGTGGTGGACCATCAACGGCCACCTGTACCCGGACGTGCCGATGTTCACCGTCGAGGAGGGTGACGTGGTGATGATGCGGCTGGCCAACCACTCCGGCCAGGCACACCCCATGCACCTGCACGGCCACCACGCCCTTGTTCTCAGCCGTGACGGCGTTCCATCAACGGGATCCCCATGGTGGGTCGACTCGCTCGAGGTGCTCGATGGCGAGGAGTACGAGATCGCCTTCGTGGCCGACAACCCTGGGATCTGGATGGACCACTGCCACAATCTCCCGCACGCTCAGGAGGGTCTCGTGGCGCACCTCGCCTATGCGAACGTCACCACCCCATTCCTGCTCGGAGGCGACGCCAAGAACGAGCCGGAGTAGGCCGCGGCCCTCATGGCGTCAGGACCACCTTGCCGCCGGGGTGGCGAGACTCGACACGGTCCATCGCGTCGGCGGCGTCCCTCAGTCCGTACCGCGAGCCGATGTGCGGCTGCAGGGTGCCCTCCGCGAGCATGCGCGCCAGCGTCTCGAGGTCCGCGCGCCGGGGCGACGAGTAGTACGTGACGATGCGCCGGTCACGGGTGGTGAGGTTGAGCCACCGCGCGAGTGCCATCCGGCGCATCGGCCCTCCGTCGGCGCCCTGCGCGCCGGAGTTCGACACCACGGTGCCGCCGTCCGCCGTGATCGCGAGCAGGTCGCGGACGCGGTGGTCGCCCACGTTGTCGAATACGACGTCGAAGCGCTCCGCGAGGTCGAGGACCGAATCGCCGGTGCGGTCGACCACGCGCTGTGCACCCAGCTCGCTCACCCACGGCACGTTGGCCGTCGAGCACACGCCGGTGACGATCGCACCCTGCGCCGTCGCGATCTGTAGGGCCAGGTGCCCGATTCCTCCCGACGCGCCGTTCACCAGCAGGGTGTGGCCGGCCTCCAGACGTGCGGCGCGCAGGCCGTGCAGTGCCGCGAGCCCCGCCATCACGGACGCGGCCGCGGCCTCGGCGGGAACATCGTGCGGAAGTCGCGCGATGCGCGCCTGGTCCGCCACCGCGTACTGCGCGAGCGAGCCGCGGGCCTCGCCGAACACACGGTCACCGCGACGGAACCCGGCGACGGAGTCGCCCACTGCCACCACGGTGCCCGCCGCATCGGTGCCGCGGACGGGACGGCGCGGGCGACGCAGGCCGGCGGCGAGGCGGACCACCCGCGGGATGCCCCGCATCAGGTAGGCGTCCGCAGGATTGAGAGCGGCGGCCTCGACACGGATCAGGACGTCGTGCGGTCCGGGCACGGGAATCGGCACCGCCGCCGTCTCGAGCGTGTCGGGGCCGCCGTAGCGGCGCTGGGTGACCGCGGTCATGGTCGTGGTCGTGGTGGTGGTCATGGGGGTCTCCTGGTGTGCGGCGGGTTTCCGCGAGGGTGGTCGGTGTGTGCCGCGCCGGGGCCGCGTGAGGCGGCCCGACTCGGGCATGACGTGGTGGGGCGGCCCTAGGCCGGCTCCTCCTCGGGGTACTGGAAGACGGCGTCGAGCGGGACGCCGAACGCCCGCGCGATCTGGAAGGCCATCTCGAGCGACGGCGAGTAGCGCCCCTGCTCGATGGCGATGACCGTCTGGCGGGTGACGCCGATGCGTTCCGCCAGTTCG
>NZ_JAHEBP010000091.1:0-4036 GCF_024642165.1 Demequina sp.
CGGCCGGTCCGGCGCGCAAGGGCTTCGGCGGTGCTCGCAAGGGCTTCGGCGCCGCCAAGGCGGCGGCCCCTGCGGCCCCCGCCGGCGCCGATGCGGCCGTCGTGGTCGAGGCGCCCGTGGCCGAGCCCGTCGAGGCGCCGGTCTCCGCGGCGCCCGCCGCTCGCGGCTTCGGCGGCTTCGGCGCCGCGAAGGCGGACACGCCCACGGCGGAAGCGCCTGCGGCTCCCTCGCGGCCCGTGGTCTCCTCGGCCCCGGCATCGGTCCTGTCGGCGGTGGCGATCCAGGCCTTCGCCGCCTCACCCCAGGAGCAGCCGGCGGTTCCGCCGTCCTCGCTCCCGGCGCCCGCCCCCGCATCGGAGCCGGCGGCGTTTGCGCCGCAGAGCGCGACGGTGCTCAATGTGGTGGAGACGGTCGCCTCGGGCGACACTGAACTGGTGGGCGGAGTCGCCTGCCCCGTGGACCCGATGGAGCGGCTCCAGTGCGAGTCGTGCCAGTAGCCGTTCGATAGAGACAGGAGACTTCACAACATGGGCATTCTTGGAAGCGGCGTGCAGGACGGACTCCTGCTCAAGCCGATCACCTATCCCTGGGCGTACGACCTCTACAACCAGGCCGTCGCCAACACGTGGTTCCCCAACGAGATTCAGCTGGGTGAGGACCTCGCGGACTTCAAGAAGATGACGGAGGAGGAGAAGCACGCCATCACGTACCTGATGTCGTACTTCAACCCCAACGAGCTTCTGGTGAACAAGGCGCTCGCGTTCGGCGTCTACCCCTACATCAACGCTCCCGAGGGTCATCTGTACCTCGCCAAGCAGATGTGGGAGGAGGCCAACCACTGCATGTCGTTCGAATACGTTCTCGAGACGTTCCCGATCGACCGCGAGGCCGCCTACGGGTCCCACGTGACCGTCCCGTCCATGGCCGCCAAGGAGGAGTTCGAGGTCAAGTTCATCAAGCGGATGACGGAGGAGACCCTCGACATCAGCTCGACGGAGGGCAAGAAGGACTTCATCCGCAACCTCGTGGCGTACAACATCATCCTCGAGGGCATCTGGTTCTACTCGGGCTTCATGGTCGCGCTCTCGTTCCGCCAGCGGAACCTGCTGCGGAACTTCGGGTCGCTGATGGACTGGATCATCCGTGACGAGTCGCTGCACCTCCAGTTCGGCATCAACCTCATCCTCACCGTGCTCGAGGAGAACGAGGACCTGCAGGACCCGGAGTTCGCGGAAGAGATCCGCCAGATGATCATCGGGGCCGTCGAGATGGAGGAGCAGTACAACCGCGACCTCCTTCCCAAGGGCATCCTGGGACTCAACTCCGACTATGTGAACCAGTACGTCAAGTACCTGGCCGACCGTCGGCTCGAGGAGCTCGGATTCGACTCGCACTACAACGTGTCCAACCCCGCCAAGTGGATGGCCACCGCGAACGACACCCTCCAGCTGGTGAACTTCTTCGAGGCCACCAACACGTCGTATGAGGTAAATGCCCAGGCCACCAAGCAGCACTAGACACATGTCCAACAGGCTGTAAACTGGTCGAAGACCACGAGACGCCCGGCGCAGAGCGATTGGCTCCGCACCGGGCGTCTCGGCGTCTCCCGGCAACCGCGGGAATTCATCAGCCTCTCCATCGTTGAGGTACAGGGGAAGTCCCGGCGAGATCGCCGCGCGGACGCCCGCACCCAGCCAACGGAGGCCGATCCGTCGGCCACCTCTATGTCGAACGAAGGCCTTGCATGAGCGTCACCCTGGACCGGCCCGCAGCACCCGCAGCACCCGCGGCCGTCCCCACCCGCAGCCCGGGCAACGCTCTTCCGCGACGCGACAAACTGGTCTACATCCTGCTGCTGAGCGCGCTCGTCGCGCTCGGCCCGTTCACGGTGGACCTCTACCTTCCCGCGTTCCCCAACGTCGCGGCGGACCTCGCGACCACCGAGGCCGCCATCCAGCTGACCCTCACGGCCACCATGGTGGGCTTCGGTCTCGGCCAACTGGTGGTCGGGCCGCTGAGCGACTCCCTGGGCCGCAAGCGGCCGCTCATCATCGCCACGCTGCTGCACATCGTGGCCTCGGTCGCGGTGGCCTTCGCGCCATCGGTCGAGTGGGTGATGGCCGGACGAGTGGTGCAGGGCATCGGCGCCGCCGGAGGAGCGGTGGTCGCGATGGCGATCATCCGTGACCTCTTCGCTGGCCAGTCGCTCATCCGGATGCTCGCCCGCATGGCACTCATCACGGGGCTCGCGCCCGTGCTCGCCCCCGTGATCGGATCGCAGCTCCTGCGCGTCATCGACTGGCGCGGCGTGTTCATCGTTCTGGGTATGTACGGCGTGCTGGTGGTGATCGCCGCCAGCGGATTCCTCCGCGAGACCCTCCCGGTGGAGCGCCGCGGCGGTACCTCGCTGACCGCGTACCGCGCGCGCTACGCGCGCCTGCTCGGCGACGCCTCGTTCGTGGGCATCGCCATCGTGGGCGCGATGACGTTCACCGCGTTGTTCTCCTACCTGTCCGCATCGTCGTTCGTGCTCCAGGAGCTGTTCGGCCTGAGCGCCCAGGAGTTCGGGATCGCGTTTGGCGTGAACTCGATCGGGCTGGTGATCGCCAACCAGACGTCCGCCCGCATGATGCGCGTGTTCCCCCCGCGCGCCGTCACCACGGTCGGACTCGCCACCATGCTGATCGGCTCGGTCGCGCTCATCGTCGCCGACATGCTGGGGATGGGACTCCTCGGGGTCCTGGTCCCGCTCTTCTTCGTGGTCGCCTCGGTGGGCCTCATCATGCCCACCGTCCAGATCACCGCGCTCGCCAATCACGGTGCGGAGGCCGGCACCGCGGCGTCGCTCATCGGCGCCATGAACTTCGGCGTCGCGGGCATCATCTCGCCGCTCGTGGGCGTGCTCGGCGTCTCCGTGGTCTCGATGGCCGTGGTGATGGTGGGTGCGCTCATCGTCGCCAACGTGGTCTTCTGGACCGTGGTGCGGCCCCGCGTGCAAGCCTCGGTCATCGCCTGACGCCAGGCTGTACGCGGCCCCGCACCTCGTCGCCCGCTAGCGTGGGTCCCATGACGATGCGCGTGGTCATCCTCCTGTTCGACGGCTTCGACGTCATCGATGCCGGGGGTCCCTACGAGGTGTTCCTTACCGCGTCGCGGCTGCTCGAGCGTGACGGTGCCGCCCCGGCATACGAGGTGCTGCTGGCGAGCCCCGGTGGGATGGACATCGGGGCCTTCGGCGGCATGACCCTGACCCGGCTCGTCGACTCCGACGCGATCGGCTCCTGCGACATCTTGTTGGTGCCCGGGACCATCGACGTGGCCTGCGCCCTGTCCGACAGCCGGCTGCGCGAGACCATCGAGCGTCTCGCCGCCAGCGCGCCCATGACCGCATCGGTGTGCACGGGCGCGTTCCTGCTCGCGCGGGCGGGCCTGTTGGCCGGAATCACCGCCACCACGCACTGGGAGGATGTCGCCGACCTCGCGGCGTGCGAGGACATCGGCGGGGCGGTGCGTGGCGTGCGCTGGGTCGATGCCGGCGCGGTGCTCACCAGCGGTGGCCTCACCTCTGGCATGCATCTCGCGCTGCACCTGGTGGCACGCACCCAGTCGCTCGAACTCGCTCAGAGGACGGCTCGGCAACTCGACATGACGTGGAGCCCCGACCCGGCGATGTAGCGCAAGCTGCGCGCCGCATCACCTCGTGCACGACAACTAGTCGACGAGCCCGGCCTCAGGAGTGATCGTGAGCAGCATGGTGTCGAGCAGGAAGCTGTCACCGCCGCTGTACACGTCCAACACGTGCGCACCGGCGCCGACGCTCGCGGGCTTGAAGGCCTTGACGTCCGTGCCCAGCGAGTTCGAGAAGGCGGAGCCGAATGCCGTCGAGTCCGCGGCGTTGCCCGGGTTGCCGCCGATCAGGCCGGTTCCGGACCAGGCCCATGGGTTGAGGATCTCGCTGTCGATCGCCACGCGGGTGTCCTGCTGGCCGCGGTCGGCCTCCCAGGCCACCCAGCCCAGCTTCACGGTCGACGGCGCG
>NZ_JAHEBP010000091.1:4136-8146 GCF_024642165.1 Demequina sp.
CCGCCGTGTTGAGCGGCACCATCGTCTGCTCGTCGTTGTCGTACTTCGAATCGGCGCTGTTTCCGCGGAACGCCATGATCGAGGTGCAGTCGCGGTTGGTGACGTCGCACGCGAGCAGGGGTGCACCCACCTGGGTCGCAGCCACGTGGCCAGTGAATGTCGAGGCGCCATCGAGAGCGACGGGGTTGTCCGAGAGCCCGGTGCGCACCCGGTAGTTCACGGAGTTGTCGCCGGAAGCCGCCGAGAAGTCTGTCCAGGCGTCGTCGCCGAGCGATGCGCCGGTCGCGATCGACGCGAGGTCCAGGTCGAGCGTGGACCGCGTACCAGCGGCGAGCTCGTCGAGCGTGCAGTCGGCGGTGGTGCGCGTGTCGTCGAGTTCGCAGGTCCAGTCGCCGGCGTCGAGGGTGGACGATGCGGCGAAGCGCAGGTAGCTGCCGATTTTCTCCGCGCTTACCAGTGACAGCGCCGCGGGCTCGCCGCCAGGCGCCGCGAAGGTCAGGCCTGCGGGAAGGACGATGCTCGCGGCCACGTCGTCCGCGGCGTCCGCGCCCGAATTGGCGAGCGACATCGACACGCTCGGGGTTGAGCGCTGGATGCTGAGGAATCCGAGGGGCGACGATGCGATGGACAGCGACACGTTCGGAGGGGTACCCGTGCCTCCGCCGGTACCGCCAGTACCGCCAGTACCGCCAGTACCGCCAGTGCCACCGGTTCCGCCGGTACCGCCGGTTCCGCCAGTGCCACCGGTACCGCCAGTGCCACCAGTGCCATCGGTGCCGCCAGTGCCGCCAGTGCCACCGGTACCGCCAGTGCCACCGGTACCGCCAGTGCCACCGGTACCGCCAGTGCCACCGGTACCACCGGTACCACCAGCACCCGAACCTGAGTTGGTGCCGCTCCCGGTGTTCGTCACGACGACGACCGGCGCGTCGACCGGGGGCGCGTCCGCCGGCGGCTCGGCTCCGAGCCCAGGAACGATGAGCTCGTCCGCCGGGGTGCTTTCGTCTGCCGGAATCGTAGGCGCGACGTCCGGCTCTCCGTCGACGGGCGTGCCCGGCTCAGTCTCGCCGGTGCCGGGCCCCTCCACGGAGTCGGGTGCGGGCGCCGGCGCGGGGTCGGTCACCGTCTCGGCGGCCGCGGCGGGGTTGGGGTCCTGACCCACGAGCCCGAACAGGCTCGCGCCCGTCATGACGAGGGAGACCACGCCCAGCACCGCCGCCGCGGGGATGGCGAACGCCGCGAGGCCGTTGGCGACGGACGCGAGCCCGCCAGCTGCCGTCCCGCCGGCGGTGGCGCCCGTGGCACCCCCAGCGCCGCCAGCCGAGCCTGCGGCGCCGGCGGCGCCTCCGGCGGCTGCCGCACCGAGCGCGCCGCCGATGGGCAGCCCGCCCTCGAGCGCCTGGACGCCCGCGAAGCCCATGAACAGCGGCGCGATGATTCCCCGCATGCCACGGTTGACGTCCTCGAGTTCCGCCACCAGCGCGGTGCACTTGACGCACCCGCGCACGTGATCGTCGACCTTGGTGTGCTCCCTCTTCGACAGCCCGCCGCGCACGTACGAACCCAACTGTGCGTTGGCCTCGAGGCAGTTGACCGTGTCGGAGCCGTTGAGGTGCTGCTGGAGATAGGCCTGCCGCAGCGCCTCGCGAGCGCGGTACGCCAGCGCGGCGACACCGTTGGCCGAGAGCCCGAGCAGGGGCGCGATCTCCTTGGGGTTCTTCTTCTCGACCTCCGTGTACCAGAGCACGGCGCGCCAGCGCTCGGGCAGAGAGCGGTAGGCGTCCGCAACCATGGCCTGCTCAAAGGTGTCGAGCGCGGGCTCGTCGGAACCCGGCTGGTGTCCCAGCGCCGATTCGAATGGAGACATGTCGTCGCGCGGGCGTGCGCGCTTCGTCTTCTCGATGACGTCGAGCCCCGTGCGTCGCACGATGGTGAAGAGGTAAGCGCGGAACGCGAGGTCCGGGCCGTCGCCCTGCTGCAGCGCCCGCAGGATGCGCGAGAAGGCCTCCGAGACCACGTCTTCGGCATCCGCGGTGCTGTTGGAATAGTGGTACGCGACCTTGCGTGCGGCGTCCACGTGCCGCTCGTAGAGCACGCCGAAGGCGGCTGGGTCGCCGGCGCGCACGCCTGCGATCAGCTCAGGGTCGCTGGACGTCTCCGTCCACAGCGACATCGCCTCCTGCGTCATGTGATCTCTCGTTCCTCAGTGCCGAACTTCGATACCGTCATTCTCCCTGGACGGTCTAGAGAGGGGCAAGCGTATCGGTGAGTGATTCATCACACGCCGCTCCTGACGAAGTTTCGAAAGTTTTTTTGGAAGTCGCGTCATAGTCGCGTGGGGACCCCCTCTCATCCGGCATGACCAGCGATGTGAACGTTCCGGGTGCGGTGCCAACCGCGGCGCTGCTGCGCAGGTGGGAGACCGCCAGCATCGGCACCGTGTGGCGCCGTCCTGGCGACTGGTTCACGCCCGCCGCCGAGGCACTCGTGGAGGCTCTCGAGAGCCGTCTCGACACGGCCCCCGCCGCCTACCGCCTGGGTCAGGCGAGGGCGCTCGCGGGTGTCGGTATCACCGAGGCGATCGATGACATGGCGGTGCTCTTCCGTTCCGCGGGATTCGAGTCCGCGCCCATTCGTTCCATCCGTTCGCTCTGCGAGGGATGGACCGAGGGCGAGGCCGCTCACCGCATGGTCCCCTCGATGAACGATCCCGAGTCCGGGCTCGGCACTCTTGAATACCTGATCGCCCGCCTGGGCGAGATCTACGGTGCGGGCGACCGCGCCGGCGTTCCGATCAGCTCCACGCACGCTCTGGTGATCGTGGACGTCGCGGCCGCCGATTCGGACCCCTGGCAGCGGATGGCGCGCAACGCCGCCATCGGCCACGCCCTTCAAGACGCGTACGGCAAGGGCCACCCGATGGCCCGCCTCGCGGACGGACTGTACGCGGTGCTCGTCGACCGTGGCCCCGACATGGGCCATGGGATCGCCGAGCTTCGTGACCACATTTCCCAGCGCGCCATCCAGATGCGCGTGGGAAACCTCATGCGGCAGCCGCCACGAGTCTGGATCGAATCGCTTCCAGACACCCACGGTTACGCCGTGGACCTCGTGGAGTCTCTGCAGAGATGAGGGGGGGCGAGGGGCCGGCACCGAGCTGAGGGCGGTGCCGGCCCTTCGTTGTCTCCCCGGGGGGCCTTGCGTCTCCCGGGGAGACACATGCGGGACGATGAGCGGATGAGGTATCGCGTTCGCGTCAAGCCCGGATCCCGCAAGGGTCCGCTGGTCGAGACCGGTGACGACGGCCTGCTCGTGGTCCACGTGCGCGAGCGGGCCGTGGACGGAGCCGCGAACGAGGCCGCCGTCGCGGCCCTCGCCGCTCACCTGGGCGTCGCGCGGCGGGAGGTGCGCATCGTCACCGGCCACTCCGCACGCGTCAAGACGGTCGAGGTGACGGAGCCCTAGGCTCGCGATTCAGTCGCGGCGGCCGCTCCACAGCACCACCGAGCGGCCCTCGTCACGCCGGGCGCGGCGCCCGCGCTCGACGATGACGACGCTCCCGTTCGGGCCCGTGGTGAACACCCGCGAGCCCGTGTCGGCCCGCGGCCGCAGCCGCTCCACCTCGCCCTCGAGGCGCTGCACCTGCCGCGAGAGCGTAAGGATGCGGGCGATGCCCGCGAGGTTGATCCCCTCCTCCTGGCTCATGCGCTGCACCTCGCGCAGGGTGGCGACGTCGCGCAGCGAGTAGCGGCGGCCGCCCCCCGGGCGGCGACGCGGCACCACCAGGCCCAGGCGGTCGTATTGGCGCAGGGTCTGCGCGTGCATGCCCGCGAGCTCGGCGGCGGCAGAGATGAGGAACACCGGTTCGTCGACGTCGGGCTGCTCCATGGTCCACCTTCTCCCTAGCGAGTGGCGTCCGAGTACAGCGACGCGCGCGGATCGTCGTCGCCGGTGGCCTCGACCAGCGACTCGAGCGCCCGCTTGGCCTCTCTCGACAGCTTGCGCGGCAC
>NZ_JAHEBP010000011.1 GCF_024642165.1 Demequina sp.
GGTCCGAGCGCGCACGCCCGTCAGGGAGCGGCCCGCAACCGCATCGAGCCGGCGAAGGCCCGCGGCTCCTGGTTCACGGCGTTCTCGTGGCGGCTCGCGGTGCTGGTGGGCGTGGTGGTGCTCGCGGCGGCCGTGGTGCTGCCGTCCCTGCGCTCGTACTTCCGGCAGCAGGAGGAGCTCGCCGCGCTGCGGGCCGACGCCGTCGCGGCCCAGCAGGAGGTCGACGACCTCTCGGCCGAGGCCGCGCGTTGGGATGATCCCGCATTCGTGGTCGCGCAGGCTCGCGAACGGCTCGCGTACGTGTTCCCGGGGGAGACGCCGTATCGCGTGATCGACCCGGAGACCGTCGAGGGCGCGGTCGACGGGTCGCCGGCGGCCGTGGCCGAGACCGAGTCCGACGAGTCGGGCACCTGGTACACGCGGCTGTGGGACTCGCTCGAGACGGCCGGTGCCGCCGACTAGGATTCCCAGGGTGACGGACACCCCTGCGACCGAGCGCGACGTCGACGTGCTGGCCGCGCAGCTGGGCCGGGCGCCCCGCGGAATCGTGGCCATCGCGGCCCGGTGCGCGTGCGGCAACCCCACGGTGGTGCACACCGCGCCGCGGCTGCCGGACGGCACCCCGTTCCCGACGCAGTACTACCTCACGCACCCTGACGCGGTCGCGGCGGTCTCCACGCTCGAGGCCAACGGCGCGATGCGGACCATGCAGGACCGGCTGGGCGAGGACGAGGCCCTGGCGACGTCGTATCGGGCGGCGCATGACCGCTACCTGGAGGAGCGGTACGCGCTGGGCGACGTGCCGGAGATCCACGGCATCTCGGCCGGCGGGATGCCCGACCGCGTCAAGTGCCTGCATGTCCTGGTGGGTCATGCGCTCGCGGCCGGACCGGGTGTGAATCCCTTCGGCGACGAGGCGTTGGCCCTGATCGCGGACGTGTGGCGGCCGGACCGCTGCACCTGCGCGGTCGACGTCTGACTACGCTGATGCCATGCGTGTAGCCGCCATCGACTGCGGGACCAACTCGATCCGCCTGCTCATCGCCGACGTCGACGCGGGCGCCGGTACCCTCACCGACGTGGTGCGGACCATGACCGTGGTGCGCCTGGGTCAGGGCGTCGACCGCACGGGAGAGTTCGCCCAGGATGCGCTCGACCGGACCTTCGCCGCGGCCGATCTCTATGCCGCCGAGTGCCGCGTGCACGGGGTCGCGGCGATCCGGTTCGTCGCGACGTCCGCGACCCGCGACGCGCGCAACCGCGACGTCTTCCTCGACGGCATCCGCACCAGGCTCGGGGTCACCCCCGAGGTGATCTCGGGGCAGGAGGAGGCGGCGCTGTCCTTCCGTGGTGCGACGGGCGCTCTCGACGCCGCGCACGACGGCCCGTTCCTGGTGGTGGACCTCGGCGGCGGCTCGACCGAGGTGGTGCTGGGGACCGAGGCTCCCGAGGCGGCGCACTCGATGGACGTGGGCTGCGTGCGCATGACGGAGCGGCATCTCGCCGAGGATCCGCCGTCCGCCGTCCAGGTCGAGGCCGCCGAGCGAGACGTGCACGCCGCGATCGATGATGCCTTCGCGGGTGTGCCGGTCGAGCGCACGGCGACGCTCGTGGGGCTCGCGGGCTCGATCACGACGGTGACGGCCCACGCGCTGGGGCTGCCCGAGTACGACCGTGCCGCGATCAACGGCGCCGTGATCGACATCGACGACGCGATCCGCGCCTGCGAGGACCTGCTTGCGGCCTCGCGGGCCGAGCGCGCGGCGCTCGGCTTCATGCATCCCGGCCGCGTCGACGTGATCGGCGCTGGTGCGCTGGTCTGGAAGACCGTGATGACCCGGGTGCGCGATGCGGTGGTCGCCGCCGGCGGGCACTTACCCCACGTGGTGACCAGCGAGCACGACATCCTCGACGGCATCGCGTTCTCCGCCGCCGAGCGGGCCTGACTCGTCGCACCGTCCCACCGCCCCCGTAGCCCAACTGGCAGAGGCAGCCGACTTAAAATCGGCGCAGTGCGGGTTCGAATCCCGCCGGGGGCACCATGGGCGGCCGTGTCGTCACAGTAGTTAACGTGTTAACGACACGGTCGTTAACACGTTAACGATGTGCGGCAAGGGTGGCGCGATCCCCGCGTCACCCATGCGGGCGGCGTGGGGATCGCGGCCGTCAGAGGACGGCGGTGAGCTCCGGGTTGGCCGCCGCGCGCACGGCGTCGCGGGCCTCCGTCGCGGACCTGGCGCCGCGGGCCACCTCAGCCAGCTCTCGGCACTGGTCGAGGGTGTGCAGCGACAGCGCGAGCTTGACCGCGGGCACCTTCTTGGGTGCCATGGAGAGGCTCCCGACGCCCAGGCCCGTCAGCACGAGCGCCAGGTAGGGGTCTCCGGCGGACTCGCCGCACACGCCCACCGGCTTGCCCGTCGCCTCGCCGCCCGCGCAGGCGGCGGCGACCACGTCGATGACGGCCGGCTGCCAGGGGTCGAGAAGGTCGGACAGCTCGCCCTCCATGCGGTCCGCGGCCATCGTGTACTGGGCCAGATCGTTGGTGCCGAGGGAGCCGAAGTCGACCTCTTCGAGCACGTGCCGCGACCGCAGCGCGGCCGCGGGCACCTCGATCATGACGCCGGACTTGGGCAGTCCCGCCGCTTTGACGCGCGCCGCGAACCAGGAGGCCTCCTCTGCGGTGGCGACCATCGGCGCCATCACGCGGACGTCGGCGCCGGTCTCGCGAGCCGCGATGGCGAGCGCCTCGAGCTGCGAGTCGAGGAGCTGCGGCATGGCCTGGCACAGGCGCAGCCCGCGGCGGCCGAGCGCCGGGTTCTCCTCCTCGCCCAGGTTGGCGAAGGCGAGCGGCTTGTCCGCGCCGGCGTCCAGCGTGCGGACCACCACGCGGCGGCCCGGGAACGGCTCGAGCACCTTGCGGTAGATCTCGGCCTGCTCCTCGACCGTCGGCTGGGTGGTCGCAGACAGGTAGACGAACTCGGTTCGAAAGAGCCCGACGCCCTCGAGGTCCTGGGCGCCGGCGGCCACCGCATCGTCCACCCCGCCGATGTTCGCGAGCAGGGCGACGGCGTGGCCGTCCTTGGTGGTGCCGGGGCCCTCGACGCCGGCGAGCGCCTGGGCGCGCCTCTCGCGGTGCACGCGCTGCGCCTCGATCAGCTCCATGTCGGGGTCGAGGGTGACCTCGCCGGAGTCCCCGTCGACGGCGACAACGGTGCCCTCGGGGATCTCGGTGGCGCCATGCAGCTGCACCACGGCGGGGATGCCCATCTGGGCGGCGAGGATGGCGGTGTGCGACGTACGCCCGCCCGCCTCCGTGATGATGGCGACCACCTTGGTGCGGTCGAGCGCGGCGGTCTCCGCGGGCGCCAGGTCGAGGGCGACGATCACTGACGGGCCGTCGAGCGTGGGCACGCCGGGGGCGGGCACGCCCAGCACGGCGGCGACGGCGCGGGATCCCACATCGCGAAGATCGGTGACGCGCTCGGCGAAGTAGCCGCCCAGCGCCTCGAACTGCGCCGCATACTCCTCCACCGCGGCGGCGATGGCGTTGGCGGGGCCCTTGCCGGCGCCCACATGCTTGCCGGCGGACTTCGCGAGGCCCTTGTCGCGCGCGATGAGCGCGGTGGCCTTGAGGATGGGGGCGGCGTGCTCGTCCGCGGCCGCCGCGCGTTCGTCGAGATCCGCGGCCACGGCCGCGAGCGCTCCCAGCACCGCGTCGACCGCGGCGCCGGAGTCGGTAGGCATCGGTTCGTCGGCCGGGGGCCGGACCGGCGGTGCAACCTGCACCACCGGCCCGGCCACTGTTCCGGGGCTGACGCCGACTCCCGTGCGGGTGTCGCCGGACATGTCAGCCCTCCGCGTCGAGATCGCGTGCGAGAAGCTCGACCAGGGAGTCGAGCGCCTCGTCCGCGCCGTCGCCCTCAGCCGTGAGGACCACCTCCTCGCCATGCTTCGCGCCGAGCGCCATCACGCCGAGGATGCTGGCCGCGTCGACCGCCTCCTCGCCGGGACGGCCGATCTCGACGTCCAGCCCGGTGCCCTGCGCCGCCTCGACGAAGAGGGCGGCGGGACGGGCGTGCAGGCCTACAGACGATCCGATCGCGACGGTGCGCTGTGCCATGGGAGTTCTCCTTCTTGAGTTGATGTGTCAGACGGTCGCGACGGCGTCCACCGTCGCGAGCTTCGAGTCGCGGGACTTGAGCGCGATGACGATCGCGGCCATCACCAGTACACCGGCGGCGAGCGCCACCAGGAACCAGAGGAACCCGCCCATGAGGGGCAGCACCCAGATGCCGCCGTGCGGTGCACGGAGCGTGACGCCGAAGATCATCACCAGGCCGCCGGTGAGCGCGGAGCCCACCACGGAGGAGGCGATGACGCGCACCGGGTCGGCGGCCGCGAACGGGATCGCGCCCTCCGAGATGAACGATGCGCCCAGCAGCCACGCGGCCTTGCCGTTCTCACGCTCCGGCTCCGAGAAGAGCTTGGGTCGCACCGTGGTGGCGAGCGCCATCGCGAGCGGGGCGACCATGCCTGCGGCCATGATGGCGGCCATGATCGTCAGCGCCGGAGCGTCGGTGGCGGTTCCGGCCGCGGCAAGCCCCGCCGTGCCGAAGAAGTACGCGACCTTGTTGACCGGGCCGCCCAGGTCGAAGCCCATCATGGCGCCCAGCACCAGGCCGAGCACGAACGCGGAGCCGCCCTGGAGGCCGTTCAGCCACTCGTTGAGGGCATCGGACAGGCCCTTGATGGGCCCGCCGAGCAGGGTGATGAACAGACCCAGGGTGATGAAGCTCGACAGCATCGGGATCACCACCACCGGCATCACGCCGCGGACGCCCTTGTGGACCTTCCAGGAGGCGATCCACTTGGCGGTGAGACCACCGAGGACACCGGTGACGATGCCGCCGAGGAAGCCGGCGCCCATGGTCGCGGCGACCGAGCCGCCCACGATGCCGGGAACCAGGCCGGGGCGGTCCGCGATCGCGAACGCGATGAAGCCCGACAGGATCGGCACCAGGAATCCGAACGCGGCGCCTCCGATGACGAACAACAGAGCCGCCCAGGAGGTCAGGCTGAGGACATCGAAGTTCTGCGCGATGTTGAACTCGTCGCCCGACGTGAGGTTGTACTTCACGATCTCGATCGCGCCGTTCTCACCCAGCGCAACCTGCGCGAGCATGAAGGACAGCGCGATCAGGATTCCGCCCGCGGCCACGAACGGGATCATGTAGGAAACACCGGTCATCAGCCACTGGCGGATCTTGGTGCCGATGCCGGCCTTATCGTCGACCTTCGAGGTGAGGCCGGCGGAGGCTCCGGACGCGGCCATGGCTGCGGCCTTCGACGGGTCCGCCTTCCACTCGCCCGCGAGGGCGACCGCCTGCGATACCAGCGCGGGCCCGTCGGAGATGGCCTTCTTGACGCCCACGTCGATGAGGGGCTTGCCGGCGAAGCGCTCGGCGTTACGGACCTCCACGTCGTGGGCGAAGATCACGGCGTCGGCCGACGCGATCTGAGCGGCGGACAACGGGTTGGCGCCCGCAGAGCCCTGGGTCTCGACGAGCATCGTGTGCCCGGCGTCCCTGGCGGCCTTCTCGAGCGCCTCGGCCGCCATGTAGGTGTGGGCGATACCGGTGGGGCAGGAGGTGACCCCCACGAGCGTGAGGCCGGCCGCTGCCGGTGCGGCGGCTGCCGCGGGGGCGGCTGCTGCCGGTGCGGCGGCGGGGGTGGGCGCGGGCGTGGCGACGGGGGCGTCGCCCACTTCGGCCTCGACGATGGCGACCACCTCGGCCTGCGTGGTCGCGGCGGCAAGCGCGGTCTTGAAGTCGTCCTTCATGAGCGCCTTGGCGAGCCTCGGAAGCACCTTCATGTGTGCATCGGACGCACCCTCGGGCGCCGCGATGAGGAACACCAGCGTCGCCGGGCCGTCCTTGGCACCCCAGTCGATGCCGTCGGCGCGCCCGAAGGCGAGCGTGGGCTCGGTGATGGCGGCGCTGCGTGCGTGGGGGATCGCGATGCCGCCGGGGAGCCCGGTGGCCATGGTCTCCTCGCGCTTGCGCACGTCCGCGATGAACGCATCGAGGTCGGTACACCGGCCCGTCGCGACCAGTGTCTCCGCCAGCGCGCGCGTGGCGGCGTGACGGTCGGTCGCGGCGAGGTCGAGGATGACCTGCTGCTCGTGGATGAGTGACATGGGGGTTGTTTCCTTTCTCGGGTCAGCTGTGACCCAGTGCCAGGTCGAGGCGTGGGTGGTGCGTGAGATCCACGGGGATTCCGTGGAGGTCTTCGGGGGTGGGGACGCGGCTGCCCGGAAGCGTGACCGCCGCGGCTCCCCAGGCGACTCCTTGGGCGAGGGCGTCGGCGGCGGGCAGCCCTCGGCTGAGCCCGTGGAGAAGTCCGGCCAACATGCAGTCGCCCGCGCCCACCGTGGACAGCGCGGCGGAGATGGTGGCGCGGGCATGGATGGCCTGGTCTGCGGTGACCAGCAGCGCGCCGTCGGCACCCAGGCTGACGGCGACCACGCCGATCCCGGTCGCGACCAGCTCGGCTGCGGCGTCGCGCACGTCTCCGAGGGTGGCGAGGTCATGGCCCACCAGCTCGGCGAGTTCCTCGTGGTTGGGCTTGATGAGGTCCGGCACGGCGGCCACGGCCGCGGCAAGCGGGGCTCCGGAGGTGTCGATCGCGGCGAGCGTGCCGAGGCCGTGGGCGCGGGAGATCAGCTGCGCGTAGAGGTCGACGGGCGCGCCGGGCGGGAGGCTTCCGCACCCGACCACCCACGCCGCGTCGGCCGCCGCGGCGACGGTCGCATCGAGGAGCGCCTCCACCTCGACTGCCGAGAGCACCGGCCCGGGCTCGTTGAGCTTGGTGGTGGTGCCGTCCGGCTCGAGCACGGAGACGTTCATGCGGGCGGCGCCCGCGATGGGCACGGAGCGGCGCGGGACCTCGGCGGCGTCCAGCAGCTCCTCCAGGAGGTGGCCCTCGGGCCCGCCCACGGGGAGGATCGCCACGGCGTCGCCGCCCTGCGCACTGATGGCGCGGGCGACGTTCACTCCCTTGCCTCCGGCATCGACGCGGATGTCGGTGGCGCGATGCACCTCGCCGCGCTGGAGCGTCTCCACCGTGATGGAGCGGTCGACGCTCGGGTTGGGGGTCAGGGTCACGATCATGCGGTCACCACCTCGGGTCCGGCCGCGCGCAGCTCGTCGGCGACGTCATCGGACAGATCGGCGTCGGTGACGACGAGGTCCACGTCTGACAGCTGCGCGAAGCGGTGTAGATGATCGTCGCCGGCCTTCGAGGAGTCGGTGGCGACAATGACGCGCCTGGCCGCGGCGACCATGGCGCTCTTGATGGCGGCCTCCGCCTGGTCGGGGGTGGTGAGCCCCCGCGCCGCGGAGATGCCGTTGGTGCCGATCACGGCGACGTCGACCACGACGTCGGCGAGCGCGGCCTCTGCCCAGTCGCCCACGGTCGCGGCGGTGACGCCACGGACGCGGCCGCCCAGCACATAGAGCGAGATTCCCGGGCGCGACGCGAGTGCCGCGGCCGCGGGGATCGAATTCGTGATCACCGTGAGCTCCGCGTCGGCGGGCAGGAGCTCGATGATGGCCTGCGTGGTGGAACCCGCGTCGAGCAGCACTGTGCCGCCGTCGGGAAGCTCGTCGAGGATCCTCGCGGCGATCCGCCGCTTGATGTCGATGTGCCGGATCGAGCGGGACGCCAGCGTGGGTTCGATCTCCAGCCGCTCCACCGGGATCGCGCCGCCGTGGACGCGGCGCAGGGAGCCGCGACTCTCGAGGGCCGTGAGGTCTCGGCGGATGGTCTCGGGAGTGACGGCGAGGGCGTCGGCGAGTGCGGCGACCTCGACCCGGCCCGCGGCGCGTGCCTGGGTCAGGATGCGCTGCTGCCGCTCCGTCGCGTACATCTGTGTGAACTCCTGTGTCCGATTGGCCACATAAAACCACAGAACCAAAAGCAATGCAACATAAACGGATGTCCGCCTGTCGCGTCGGTCCCCGAGGAGGCGGCGGTGGTGCGGCCCGTGCCCCAGGTACACTGATCCGGTCTACCGACGAGGAGGAATTGTGGCAAGTCCAGTGTTCAGCAGGTCCAAGGAGTTCAAGGCCGATCCGCTGCTCGCGCAGCAGAGCGCAGTGGACCTCCAGACGCAGTTCGACGCCCCCGCCGGCACGCCCGGCTACGTGGCCGAGGACCGCATGAGCTATCCCGGTGTGACGGGTAAGGCGGCCGGCCTGGGAATCCTCGCGATCACCACGGGTGGCGCCGGGTACGTCCTGGTGGGCCAGTCCGAGGCCGCGCTGCTCTTCGCCTTCGGCGCGGGCCTGGTTGCCATGGTGGTGGGCCTCATCGCCGCTTTCAAG
Organism: Demequina sp.; assembly: GCF_024642165.1. Taxonomy (GTDB): domain Bacteria; phylum Actinomycetota; class Actinomycetes; order Actinomycetales; family Demequinaceae; genus Demequina. The sequence goes on from NZ_JAHEBP010000011.1 coordinate 8,385, forward strand.
CGCACGCCCGGCCCCGCTCTCGTGGGCCTGTACGCGCTGCTCGAGGGCTTCTTCCTGGGCGCGATCACCGTCTTCATCGAGCAGCAGTTCGAGGTGCCCGGCGCCGGTCTCCAGGCGCTTGGCGCCACCGCCGTCACGTTCCTCGTCTGCCTGTGGCTCTACCGCTCCGGCAAGGTCCGCTACACCAGCAAGCTGCGCAAGATCTTCCTCATCGGCGGAATCTCGTACCTGGTGTTCGGCCTCGTCAACATCGGCTACATGATCTTCAGCAGCTCGAACTCCGCCTTCGGGCTGCGCAGCGACGTCGAGTTGTTCGGCATCCCGCTGGGCATCATCATCGGCGTGGTCGCGGTGCTGCTGGCCTGCATCTCGCTCATCGGCGACTTCGACTTCATCGAGAACGGCGTGAAGAACGGGCTCCCGAAGAAGGTCGAGTGGAAGGCCGCGTTCGGCCTCATCGTGACGCTCGTCTGGCTCTACCTCGAGTTCCTGCGCATCATCGCGCTGCTGAACCGCAACTGACGCGACGCACCGAAAGGGGCTCCCGACCGCAAGGTCGGGAGCCCCTTTCGCGTCTCCGGGGGGCGGAGTCGCGGGTCAGGCGTAGCTGACCTGGCAGAACCCGTGGTTGCAGTAGCCGGCGGGGTTCTTGTGCAGGTAGCCCTGGTGGTAGTCCTCGGCGTAGTAGAACGTGCCGTCGCCGGCGTCCTCGCTCCGGGCGATCTGCGTGGAGATGGCGCCGTAGCCCTTCTCCGACAGCCTCGTCTGGTAGCGATCGCGGGACGCCTCGGCGGCCGCGAGCTGCTCGCCGGTGGTCGCGAAGATCGCCGATCGGTACTGCGTGCCCACGTCCCCGCCCTGCCGGTTGGGGGTGGTCGGGTCGTGGTTCTCCCAGAACTCCGCCAGCAGCTGGTCGACCGTCACCATGGCGGGGTCGTACACCACCTGGACGGTCTCCGTGTGGCCCGTGCGGGAGGTGCACGTCTCCTGGTAGGTGGGGTTCCTGGTCCATCCGCCCATGTAGCCCACCGCGGTCGAGTAGACGCCGGGGGTCTGCCAGAAGATGCGCTCCGAGCCCCAGAAGCAACCCATCGCCACGTACAGCACCTCGTGGCCTTCGGGCCACGGTCCCGTCAACGGTGTGCCGAGCACCACGTGGCGGTCGGTGATGGGGATCGCCGCGTCGCGTCCCGTGAGGGCCTTGTCCGGCGTGATCATGGCGGTCTTGTCCAGTCCGAGCATCGATGCTCCCTTCCGTCCACTCGAACGTGCTGGTCGCCTGATCTGTTCCGCAGCGGGCGCGACGCCGGATGGCGACCGCCCGCCCCGGCCTCCCGGTACGGGACGATGCGCGCGCTAGGCTCGCGTCATGCCTGAACCGGCCGAGGATGCGACCGCGCCCGACACCCCACCCGCCGACGTCGTCGTCGAGAGCGTCCCCGTCTGGCTGCGGGTGAGTGCGGCGTGGTCGTGGCGGCTGATCGTGGTCGGCTTCGTCATCTTCATCCTCTACGAGAGCTTCACCACGCTTGCTCCCGTGGCGCTGCCGCTGATGATCGCGCTGCTGATCGCGGCGCCGCTCGAGCAGCTGGTGAGCCGTCTTCAGAAGTGGGGGATCCCGCGCGCGGCGGGTGCTCTGCTGGCGATCTTCACCCTCGTGATGGTGGTGCTCGGGTTAGGAGTCGCCGCGGGGAGTTCGGTGGTCGCCGGCTTCGGAGACCTCCAGGAGGCCGCGGTCAACGGCTTCAATCAGTTCCTCGACTGGCTGGTTCAGGGGCCCATCCACATGTCGCGAGAGCAGATCGATCAGATCATCGGCAATGCTCAGTCGACGCTGCAGGACAACGCTTGGGGTGTCGCGACAGGTGCCTTCACTGTCACCGGCACCATCGGCGCCCTTCTCGCCGGAAGCATCGTCGCGTTGTTCTCCCTGTTCTTCTTCCTCAAGGACGGCCGCAAGCTGTGGCTGTGGTTCGTGGGCCTGCTGCCCAAGCGGCGCGCGGGGCGCGCCGACCGCGCCGGCTTGACGGCCTGGCTGACGTTGCGCCGGTACACGGAGACCAGCGTGTTCGTGGCCTTCATCGACGCCGTGGGCATCGGCGTGGGCGCGTGGCTGCTGGGGATTCCGCTGGCGCTGCCGATCGGCATCTTCGTGTTCCTGCTGTCCTTCATCCCGCTGTTCGGTGCCACCATCTCCGGCGCCATCGCGGTGCTCGTCGCGCTGTTCGACGGCGGGTGGGTCACGGCCGTCTGGATGGCCGTGATCGTGCTGGGCGTGCAGCAGCTCGAGGGCAACATCCTCTACCCCTGGCTGTTCGGCAAGGCCATGTCCCTGCATCCGCTGGCGATCCTGCTCACGGTCTCCATCGGCACCCTGCTGCTCGGTCTCGTGGGTGCGGTGATCGCGGTTCCCATCGTCTCGTTCTGCTACGCGTTCGCGCGGTCGCTGCACGGTGAGTATGCGGCCGGGCGAGAGCCTCCCGCCGACTCGGGCTCGATCACGGTGCTGACCGAGCATCCCAAGGACGCCCTCAAGCGCGCGCGCGACGCCATCACCCGTACCGGCGAGATCGCCGTGCGACGCCGCCCTCGCCACGGCGACGGCGACGAGCACGGCCACGACGGGCCCGCCTAGACTCCACGCGTGCGCTGCGCCTACTACGACTCCGGGGTCTGCCGCTCGTGCACCCTCCTCGAGGTGCCGCACCTCGGCCAGGTTTCCGCGAAGCAGGCCGGCCTCGCCTCACTCCTGCGCGAGGCGATCGGAGATCGCGCCGCGGGCATCGACTGGCTCGACCCGCTCGTCAGCGCCGAGCAGGGCTTCCGCACCAAGGCGAAGATGGTGATCGCCGGCACCGTCGACGCGCCCACGGTGGGGATCCTCGACGCCGACGGACGGGGCGTCGACCTGCGCCACTGTCCGCTGTATCCCGACGCCCTGGCCGCATCGTTCCCCGTGCTCGCGCGCTTCGTGTCACGCGCGCGGCTGGAGCCCTACGACGTCCCGGCGCGCCGCGGCGAACTGAAGAACGTGATCGTCACGCTGGCTCCTGACGGCTCCCTGATGGCCCGCCTGGTGATGCGCTCGACGGAGTCGCTCGCGCGCATCCGCAAGCATCTGCCGTGGCTCTTGGCGGAGCTGCCGGCGCTAGCGGTGCTGACGGTGAATGTCCTGGGCGAGCACCGGGCCGTCCTCGAGGGTGAGCGTGAGATCGTGCTCACGGATCGCGACTCCCTCGCCATGGCCATGGGCGACGTGGTGCTGCACCTGAGGCCGCAGAGCTTCTTTCAGACCAACACGGCCATCGCGCGTGACCTCTACTCGCAGGTCGCGGCCTGGGTGGACGATGCGGCGCCCGCCGCCGTCTGGGACCTCTATTGCGGCGTGGGCGGGTTCGCGCTGCACTGCCTCCGCGGCGGGCGCTCCGTGGTCGGCGTGGAGTCCAGCGCGCAGGCGGTCGAGAGCGCGCGCACCAGCGCCGCCGAACTGGCGCGAGCCGGCGTCCCGGGCGCGGACCTCGCAACGTTCGTCGCCGCGGACGCCACTCGGTGGGCGGCGGAGCAGGCGCGGGCGCCGGACGTGGTGATCGTGAACCCGCCGCGCCGGGGCATCGGCGCGGAGCTCGCCGGGCTGCTCGATCGCTCCGCCACGGGCACCGTGGTCTACTCGAGCTGCAACGCGGTGACGCTGGCACGTGACCTCGCGGCGATGCCGTCGCTCGCTCCGGTGCGCGGGCGGCTGCTCGACATGTTCCCTCACACCGCGCACTACGAGGTGGCGATGGTGCTCGAGCGCCGGTGACCACGACGCGCGTCTTCGTGTGGTTTCCTGGTCTCCCGTCCTGAGGAGGAACCATGCGCACCGCCGCACCGCTGACCGCCCTCGCCGTGCTCGCACTCGCCGCATGCAGCCAGTCCTCCACGGACGCCTCACCCACCGCATCGGCGCCCGGGGCATCGTCGCCTCCCGCCGTCGACTTCGTGGCGCCCGAGCTGTCCACGGTCGACCCGACGATCATCGCGGGCCTCGACGTGCAGGTGGACGAGAGCCTCGCCGAGGGCCACTACACCTACGAGGCGGTCCCCGTGCTGCCCAACGCCCAGGACTTCACTGCGATCATGCGGGAGTACATCGCCCCCAGACTGGATCGGTTCCGCGAGATCGAGCAATCCGCGGACGGCGACACCAGGCCCGAGCTGACCATCTCCTGGGACATCGTGGCCGCGTCGCCGCAGGTGTGGGGCGTCCGGCTGACCAGCGCGGAGGTGGGCGGAGACGCCTTCGACGGCGACGCCGAGACCGTGTGGATCGACGTGGCCGCCCGCGAGCAGCGGTGGGTCACCGACCTCTTCGAACCCGACGCGCTGCCCGAACTGGTCTCGCGGATCTACGACGCGGGCGTCTCCGACCCGCGCATGGACCAGCAGCTCTTCAACGAGCAGATGGACGGCGAGCTCGAGGCCTTCGACTCGGTGGCCTTCACCACCGAGGGTCAGCTGTGGGTCGAGTTCGACAGGGCGCAGGTCTCGACGTCGACCACTCCGATCGGAGTCGAGGTGGACCCGGACGGCCTGCTGTCCGACTTCGGCAAGCTCGCGCTCGAGGCGGCGCTCAGCCCTTCGGACCCCGCGGTCCCGGCGATCCCGCAGCCGTCTCCCAGCCCCGTCGAATCGACCTCCGCGCCCGCTTCGGAGCGCCAGACGCAGGAGCTCGAGGGCGACACGGACTGCGGCGTGGAGAAGTGCATCGCGCTCACGTTCGATGACGGCCCGGTCGCGGCCACCAATGATCTTCTCGACGTGCTCCAGGATCGCGGGGTGAAGGCGACCTTCTTCATGGTCGGCAAGAACGCGACGGCCAACCCCGCCGTGGTGAAGCGCATCGCGGAGGACGGTCACGCGCTCGGCAACCACACCTGGGATCACCCGCAGCTCACCCGCCTCTCGGCGTCCGAGGTCCGCAAGGAGATCGAGCGCACGTCCGACGCGATCGAGGCCGCGGCGGGGGTGAGGCCCACGCTGCTACGGCCGCCCTACGGCGCGACCAACGGGACCGTGGCGGACGTGGCGGCGGAGCTGGGGATGCCGCAGATCCTGTGGGACGTGGACCCTGAGGATTGGAAGGACAAGAACTCGGACACGGTGCGCGAGCGCGTGCTGGGCAACGCTCATCGCAATGCGATCGTCCTGTCGCATGACATCCACTCGACCACCCGCAATGCGTATGCGGCGATCATCGACTCGCTCATCTCAGACGGCTACACGCTGGTCACGGTGCCCGATCTCCTCGATGATCTGGAGCCCGGCAAGAAGTACTTCAACGGCAAGTAGCCGCGCGGCCGCGGTCAGCCCGTGAACGGCTCCGCGGCGATCACGGTGACGGTGATCTGCTTGCCGTTGGGGGCCTCGTACGAGGTCTCCGCGCCCGCCTTGAGCCCCAGGAGCGCGGCGCCCAGCGGCGACTGGGCGCTGAACACGTCGAGGTCCGTGCCCTCGGCGATCTCGCGCGAGCCCACCAGGAAGCGCATCTCACGCCCCATCACCTCTGCGGTCACCACGGTGCCGGAGGCGATGGTGCCGTCGAAGGTGGCCTCGCCCACGGTCGCGGTCTCCAGCTTGCGCCGGAGCTCCTGAATGCGCGCCTCCATCTTGGCCTGCTCGTCGCGCGCGGCGTGATACCCGCCGTTCTCCTTGAGGTCACCCTCCTGGCGACGCTCGTCGATCTCCTTGGCGATCTCCCCGCGGCCCACGTTGACCAGCTGGTCGTACTCCGCCTGCAGGCGGTCGTAGGCCTCCTGGGTGAGCCAGGTCTCGGTGCTCTCGGTCACGGTGCCTCCCTTGGGACAAGGTGAGCCACGATATCAAGGCCCGTGCGGCGCGCCCAACTCGCCGTCCGCATCGTCCCTCCGTCAGCCGACGGGCTCGCAGTACTGCACCTGCGCGGTGGTGGCTTCTTCGGTGGTGACGATGCTGGTGGTGAGGCGCTGCTCGGTGCCGTCAGCCCGCGACACCGGCTGGGTGGTCACGCCCACCTCGGTGAAGCGCGGGTTGAGCGCGCGGATCTGGCACACCGCGTCGCGGTCGTCGTAGAGGTAGACCTCGTAGGTCGCCACGATCTCGGTGGCGGACTCCACGGAGAAACCCACGTCCTTCCAGCGCACCGGCTGCGTCGCCGCCACCAGCGCGTACCAACTGACCACGCCGATCAGCGCGGCGAGGCCCAGCCCCACGAGGATCCAGCCGCGGCGGCTGAGGCGCGGCAGGGCGGACGATTCGTCCTCGGACGGCGGGGTGCTCATGATGAGGCAGGATAGTCGGGTCAGAGAGGTGGACATGTCGTCAGACTTCAGCGGAGGGCCGGGCTTTCTCGCCTTCCTCGCCACGTTCGGGCTCGTGGTCGCGGGCGTCCTGCTGTTCCTGTCGCTCAATCGGCACCTCCGCAAGGTGCGCAGGCGCGATGCCCGCGAGCGGGCCGAGGCGTCAGGCGACGCGGAAGGCCGCGAGGGACGCGGCGATGAAGTGACAGGTGAACCCGGCGATCGTTAGCGCGTGGAAGATCTCGTGGAACCCGAAGTACCGGGTCGAACCGCGAGGCCACTTGGTGCCGTAGATGATGGCGCCCACCGTGTAGCAGAGGCCGCCCGCGATGATGAGGACCACCACCGCGAGGCCGCCGGCCTGGTAATACGGGCCGATGAAGCCGATGGCCACCCATCCCAGCGCCAGGTAGATGGGCACGTACATCCACCGGGGCGCACCCAGCCACAGCACCCGGAACAACAGGCCCAAGATCGCGCCGGCCCACACCAGCGTGAGGACCACGACGCGCGTGGTGCCGTCCAGCAGCAGCACCGTCAACGGCGTGTAGGTGCCCGCGATGATGAGGAAGATGTTCGCGTGGTCCATCCGGCGCAGGATCGCCCGGGTGGAGTCGGACCAGTTGCCGCGGTGGTAGACCGCGGAGGTGCCGAACAGCAGCACCGCCGTGAGCGTGAACACCGCGAAGGACACCCGTCCCGCCTGCGTGGGGGCGAGGGCGACCATGAAGATTCCGGCGATGAGCGCGAGCGGCGCGGCGCCCAGGTGAAGCCACCCGCGCAGCAGCGGCTTGCCTTCGACAGGGAGGTTCTCGGCCATGAACCTACGATACCGTAGGTTATGCGCCCGGAGTACGGTGGTGGCAGTCTCCGCAGGCGAGAGGGAACGGGTGTCGATGGGCCTCAACGCGCTGGTGTACGGCACGTACGAGAAGCGGCTGGCCCGTACCCTCAAGCGCACCGGCGTGGCTCCCCGGCACATCGGCGTCATCCTCGACGGGAACCGTCGGTGGGCGCGTTCGACCGGGTCCTCGACCTCCCAGGGACACCAGAAGGGCGCCGACAAGATCACCGAGGTGCTCGAGTGGTCGCAGGACGCCGGGGTCGAGGTGGTGACCCTGTGGATGCTGTCGACGGACAACCTGGCGCGGGATCCCGAGGAGCTCGCGCCGCTGCTCGAGATCATCGCCACCACGGTCGAACGCCTGGCCCAGGACGGACGATGGCGGTTGCGGCACGTGGGCGACGTGTCACTGTTGCCCACGGAGACCGCGCGGCGTCTCTCCGCGGCCGTGGACATCAGCGCCGGCGCCCCCGGCCTGCAGGTCAACGTGGCGGTGGGGTACGGCGGGCGGCACGAGATCGCCGAGGCCGTGCGCAGCTTCCTGCGGGATGGGGTGGACCAGGGGCACTCGCTCGAGGAGGTCGCGGAGAGCTTCGCCGTCGAGCACATCGCCGAGCACCTCTACACCAAGGGCCAGCCGGATCCGGATCTGGTGATCCGTACGTCGGGGGAGCAGCGGCTGGGAGGGTTCCTGCTGTGGCAGAGCGCCCATTCCGAGTTCTACTTCTGCGAGGCGTACTGGCCGGACTTCCGCCACATCGACTTCCTGCGCGCGCTGCGCGACTACTCCCAGCGCGAGCGCCGGCTGGGTCGCTAGCGCCGCCAGCGCACCGTCCCAGCGCCTCCCGCGTGCGCCGCTCCACACGGTGAGGCGCCAGCACAGCAGGATCGTGACGTCCGCGGCGCATTGACCCAGGAGGCCGGTGGAGGGGTGCACGATGCGTGTGGAGGGGTGTTCGGGGCGGCCCGCCTGGTAGCCGCGGGACGCCGGACAAACAGGGACACGCCCGAGCGCGGGTGCCGAGTTACAACTGTGTGAACTTTCCGCGTGTGGCGTTCCCGATGGCGCGATCCGGGCGTAGCGTCGGCCTCGTGGTAACTACACGACGTCGCGTCGACAGGATGCTGACGTAACAGATCGCCGACAGGGCGATCGACGCCCTGCGGCCTTGACGCTGGGAGCCCCGTTGACCGCCTCGCCTAGCACCGTTCCTGCCACCGCCTCCGACCCCACGGTCGACACGACAGTCCGCACCTTCGTGCTGGACACGTCGGTCCTCCTGTCGGATCCCCGGGCACTCAAGCGATTCGCGGAGCACGCCGTGGTGCTGCCCGTGGTCGTGATCACGGAGCTGGAGGCCAAACGGCACCACCCCGAGCTGGGCTACTTCGCCCGCTCCGCGCTGCGCATGCTCGACGAGCTCCGTATCAAGCACGGCAAGCTGGACGAGCCGGTCGCGGCCAACGAGGCCGGCGGTACCGTGCGCGTCGAGCTCAACCACACCGACCCCGGCGTGCTGCCGTCCGGCTTCCGGCTGGGCGACAACGACACCCGCATCCTCGCCGTCGCGGCGAACCTGCGGGCCGAGGGTCACGCCGTGACGGTGGTCTCCAAGGACCTGCCGATGCGCGTCAAGGCCTCGGCGCTCGGCATCGAGGCGGAGGAGTACCGCGCGGAGCTCGCGGTCGAGTCCGGGTGGACCGGCATGCGCGAGATCCAGCTCACCGACGAGCAGATGTCGTCGCTGTGGGAGCACGAGTCGCTCGACGCCCCGGACCCCGCCGATTGCGGCGAGGACCTGACGTCGCTGCCGATCCACACGGGTCTGGTGATCCACGCCGGCCGCGGCAGCGCGCTCGGCCGGATCGGCGACGACGGCATCATCCGGCTGGTTCGCGGCGACCAGGAGGTGTTCGGCATCCACGGCCGGTCCGCGGAGCAGCGCGTCGCCATCGACCTGCTGCTCGACGAGTCCATCGGCATCGTGTCCATGGGCGGCCGCGCCGGAACCGGCAAGAGCGCGCTCGCGCTGTGTGCCGGGCTCGAGGCCGTCATGGAGCGGCGCCAGCACAAGAAGATCATGGTGTTCCGCCCGCTGTACGCGGTGGGCGGCCAGGACCTGGGCTACCTGCCCGGCTCCGAGGCCGAGAAGATGAACCCCTGGGCGCAGGCGGTGTTCGACACGCTGGGTGCGATGGTCTCGAGCGAGGTGCTCGAGGAGGTCATGGCACGCGGCATGCTCGAGGTGCTCCCGCTGACCCACATCCGCGGGCGGTCGCTCCACGACGCCTTCGTGATCGTGGACGAGGCCCAGTCGCTCGAGCGCAACGTGCTGCTCACGATGCTCAGCCGCATCGGCCAGTCCTCGCGCGTGATCCTCACGCACGACGTCGCGCAGCGCGACAACCTGCGCGTGGGCCGCCACGACGGCGTCGCCGCGGTGATCGAGGCCCTCAAGGGTCACTCGCTGTTCGCGCACGTGACGCTGGAGCGCTCCGAGCGCTCGGCCGTCGCGGCGCTGGTCACCGACATGCTGGAGCGGCTCGACCTCTAGGCCGGCCCGCCGGTCGCGACGAGGCCCCGCTCCCCACGAAGGGGAGCGGGGCCTCGCGCCGTCACGCGGAGGGGTCCGAGAACACCGGCACGTCGCTGCCCGGGTCGCCGTCGAGCGCGGCCTCGAGGCCGGGCAGCAGCGCGTCGAGCGAGTACAGGATCGACGAGGGCGAGTTGGCGAAGAATGCGCCTTCGAGGACGGTGTCCTCGATCCACAGGTTGCCGCCCTTCTGGGTGACCCCGATCGAGTCGAACAGGGGCAGGCCCTCGATGGTCGCGCGCACATCGGGCGTGGTGGCGGACTGCCAGATCACCAGGTCCGTGTCGAGCAGGTCGAGCTTCTCGGACGAGATGGTCACGAAGGAGCTGTCCGCGTACTCGTCGAGCGCGGTGACGTCGAGGCCCAGGTTCGCGAGGAACTGGTTGCGGTTGTCGCTCGACAGGTACACGCCGGGGTTGCCCTCGTAGTAGAAGCCCACCACGCCCGTCTTGCCCTCCCAGTCGGGGTGCGCGGCGCGCGCCGATGCGAACGCATCGTCGATCTCCGCGATGGCCTCCTGGGCCGGCCCGGAGGTGCCCGTCGCCTCGCCGATGAGCGTGAGCTCGGCGTCGAGCGGCATGCCCCACGGGTCGTACTGCGCCCCGCGGACGATCACCGGCGCGATGCCGGACAGCAGGTCGTACTCCTCCTGGGTGATGTTCGTGTACGTGCCCACGATGAGGTCGGGCTCGAAGGCGGCGATGGTCTCGGCGTCGATCGTGGTCGCGTCGAACAGCTCGGGCTCGGCGCCGGCCGCGACGCGATCCGCCTCCGCCCAGGGGCCGGTGCCGTACTCGTAGCCCTGCCAGCTGATGGGGATCGCGACGGGCGCGACGCCCAACGCGTAGAGCAGCTCGTGCTCGCGGGAGCCGAGCGTCACCACCCGCTGCGGCTCGGACGCGACGGTCACGTCGCCGTACATGCCCTCGACGGTGACGGGGAACGCGGACTCCGTGCCGGCGGCGGCGGGCGCCGAGGCGGAGGAGCTCGGCTCGGCGGAGCCTCCGGATGAGCAGGCGGCGAGCGCCAGGGCGGTGACGGCCGCGAGGGCCGCGGTGGCGACGATGCGCGAGTGGCGCAGGGTCATGGGGTGTTCCTTTCCTCGGTGGTACTACGGGGAGGGTCGACCGGGCGGTCGTGGTGGCCGCCCGGAGGGGCGGCGGGGATGACGACGGGCGTGCCGGTGACCGGATCGGTCAGCACCCTGACGTCGAGCTGGAAGACGGAGCTGACGAGCCGCTCGGTGAGGACCTCCGCCGGGCTGCCGGCCGCGGCGATGCGTCCGTCGGACATCGCGACCACGTGGGTGGCGTACCGCGCCGCCTGCTGAAGGTCGTGGACCACCATGACGATGGTGCGCTGCTGGCGCGTGCGGAGGCGGTGCAGGAGGTCGAGCACGTCGTATTGGTGCGCGATGTCGAGGTACGTGGTGGGCTCGTCGAGCAGCATGAGCGGCGTGTCCTGCGCGAGCGCCATCGCGATCCATGCGCGCTGGCGCTGGCCACCGGAGAGCTCGTCGACCACCGCGTCGCGGATCGAGGTGAGCCCCGTCGAGTGCAGCGCGGAGAACACCGCGGCCTCGTCGGCGGGCGACCAGGGCCGCAGCACCCGCTGGTAGGGCGTGCGACCGCGCGCGACCAGCTCGCCCACGGTGATCCCGGGCGGCGCGATGGGCGCCTGGGGCAGCAGGCCGATGCGGCGCGCGACCTCGCGCGTGGGGAGCCTGTGGAGATCCTCCCCGTCGAGCAGCACCGCTCCCGTGCGCGGCGTGAGCAGGCGCGCGAGGGCGCGTAGCAGCGTGGACTTGCCGCACCCGTTGGGGCCCACGATCGCCGTGATGCCGCCGTCGGGGATGGCGACGTCGACGCCGTGGACCACCACGTGGTCTCCGTAGCCGAGCGTGACGTCCCGGGCCTCGAGCCTGGTCATGCGGAACCTCCTCGGGAGGCGCGCCACACCAGCCACAGCAGGTATGGCGCGCCGACGGCCGCGGTGAAGATGCCGACGGGCAGCTGGAGCGCGCCGGTGGCGTGCTGGGCCGCGAGGTCGGCGGTGAGCAGGATGGCGGCGCCCATGAGCGCCGAGGGGATGAGCGTCGCGCCCGCGTGTCGCGTCAGCCGGGCCGCGACGGCGGGCGCCACCAGGGCCACGAAGGCGATCGGCCCCACCACGGCCGTCGCGCCTGCGGCGAGCAGCACGGAGCACGCGGTCAGGACCAGTCGCGATCGCGTCACCGTGATGCCCAGGGCGCGCGCCGCATCGTCGCCCATCTCCAGCGTGCGCAGCGCGCGGGAGTGCCACAGGGCGATCGACCCGAGCACCGCGAGCAGGGCCGCGGCGAGCGCCACGTGTTGCCAGGTCCGCGACGCCGTGGACCCGACCAGCCACACGAGCGCGTCGCGTGCCTGGTAGATCTCCATGGTGGTGAGCAGGAACTGCGTGGCGGCCTGCGCCACGAACCCGATGCCGATCCCCGCGAGCACCAGGCGCAGGGGGACGATGCCGCGCCGCCAGGACAGCGTGACGATGAGCGCGGCGGCGGCGACCCCTCCGGCGGCCGCACCGGCGGCCGTGACCCAGATCGAGGAGCCGCCGATCGCGACGATGGTGAGCACGGCGCCCGTGCCGGCGCCGGCCGAGATGCCGATGAAGTCCGGCGACGCGAGCGGATTGCGCGTGAGCGATTGCAGGATGGCGCCCGCGAGGCCCAGCATGGCGCCCACGAGCGCGGTGGTGAACACGCGGGGCGCGCGCACCTGGCCCACGATGAAGTCGCCGGGGGCGCCCACCGAGATGCCTACGGCGGCACGCAGCGAGTCGAGCACCCCCACGTTCGCCCGGCCCACGGCGAGCGAGAGCACCACGAGCACCACCACCACGGCCAGCAGCGCCGCGCCTACGGCGAGCGTGCGCCGGTGCGTGGTGATGCCCAGCGGGCCCAGTCGCAGCACCGTCACAGCTCCACCACCTTCATGCGGCGGGCCATGACGGCGAACAGGATGCCGCCGATGAACGCGGTGGTCACCCCGACGGGGATCTCCGACGGCGGCGCGATCACGCGCCCGATCACGTCGCACACGAGCACCAGCGCGCCGCCCCCGAACGCGCACGCGGCCAGCAGCCAGGGGAGCGAGGCGCCGACGAACGGCCGCAGCAGGTGGGGCACGGCGAGGCCCACGAAGATCAGCGGGCCCGCGGCCGCCGTCGCGGCTCCCGCGAGCAGGGTCACCACCACGATGACCACCACCCGTGTGGCGGCGAGGTTGACGCCCAGCGCTCGCGCCGCATCGTCCCCCAGGGCGATGGCCTCGAGGTGGCGGGCGGCCACGAAGCCAGCCGCGATGGCCAGCAGCACGATGGGGATGAGCGCCGTGATGTCGTTGCCCTGGCGCCCCGTGAGCGAGCCGACCACCCAGAAGCGGAACTGGTCGAGCGCTCCGTCGAGCACCAGCAGCAGCGCGAAGGTGATGGATCCGAGCAGGGCGGCCAGCGCGACTCCGGCGAGCGCGAGCCGCACCGGTGCCCCGGCCGCCGCGCCGCGGGCGCCGATCGCGTAGACCAGCACGGCGGCCAGTCCGGCGCCCAGGAACGCCACCCAGACCTGCGAGGAGAAACCGGTCGCGGCCCCGGTGACGATGCCGAGCACCACGGCGAGCGAGGCGCCGGCGTTGATGCCCAGCAGGCCGGGCTCGGCGAAGGGGTTGCGGGTGAGGGACTGCATGAGCGCGCCCGCGACGGCCAGCGCGGCGCCCGCGAGCACGCCGATCACGGTCCGCGAGCCGCGGGTCTCGCGCACGATGCGCTGCAGATCGTCGCCCGGGTCGTAGGAGACGAGCGCGTTCCAGACGGTGCCGAGGTCGATGCCGCGGGCGCCCACGGCGAGCGACAGCGCCGCGGCCAGCGCGAGCGCCGCGGCGGCGGCGATCGTCACGAGGGCGCGCGTACGCATCGGTCTCCTTGGGGGGTGGCTGCACGTCGAGGTGCGCGAGTAAGGCTCGCCTAACCTAGCCCAGTCCGCGCGATTAACGCAACACTGCCGTTGGCAAAATCAGTCGGCGTGCGGAGCCTCGGCGGCGATCTCCGGCGCGGGGCACGCGGCGTCCGGCACCGCCACGTCGATCCCATAGAGAGCGCGGATCGCCTCGAGGTAGTGATCGGACTCGCCGGCCTGCGCGTGCTCGCGGGCGCGGATGGTGGGGGTGTGCAGCAGCGTCTTGGCGAAGCGGCGCAGCGCCAGCTCGATCTCGTCGGCGCGGTCGACGGCCTCCTGCGGAGCGCCCGCGGCAGGACGGGACCTCGCCACCTCGCGCTCGAGCAGGCCGAACACGTGCTCGCGCAGCGCCACCACGGCGGGGTCCAGCGAGCGCGCGGCCTCGCCGTCGCCGAAGCGGGCGACCGCGTGCGCGACGATCGCGCGGGCCGCGTCGATGGCGCCCACGGACTCGGTGGGGGCCTGGGCACCCACGTCGTCGAGGCCGATGACGGTGACGCCGCGCAGGTCGCCCACGCCGGGGGCCACGTCGCGATGCAGGGCCAGATCGACCAGGGTCAGCGGGTGGTCGAGGCCGTGGCGGGCCGCCGCGACCAGCGCCGGGGTAAGGACCACGGACTCCCCTCCGGAGCACGCGAACACCACGTCCGCCTCGCGCACCGCGAGCTCGAGCCCCTCCATGGGGATCGCCTCGACGCCGTGGCGCACGGCGAACTCCAGAGCGCGGTCCGAGGGCGAGTAGACGCCGAAGATCTGGGCGCCGCGCCCGTGCAGCGTGCCCACGGCGGTCTCGGCGAGCGCACCCGTGCCCACGATGAGGACGCGCGCGCCGTCCCAGCCCACGGTCGCGTCGGCCAGGTCGAGGGCGACCGACACCACCGATCGGCCCGATGTGCCGAGCCCGGTGGACGAGGCGACCACGCGGGACGTGCGCAGCGCGGACTGGAACAGCCGGTCGAGCCGCGGGGTGACCTCGTGTCGACGCTGCGCCTCGAGGTGTGCGCGGCGCACCTGGCCGCTGATCTCCCGCTCGCCCACCACCATCGACTCCAGGCCGGAGGCGACCGCGAGCAGGTGCCGGATAGCATCGTCGCCCTCGTAGGGCACCAGCGATTCGGCGACCGTCGCGGGGTCGAGCGCGCTCAACGCGGCGATCGCCTCGATCACCTCGTGGCGCGCCGCGTCCACGTCCTCGGTCTCCACGTACACCTCGAACCGATTGCAGGTGGGGAGCACCACCGCGCCGGCGACGGCGCCGTGCCGGCCCACCAGCGACGCGGCGAGCGTGTCCGCTCCCACCTGCAGCTGCTCGAGGATGGCGAGCTCGCGATTGCGGTGGCTGGCGACGAGGGACAGGAAGGGCACCCGCCAATTCTGACACGCGCCGCGGACAGGGCAGAATCGGGGCATGCCCGCACTGCTCGCAGCCCTGCCCGCCGACCACCCGCTCGTCGATGGCCGGGTCGCGGGCGCCCCGTTGCTCGCCGCGCTGCGAGGCGAGCGACCCGCGCATCGTCCCGTGTGGTTCATGCGGCAGGCCGGGAGGTCGCTGCCCGAGTACCGCGAGGCGCGGCGCGGCACCGCCATGCTCGACTCGTGCCTCACGCCGGCGCTCGCCGCGGAGATCACCCTGCAGCCCGTGCGTCGCTACGGCGTTGACGCCGCCATCTTCTTCTCGGACATCGTGGTGCCGATGCGCGTCGCCGGCGTGGAGGTCGACATCGCCCCGGGAGTCGGGCCCGTGTTCGCGCGGCCCGTCCGCACCATGGCCGACGTCGAGGCGCTTCCCCATCTGGGCGCGCCCGGCGACGGCGCCCCCTTCGACGCGGGGCTGGAGGCGATCCGCGCCGCGGTGCGCCTCACCGTCGCGGAACTGGGCTCGACGCCGCTCATCGGATTCGCGGGTGCGCCCTTCACCCTCGCCGCGTACATGGTCGAGGGCCGGCCGTCGCGCGACCACCTGGGCGCGCGGCGCCTCATGATCGAGTCGCCGGAGGTGTGGGCGGGTCTGGCGGAGTGGACGTCCCGTGCCGCGGGACTGTTCCTGCGAGCGCAGGTGACCGCCGGCGCCGCGGCCGTCCAGCTGTTCGATTCGTGGGCCGGCTCGCTGTCCGAGGCCGACTACACCGAGCACTGCGCACCCGGCTCGGCGGCGGCGCTCGCTACCGTCGAGGACCTGCCCGTCCCGCGCATCCACTTCGCGGCGCACGGCTCGCATCTGCTGCGCGCGATGGCCGCGACGGGCGCGACGGCGATGGGCGTCGACTACCGCATGCCGCTCGACGAGGCATCGCGCCTGCTCGACGGATCGCTCCCCCTGCAGGGCAACATCGACCCGGCCCGGCTCGCCGCGCCCGCGGAGGTGCTCGAGCGCCATGTGCTCGACGTGCTCGCACGCGGCTCCCAGGCCCCGGGCCACGTGGTGAACCTGGGCCACGGCGTGCCCCCCGAGACGGACCCGGCCGCGCTGCAACGGATCGTGGACCTGGTTCACGAGCGTGGCTGAACGCGTCCTGGTCGTCGGCGCCGGCACCGCCGGCCTGCTGGCGGCGCGGCGCCACTCCCGCCGCGGCGCCGTGGTCAGCGTGGTCGAGAGCGCGGGCGGCTGGGGCGGGAGAGTCAGTCCGCTCACTCTGTTAGGCATGACGCTCGACGCCGGCGCCGAGTCGTTCGCGACCCGCACCGACGCGGTCGCCGCGCTGGCGCGCGAGCTGGGTCTCGCGGGGGACGTGGTCGCCCCCACCCGCGCGCCCGCCTGGGTGGTCGCCCCCGATCGCGAGTACCCGCTGCCCACCACCGGCTGGCTCGGGATCCCCACCAGGCCGCTGCTCCCGGACGTGCGCCGCGTGATCGGTTGGTCCGCGGCCGCCGAGGCGTCGCTCGAGCGCTCCCGCCCGCTGGGCGAGGTGCGGGACGATGCGACCGTCGGGTCGCTGGTGCGCGCCCGGCTGGGCCACGCGGTCGCCGAGCTCCTGGTGGCTCCCGTCCTGCAGGGCGTCTACTCGCGCCCCATCGACGAGTTGACGCTCGCCGCGATCGACCCGACCCTTCCGCAGCAGCTCCGAGACGCCGGCAGCCTCATCGCCCTCGCCGAACGGCGCCGGCGGCTCGCCCCCGCGGGCAGCGCGGTGCTGGGGATCCGCGGCGGCATGTGGCGGCTGACCGAGGCGCTCGCCGCCGAGGTGCGTGGCGCGGGTGTGCTGCTCGTAGCGGGCACGCGAGCCGCGACCGCCGAGCGAGTCGACGGCGCCTGGCGCGTCCACGCCGGCGGCGGCACCCTCGTGGCGGACACCCTGGTGCTGGCGGTCCCGCAGGCCGAGGCTCGGCGGCTGGTCCCGGCCCTGCCGGAACCACCCGCCGAGCGCCGCGTGGCGCTGGCGACGCTGGTCCTGGAGGCGCCGGGCCTCGATGCCGCGCCGCGCGGCACCGGCGTGCTCGCGATCGGCCACGTGACGCGCGCGAAGGCCCTCACGCACTCCACGGCCAAATGGCCCTGGCTGCGGGAGGCCGCCGGGGGCCGCCACATCGTCCGGCTGTCCTACGCGGTCCGGGAGCCGGGCGAGGACCTGCTCGCCCACGCCCTGCCCGACGCCGCCCGGCTGCTCGGGGTGGATCTGGCGCCGTCCCATCTGGTCGCATCGTCCCTGGTGGAGTGGCCGGACGCCGCGCCCGCGCGAGTCGCGAACCGCCGCCCACTCGAGGGCCTCGAACTGGTGGGATCCGCGGCGGGCCTGAGCGGGCTCGCCGCGATCGCGGGGGCCGAGGCGGTTGATTCGCCGGCGTGATTTCGCGCACGGCCGGTTCTCGTTGAATGATGTCCCCATGACCGACACCCCCCACGGTTTCACCCTGTTCTCCGTCCTCGACGGGATGCTGCACGCCCCGGACGACGAGCTCGCCGAGGTGGTCGAGCACTTCGACGCCGCCGTCCTCGAGCTCGCCGAGCACGACGTCACGCTGCGCGGCCTCTACGACGTGTCGGGGCTGCGGGCGGACGGCACGGTGATGCTCTGGCTCCACGGCCCGGTGCTCGAGGACCTTCAGTTGGCGCTGCGCGAACTGCGCGCCACCGAGCTGCTCGCCGAGACGCGGCTGACGTGGTCCGCCGCGGGCGTGCATCGCGACGCGGAGTTCAACAAGCGGCACGTGCCCGGATTCCTGCGCGGCGAGCGGCCGCGCGACTGGCTCACGGTGTACCCGTTCGTGCGCTCCTACGAGTGGTACCTGCTGCCCGAGGAGGAGCGGTCCACCATGCTCAGGGAGCACGGCATCGCCGGCGCCAAGTACACCGGGGTCATCGCCAACACCGTCGCCGCGTTCGCGCTGGGCGACTACGAGTGGTTGCTGCCCATGGAGGCGGACGACGTGACCGAGCTGGTGGACATGATGCGCGACCTCCGCTACACCGAGGCCCGCCGCCACGTGCGGGAGGAGCTGCCGTTCTATACGGGCCGCCGCGTGACCACCGCCGAGGCCGTCGAGGTGCTGGCGTCGTGACCGCGGCATCGTCCCTGCCCCCGCTCGCCGCATCGTCCCGGACGGTGCCCGCGACCACCTATGACGCCATCCTGCTGGCGGGGTTCGGCGGCCCCGAGGGCCAGGAGGACGTGATCCCGTACCTGCGCAACGTCACGCGCGGCCGCGGGATCCCCGACGAGCGACTCGAGGAGGTGGCGCACCACTACCGCCACTTCGGCGGGATCAGCCCCATCAACGAGCAGAACCGCGACCTCAAGGCCGCGCTGGAGGCGGAGATCGCCGCGCGCGGGCTCGGCCTGCCCGTCTACTGGGGCAACCGCTTCTGGGCGCCGTACTTCGCCGATGCGCTCCGCGAGCTTCATGCCGACGGCCACCGCACGGTGCTGGTGCTGGTGACCACGGCCTTCTCGAGCTACTCCGGCTGCCGGGCGTACCGCGAGGACCTCGCGACGGCGCTCGCCGAGACCGGGCTCGAGGGGCAGGTCGAGCTGCACAAGGTGCGGCAGTACTTCGATCACCCGGGATTCGTCGCGCCCAACGTGGACGCGGTGCGGTCCGGCCTGCGGTCGCTGGTCGAGTCCGGCAACGGCGAGACCCCCCACGTCATGTTCACCACGCACTCGATCCCCACGGCCGCGGCGGACGTGTCGGGTCCACGGGAGGCGCGCCCGGACGGCACCGCGGTTCCCACCGGCGGCGCCGACGAATGGTTCGCCGGGGGCGGCTGGTACGTCGAGCAGCAGCGCGCCGTCGCCGCGCTGGTGATGGACGGCGTGGCTGACGAGTTCCCCGGAGTGGGATGGTCGCTGGTGTTCCAATCGCGGTCCGGATCGCCGGAGATCCCGTGGCTCGAGCCCGACGTCAACGACGCGATCGCGGCGCTGCCTGGGTCCGTGACGGGCCTGGTCATGTCGCCCGTGGGGTTCGTCTCCGATCACATGGAGGTGGCGTGGGACCTCGACACCGAGGCGCGCGAGACCTGCGACGCGCGGGGACTCGCAGCGGTGCGGGTGCCCACCGTGGGAGTGGACCCGCGGTTCGTCGCGGGCCTCATCGACCTGGTCGAGGAGCGACACGTGGGCTCCGCGGACGACGAGCCGCGCGTGCGGGTGGCCCTCACCGAGCTGGGCCCCTGGCAGGACGTGTGCCCCACCGACTGCTGCCTGGGCCGCGCGCCCAAGCCCACGGTGGCAAGCGTCTGAAGCTCGGCGCGCCCTACCCGCTGACACTCCGCACGGTTTGAGATCCGACACGCGGGTGAGGCGGCCAAAAATGGGGCCAATAGTCGGCGTGTCGCCGCCAACTCCGTGCGCAGTGTCAGGGCTGGACGGTCAGCGCCCCACCATGGTGGTCACGTCGAGCAGCGCGTCGAGCTGCTCCTCGCTGATCTCCCCGCGCTCCACGAAGCCCAGGTCGATGACCGCCTCGCGCACCGTGAGGCCCTCCTTGACCGCGTGCTTCGCGATCTTCGCCGCGTT
Organism: Demequina sp.; assembly: GCF_024642165.1. Lineage (GTDB taxonomy): Bacteria > Actinomycetota > Actinomycetes > Actinomycetales > Demequinaceae > Demequina. The sequence continues at coordinate 28,088 of NZ_JAHEBP010000011.1, forward strand.
CTCGTAGCCGATGACGCGGTTGAGGGGGGTGACGATGCTGGGGCTGGCCTCCGCGAGGCGCCGCGCGCGGTCGACGTTGGCGGTGACGCCGTCCACGGTGCGGTCCGCGAGCACGCGCGACGCGTTCGCCAGCAGCCGCGTCGACTCGAGCACGCCCAGGGCCATCACCGGGATCTGCACATTGAGCTCGAAGGCCCCGGACGCGCCCGCCCAGGCCACGGTCGCGTCGTTACCGATGACGCGCGCGCAGACCATCAGCACGGCCTCGGGCACCACCGGGTTGACCTTGCCGGGCATGATCGAGGACCCGGGCTGCAGGTCGGGCAGCTGAATCTCGCCGAGGCCCGTGTTGGGGCCCGAGCCCATCCAGCGCAGGTCGTTGCAGACCTTGGTGAGCGACACGGCGATGGTGCGCAGCGCGCCCGAAACCTCCACCAGGCCGTCGCGGGCGGACTGCGCCTCGAAGTGGTTGCGGGCCTCGGTGATCGGTAGGCCCGTGTCCTGGGCGAGCAGCACGATCACGCGCTGCGGGAACCCCGCGGGGGTGTTGATCCCGGTGCCCACGGCGGTGCCGCCCAGCGGCACCTCGGCCACGCGCGGCAGCGCGGCCTGGAGGCGCTCGATGCCGTAGCGGACGGCCGCCGCGTAGCCGGAGAACTCCTGACCCAGGGTCACCGGGGTCGCGTCCATGAGGTGCGTGCGGCCCGACTTGTAGACGTCCGCGAACTCGCCGGCCTTGGCCTCGAGGGACGCGGCGAGCGTCTCGAGCGCGGGGATGAGGTCGCCCACGAGCGCGGCCGTGGCGGCGACGTGGACGGAGGTGGGGAACACGTCGTTGGAGGACTGAGAGGCGTTCACGTGGTCGTTCGGATGCACGTCGCTGCCGAGACGCGCGGAGGCCAGCGTTGCGATCACCTCGTTGGTGTTCATGTTCGAGGAGGTGCCCGAGCCGGTCTGGAACACGTCCACCGGGAAGTGCGCGTCGTGGCTCCCGGCCGCCACCTCGTCCGCGGCGGCGACGATCGCGTCCGCGATGTCCTGGTCGAGGACTCCGAGCTCCGCGTTGGCGCGTGCGGCGGCCTTCTTCACCCGTGCGAGCGCCTCGATGTGCCGGCGCTCGAGCGTGATGCCCGAGATCGGGAAATTCTCCACGGCACGCTGCGTCTGCGCGCGGTAGAGGGCGGCGGCGGGGACCCTGACCTCGCCCATGGTGTCGTGCTCGATGCGGAACTCCGTTGTCATGCCGCCAAGTCTGGCATGAGCGGCCGGACCAGGCGGCGTGCCGCGGGACGATGCGCGAGCCGCGTCAGGAGGCGTCGAGCTCCTCGCGGGTGGGGGGATTGGCGCCGGGCCGGGACACCGTGATCGCGCCGATGCGCACGCACTCGGTGAGCACGCCCGTGAGCGTGGCGTCGGAGATCGCGTGGAGGTCCGTGCGCCGCGAGCCGCCGAGCAGCTGCGCCTCCCAGAGCCCGTCGATGATGCCCGACATGAACGAGTCACCGGCGCCCACGGTGTCCGCCACGGTGACGCGGGGGGCCGCCACGGACACCTCGCGGCCGTCGTGCACGAAAGCGGTGGCTCCCTCGCCGCCGCGGGTCACCACCACGAACGCGGGGCCCATGCTCGCCCAGGCGCGAGCCACGTCCTCGATGTCCTCTGCGGGAGCCAGCCATGCGAGGTCCTCGTCCGAGGCCTTCACCACGTCGGCCAGCGCCACGAACTCTTCGATCGCGGCCCGGGCCTCGCCGGGGTCACCCATGAGCGCGGGACGGGCGTTCGGGTCGTAGGTGACCGTGGTGTTGTGGCGCAGCGCCTTGACCAGGCGATGAACCGCGGCCGCGCCGGGCGCGAGCACCGCGGCGATGGACCCGGTGTGCACCGCGAGCGGCGCCTGGCGCATGCGGATCCCGGTGCCGAGGTCCCAGGTCACGTCGAAGTCGTAGGTCGCAGCGCCGTCCGGGCCGATCGTCGCGGTCGCCACCGAGGTCGAGGCCGGACCTGCGGATCCCGGAACCAGGCGCACGCCGTTGTCCTGAAGATGGTCCGCGACCAGCACCCCGTTCGGGTCCAGGCCGAGCCGCGTGAGGAGGTCCGCCTCGCGCCCAAGCCGCGCCAGGCCCAACGCCACGTTGGCGGGGGAGCCGCCCGGGTGCGTCTCCTGGCCGCCATCGGCGCGGACCACTACGTCGACCAGCGCCTCACCGATCACCAGCACGTGCTCACTCATGAGTCCTCCTTGTCATCCGGCACCACGGCGATCACGCCGGCGTCAGTCGAATCCTCCACCATCGCATCGTCCCCGCGCGCGGCGGCGATGCGCTCGGCGGCGCCGTCGAGCAGCGCCTGGCAGCGTGCCGCCAGCGCCTCGCCGCGCTCCCACAGGCCCAAGGAGTCGTCGAGCGTGGAGCTGCCGGCCTCCAGCCGCGCGACGATCGCGATCAACTCGTCCCGAGCGTCTTCGTACGAGAGGCCGTCGACGGGTGCGTCGAAGGTCGGGGCGGCGTCGCTCATGGTGACCACGGTACCGGCGTCCGTCCCCGAGGACGCCTCCGGCGGAGGAGAACCGCGTCATAAAGCGCGAGGTATCCGCTCTCAAGGGGTACGGACGGGATCAACCAGACGACGGGACGAGACATGTTCAGCGACGACGGCACACTGCGGACCGGTATCGGAGGCGCCTTCGGGGCGATGACCGAGCGGGTGGGTGACGCGCAGCTTGCCTGGCTGGCGAGGTCCCCCGAGGGCGCGGATCGCGCTGTCGCTGCCGAGCACCCCGCCACGCCGCTGACCACGCTGCTGCGGCTCGCTCAGGACCGGTCGCCGGCGGTGCGCCGAGGCGTGGCGCGCAACCGCCGGGCGGGCGTGCCCCCCGAGGTGCACCAGGACCTGGCCAGGGACAAGAGCGTCGATGTGATCTATGCCCTCATCGCCAATCCGACCGTCGCGGACGAGGTCATCTCGCGGCTCGCCCGCCACCGCCATCGCGAGTACGCCAAGGCTGCTCGGCGTCGTCTCGCCGCCGAGCACGGCGAACTCGCCGGGGACGCGCCGATGCCACGGGACGAGGCCGCCCCCATGGTGCCGACGCGGGTGCCGTCGCTCGTGCCGATGCGGGAGCCCGTCCTCGTTTCCGAGCCCGCTTCCCAGACCGCGGCGCCCGGTTTCATCGCCTCCGGACCGTCCGTGCCCCCACTGTCTGCGCCCAAGCCTTCCGCGCCTGTGCTCGCCGCGCCCGGCGTCCCCGCGCCCGGGTACTCAGCCGGCCCCGCCAAGGCGCCCGTCGAGCCCCGCCGCATGTACGCCGCTCCCCGCTCGCGGGTCGAGGCGCTCGAGATCCTGCAGGGGGCGGGCCGTCGCTGACCCGCGGCCGCATTCGCCGGATCAGTCGCCGGCCACGGCGGCTATCTCGCCGCGAGCGACCCTGATCCGAAGCGGGTCGCCCGGCCGCACCTCGGCCGCGTCCCGCACCACCTCGCCCGCGGGCGTGCGCACCACCGCGAATCCCCGATCCAGGGTGCCCTGAGGGCTGAGCGCGCGCAGCGACGCGGCGAGGGCCCGCACCTCGGAGTCCGCATCCGCCATCACCGCCGCCAGCGCGTGCCGGGTGGCCCCGCGCAGCCGCGCCACCGCTTCGGAGTAGGGGAGCAGGAGCGTGGCGGGACGGGCGAGCACCGGCCGGGTGCGCAGCGCGGCCAGGCCGGCGCGCTCGCGGTGGACGCCGCGATCGATCGCCGCGGCCATCGCCGCGCGGGCCCGGCGCAGGCCGGCGGATTCGGCCGCCGCGTCCGGGACGATGCGCTTGCCGGCGTCCGTGGGCGTGGACGCCCGGAGGTCGGCCAC
>NZ_JAHEBP010000172.1 GCF_024642165.1 Demequina sp.
CGCCCTTGCTCCGCCGCCGCCAACTCCGGCTCCGGCGACGGCGTCGACGCCTTCGGCCGGCGCGCCGATCGTGCCCGCGGGCCTGCGGTCCGCGACGGCCGCAGCCGCGATGCCTTCCGTCTGGGAGTCGCACCCCCTCGCGCAGGTGCAGACGCGTGAGGTCGCCGAGTACACGCCCTCCGAGCACATCCCGATCCCGGACTTCACCAAGATCATGCATGGCTACGCGGCCACCGCATCGTCCGCGGGAACCGCGCCCGAGGGGCAGGTGGGTGACCCGCCCGTCGACACGGAGCTGCCAGCGGAGACCGACACCGAGGCCGCGCGACGCCTGCAGGCTGCGGAGACCGACGAGGGCGCTCACCACTTCGCCTGGGCTCACCTCGCCGTGATCGGCGCTGTGGCGTTCCTGCTCGGCGTGCTCGTGTGGCACCTCACTGGCAACGCGGGATGACCGCCACCGAGCGAGCGGTCGAGCTGGTACGTGCGGCGGCGAAGGCCGCGGACGCCAAGAAGGCGGAAGGAATCGTCGCCCTCGACGTGTCCGCGCACATGCCGCTTGCGGACGCCTTCGTGATCGCCTCGGCGTCGAACGAGCGCCAGGTGGCGGCCGTCGCGGAGGGGATCGAGGAGGAGCTCCACAAGCTGGGCGCCGACGCCGCTCGACGCGAGGGTGTGCGCGAGGGCCGCTGGGCGCTGCTCGACTTCAACGACATCATCGTGCACGTCATGCACGATGAGGAGCGCGCCTACTACGAGCTCGAGCGGCTGTGGAAGGACTGCCCGGTCATCTCGCTCGGCCCCGCCGAGTGACCCGCCTCTTCGTCGTCCGCCACGGCCAGACCGACTGGAATGCCGCGGGACGCCTCCAGGGATCGTCGGACATCCCCCTCAACGACACCGGTCGGGGTCAGGCGCGGGCGGCGGCGGCAAGCCTATGGCGAGTGCTCGAGCCCGACGCCGTCTTCGTCTCTTCCACCCTGGTGCGGGCGGCCGAGACGGCGCGGATCATCGTCGGCGAGCGCGGGGCGCCCCTGCATCAGGACGCCCGGCTCGGCGAGCGTCGCTACGGGCCCTGGGAGGGGCTGCTCGCCCACGAGCGTGCCGAGCAGTTCCCCGACGACGACGCGGCGTGGAAGGCCGGATTCGAACCCGACTTCGACGGCTACGAGTCTCACGTGACCGTCGCGGCGCGCGGCACGGCCGCGGTCCACGAGTGGGTCGCCCGAGTGCCGGGCGACCTGGTGGTGGTGGCCCATGGCTCGTCGGGACGCATGCTGATGCTCAGCCTGCTCGGGTTGGCGCTCGAGGGGCGCACGCTCGGCAATCTCGAGAACGCCGCATGGTCGCGCCTGGTGCCGTCGCCCGCGGGCGGCTGGTCGCTGGAGCGGCACAACGTGGGCGCGCCGGCAGTGGGGGTGCGCCCGTGACCGTGCTCGTGCTGCTCCGTCACGGCCTCACGGCGTACAACGCCGAGCGCAGGCTGCAGGGCTCGCTCGACGTGGCCCTGGGTGAGGAGGGGCGGGCGCAGTCCCGCGCCGCCGCATCGTCCCTGGTGGCCACCTACGGCGTACCGGATCGGATCGTGTGCTCGCCGCTCCTGCGGGCTGCGGACAGCGCCGCGGAACTAGCCGCGGCGACCGGGGTGCCGGCACGCGCCGATGCGCGGCTGACCCAGCGCTCGTACGGCGAGTGGGAGGGCCTCACCTGGGACGAGATTCGCCTGCGATGGCCGCGTGACTACGAGCGCCGTCACCGGGGTCTCGATCCGGAGATCGAAGGCTGGGGCAAGGCCGCGGACGTCGCGGCGCGAGTCGCCGAGGGGCTCACGGAGGCGTGCGAGGGTGCCTCGCTCGTGGTCGCCGTCAGCCACGGCAGCGCCATCATGCTCGGGTCGCTGGCCCTGCTCGGTCTCGACGTTCACGGCACCGTGCTGGGGAAGCTGCCGCACGCTCATTGGAACGTCATGGTCTCCTCGCCGGGGCACTGGTCGCTGGCCCGGTACGGGCTCGGGGCGGCCGTCGAGGATTAGCACCCGGCGGCGAATGTGGGCTATCCTGATCACCGCTCTTCGGAGCGCGGGACCTTCGGGTCGCGGGGCTGTGGCGCAGCTGGTAGCGCACCTGCATGGCATGCAGGGGGTCAGGGGTTCGAGTCCCCTCAGCTCCACTTAGTGTTGAGACAGCACTGAAGCAGAGGCCGCCCTTCGGGGCGGCTTCTGTGTTTC
>NZ_JAHEBP010000092.1 GCF_024642165.1 Demequina sp.
GGGTGGATCTCGATGCCCGTGGCGCGGCGGGCCTGCTGAGAGACCAGCCGTGCGTACGAGCGCAGCCCACGGTGCCACAACCAGTGCGCCACCCGGTGGTACCAGACGGCGTGCACACCTTGGTAGGAACCCGCGATCACCCACCACGCGGGCGCGGCGGGATCCCGCCGCTGCGCGGTGCGGATGTCCTCGAGTGCTCGGGCGAGCACTCCGATCTCGGATGCCATCGGGGAACCTTCCGGGTGGGGGCGGTGACGGACAGTCGAACGCGGGACCGGACCTGGTTAATCCATCAGGTCCGCGTAGAGCACGGACGAGAGGTAGCGCTCGCCGAACGACGGGATGATCGCGACGATGGTCTTGCCGGCGTTCTCGGGACGCTTCGCCACCTCGATCGCCGCGTGCAGCGCGGCGCCGGAGGAGATGCCCACGAGCAGTCCCTCCTTACGTGCCGCGGCGCGCGCGGTGGCCACCGCGGTCTCCGCGTCGACGTCGAACACCTCGTCGTAGACCTCGGTGTTGAGGATCTCGGGCACGAAGTTCGCGCCGATGCCCTGGATCTTGTGGGGACCGGGCTGGCCGCCGTTGAGGATCGGGGACTCCGCCGGCTCGACCGCGATGATCTGGATGGAGGGCTTGCGCTCCTTGAGCACCTCGCCGACGCCGGTGATGGTGCCGCCGGTGCCCACGCCCGCGACCACGATGTCGACCTCACCGTCCGTGTCGTTCCAGATCTCCTCCGCGGTGGTGCGACGGTGGATCTCCGGGTTGGCCTCGTTGGCGAACTGGCGCGCGAGGACGGAGCCGGGGCGCTCCGCGGCGATCGCGTTGGCCGCCTCGACGGCCCCGCGCATCCCCTCGGGGCCGGGCGTCAGGATGAGCTCGGCACCGAAGGCGCGCAGCAGCGCGCGACGCTCCTTCGACATGGTCTCAGGCATGGTGAGCACCACGCTGTAGCCGCGGGCGGCACCCACCATCGCGAGCGCGATGCCGGTGTTGCCGGACGTGGCCTCGACGATGGTGCCGCCCGGCTTCAACTCGCCCGACGCCTCGGCGGCGTCCACGATCGCTACTCCGAGACGGTCCTTGACCGAGCTCGCGGGGTTGTAGAACTCGAGTTTGCCGAGCACCGTCGCGTCGATCCCGTCCGCGAGGACGTTGATTCTGACGAGCGGAGTGTTGCCGATGAGGGCGGTGACGTCCTGGTAGATGCGGGACATGGCTTCTCTTTCCGTGCGGGGATGGGATTCATGAGGGTCAACGCGAAAGCATCGCTATCGATGCCGGGGCGAGCGCTGGCGGCAGGCCATGGTGGTGCCTCGTCCGAGGCGATGCCAGCGCTCTAGAGACAGCAGCAGGCGCACATGCAGCAGCACATGCTGGCGGTGGAGCAGGACAGGCGGGCAGAGGCGGGTGCGGGGACCGCACGGCGCTCGATGCTCATGGACCTGACCTTTCGTGTGCTCGAGGGTCAGGGTATCGCCGTGCGGGGGGCGAGGCAACCTGCGCGGCGAGGTTCGGTCGACGCATCGTCCCCGCTACTGCCGCTGCGGCGGCGCTGCGGTTACGGTGGGACCAGTGGCCCCGTGCGGCGGCCCGTCCCAAGGAGGCCCGATGTCCGGCCCGCTCGATGTGTCCGTGGAGCGCGAGGGCACGGTGCGCGCCTCCGCCAAGGACGTGTGGCACGTGCTCACCGTGCCGGAGCTGCGCGTCCAGGTCTTCTCCATGGTCACGCAGGCGGCGACCGAGGAGGGCGAGCCGGGCGAGGTGGGCCACGTGCTGCAGATCACCGAGCGTGACGGGGGCGGCGAGCCCATCGTGGTGCGCCTGACCACGGTCGAGGCCGAGCCCTACAGCAGGCTGGTGCAGGAAAGGGTGGGCCCCGACGGCTCGTTCACCACCACCACCCTGCTCGAGGAGTCCCAGGACGGCACGCGGGTGAGCCGCGTCTTCCACGTCTACAACGCCAACCCGAGTATCGCGGAGCGCGCGATGCGCAAGGCCATCGCGACGTTCTTCACGCTCGGCGGGACCGTGCGCCTCAAGGCGGACATCGGGGACCTCATCAGGCACTTCTCCTGACGTCCTCGCGTGCGCGCGAGCGCTCGGCGGCTAGCCTGGGGCGAGTGCGGGAGAGGGGACTGTCATGGTCGGGCACAGCGTCAGTGTGGAACGGGAGATCGCGGCGGACGTCGCACGGGTGTGGGGCGTCATCACGGACCTCGACTACGCGACCGAGGTGATGTCCGCGATCGTCGCCATCGAGAGGGTCGAGGGTGACGGGTACGAGGTGGGCGTGCGGTGGCGGGAGACCCGCCGCATGTGGGGCCGCGAAGAGACCGAGGAGATGTGGGTGACCGCGGTGGACGAGCCGCGATCCACCACCGTGCGCTCCGAGTCGCGCGGCACCGTCTACGTCACGGAGTTCACCCTGGAACCCACGGACACCGGCACCCACATCAAGGTCGACTTCAGCGCCGAGACCCCGGAGCCGGGACCCGCGCAGCGCATCGGATGGCTGGTATTCGGCCGCGCCGGCATGAAGGCGACGCAGAAGGCGCTCGAGAAGGATCTCGAGGACATCGCCGCCGTGACCGAGGAGAGGGGCAGCGAGTGAACTGGTTCACCCCCAGCGACATCGAGTGGATCGCGGTGCTGCTGGCCACCGTCGCGGGCTTCGCAGTGGGCGCCGTCTGGTACCACGAGCGCCTCCTGGGCCGCGCCTGGATGCGCCTGGTGGGGCTCACCGAGGAGGACCTGCGCGGCGCGTCGCCCGCGCGCTTCGCCGCGACGGGCGTGGTGCTGCTGGTGACGGCCATCGTGGTCAACGTGCTGATGGTCGAGCTCTCCGTGCTGTCCGTGGGAGGGGGAGCGCTGTTCGGCGCCTTCATCGCGCTGGTGTTCCGGGTGGGCAACCACGTGATCCACAACGGGTTCGAGCTTCGCCCCCACACGCTCACCGTCATCAACGGGCTGCACGACGTGCTGGCGCTCGCGGCGGCGGGGGCCATCATCGGCGCCTTCGTCTAGCGCTGTCGCCCCTGCCCCACCTCGCCCCCGCCCCCGCCTCACTCCCGCTACGGGCAGTTCACCGACGCTTCTGAGACTTTTCATCCTCCTGCGGGTAGCTGAGTGTCGCCGGTCACTACTCTGCACTTAGGCCCCGCGTCGCGGCGCCCCGGACCCGGGGAGGGGTCATGGACTGGTTCACGTTCGAGGGGATCAACTGGATCGCCGTGCTGGTCGCGTTCGTGGTCGCGTTCGCCGTGGGCTGGTGGTGGTACTCGCCGGCCGGATTCTGGAAGATCTGGCGCACCCAGGCCGGCGTCACCGACGAGCGCATGGAGCAGGCGAACATGGGCGCTGCCTTCGCGGGCACCATCGTCGCGAACCTCCTGGGCGTGGTGCTGCTCGCGATGCTGATGAACGCGCTTGGGATCGACGACTGGTCCGGCGGACTCCTGCTCGGTGCCGCCGTGGGCCTCATCTTTCGGGGCGGAGCGCACGCGATCCACAACGGGTTCGCCCTGCGCAGCCCCACCGTCACGCTCATCGACGCCGCGCACGACATGGTGGGACTCGCGATCGCCGGAGTGGTGATCGGGCTGTTCTGACCGCAGGCGCCCGCCGCTCGCTGCGGAATGTCGCGCGGACAGCGCCGGTTGACGCGTCCATGACAACGGAGATCACTGCCGGGACGCTCGGATCGCTCGACCTCTCGCACGCGCCGTTGGCGCTGGGAGGCAATGTCCTGGGCTGGACGGCGGACCGCGACGCATCGTTCGCGGTCCTGGACGCCTTCGTCTACGGCGGCGGCTCGATGATCGACACCGCGGACGCGTACTCGGCCTGGGCGCCCGGCCACGTGGGCGGCGAGTCGGAGACCGTCATCGGCGAGTGGGCAGCATCGCGCGGACACCGCGACCGCGTGCTCATCGCGACCAAGGTGTCGCAGCACCCGAGCTTCCGCGGCCTGGCGCCCGACAACGTGCGCGCCGCGGCTGAGGCCTCGCTCGCCCGGCTGGGCACGGACCGCATCGACCTCTACTACGCCCACTTCGACGATGCGGAGACGCCGCTCGCGGACACCGCCGCCGCCTTCAGCCGGCTGGTCGACGACGGCTTGGTGCGCGAGATCGGGATCTCGAACTACACGCCCGAGCGCATCGACGAGTGGTTCGCCGCCGTCGACGGCGAGGGCCTGCACCGGCCCGTAGCGCTCCAGCCTCACTACAACCTGGTCGAGCGTGGCTTCGAGGGCGGGCTTCGCGGCGCCGCCGAGCGCCACGGCCTGGGCGTGCTGCCGTACTTCGCGCTCGCCAAGGGATTCCTCGCGGGCAAGTATCGCGACGGCGCCGATGCGGTGGACAGCCCGCGCGCCGAGGCCGCCGCCTCCTACCTCGACGACCGTGGGCGGCGGGTGCTCGCTGCGCTCGACGAGGTAGCCGCCGCGCATTCGGCGCCCGTGGCCGCGGTGGCGGTGGCCTGGCTGCGCGCGCAGCCCACGGTGGTGGCGCCCATCGCCTCGGCGCGCAACGTCGAGCAGCTGGCGCCGCTGCTGACCTCCATGACGCTCGACCTGTCGCACGACGAGCTGGCGTCGCTCACCCAGGCGTCCATCTGACAGGGACGATGCGCCCCGCGCCGGGCGCCTGAGCGTGCCGTGGGCGCGGGGCCGGGCCGCGTGCGACGATGCGCTCATCATGAACGCATCGACGTCGCCGGGCCCGGCGGGCCTCACCTCATCCGACGCGGCCCAGTTCGCCGCGGAGCGTTTCGACGTCGACGTCGCCGAGCACCGCGACCTGGGCAGCAACGAGGACCAGAATCTGCTGCTCACCGCAGGGGATGGGCGCCGGCTGCTCCTCAAGGTCTCGCACCCGGGCATCCCACTGGAGGCCCTCGAGGCGCAAAACGCCGTGCTCGCGCACCTGCGGACCGCGCCCGGCGACGGTCCGGTCCCCACGGTGCCCGCGGCGCACGTCTCCGTTGCCGGACGCGAGGTCGAGGAGGTGGAGCTCGACTCGGGGGCGCGGGTGCGCATGCGCCTCCTCGACTTCCTTCCGGGGTCCCCACCGGTGGGCGCCCGGCGCCTCGCCGCTGGGCTGCCCTCCCAGCTGGGCGCCGCGGCCGGTGCGATGTCCTCGGCGCTGCGCGACTTCGCCCATCCCGGACTGCCCGCGGACGGGTACTGGGACCTGCGCGGCGCCCGCCTCGTGCTCGACCAGGCGGCCCCGCGGCTGGGGGCGCCGGAGCGCGACCGGCTCGAAGCAGTGCTCGGCGCGGCCGAGGTCCGGCTCGCGCCCGTGCGCGATGGCCTGCGCGTCCAAGCGATCCATGGAGACCTCACCGTCGACAACGTGGTGGTCGACGGCGACGGCCGCATCGCCGGCGTGATCGACTTCGGCGACGTCGGACACGGGTGGACAGTCGCGGAGATCGCGGTGTGCGCGTGCGCGCTGCTCCAGTACGACGGCGACGCCCTGCACGACGCGCTCGACGCGATCGCGGCCTTCGATCGCGTCGCCCCGCTCACGGAGGCCGAGGTGGTGGCGGTCTGGCCGCTCGTGGTCCAGCGGGCCGTGGTGCTGGCCGCGGCGGGGGAGCAGGTGCTCGCCGCCGATCCGGACAACGACTACGCCCGCGCCCGGCGACCGCTCGAGGCCCGGATGCTGGAGCGCGCCACGCTCTGGGCGCTCGACGAGGCCGAGCTGCTGGTGCGGCACGCGTTGGGAAGGATCCCTGGACCCGGGTCCGTCGAGCTCACCCCGATGATCGCCGGCCTCGCGGGTGCCCCCGAGGTCGACCTCTCGGTCACCGCGCCCGCGTACGACGGCGGGGCCTGGCGCGACCCCTCGACCCTGCGCCGGGCGCTCGCCGCGGCGCGTCAGGGCCACGGCGGCGCCGTCACCCGGTTCGGCGAGGCTCTGCTGCTGCCCGAGGCCGCCGGCGCCGCCCCGCCTCGCTCTGTCCTCACCGGCCGCGCGCTCGCGGTGGATCCGGGCACGGTGGTGACTGCCCCCGCGGACGGGGTGATCCTTTCGACGCCCGACGGCGGAGTGTCTCTGTCGATCGACGGCGGCGGAGCCGTCCACCTGCGCGGAGTCGACGCAACGGTGCCCGTGGGCACCCGGGTCGCGCGCGGAGCGCTGGTGGCGCGCGCATCGGACGCGGGCGATGGCGTCGCAGCGGTGCTGGTGTGGCAATGCATGCTGCCGCACCTCGCCCCGCCGGCCCTGGTGGCGCCCGGCCACGAGGACGCGTGGCTCACGCTGTGCCCCGACCCCGCCGCGCTGGTGGGGAGGGACCCGACCGCCGCATCGTCCCGGGGCACTGGGCCCTCGCCCCGAACGGCGGCGGACCTCCTCGCCGCCCGCGACCGGGCGTTCGCGCGTGTGCAGGAGCACTACTACGCGGCGCCGCCGCAGATCGAGCGCGGCTGGCGCCACCACCTCATCGACACCGCCGGCCGAGGCTACCTCGACATGATCAACAACGTCGCAATCCTGGGCCATGGTGAGCCACGGCTCGCGGACGCCGTGGGGGCGCAACTGCGTCGCCTCAACACCAACTCGCGGTTCCACTACCACGCGGTGGTGGAGCTGTCCGAGGCGCTCGCCGCGCGCGCGCCCGACGGCCTGGACGCGGTGCTGCTGGTCAACAGTGGGAGCGAGGCGGTGGACCTCGCGATCCGGATCGCGCGCGCCGCCACCGGTCGCACGGACGTCCTGGCGCTCACCGAGGCGTACCACGGCTGGACGGTGGGCGCCGATGCGATCTCCACGTCCCTTGGCGACAACCCGGGGGCGCTGGCGACCCGTCCCGACTGGGTGCACCTGCTCGACGCGCCCAACACGTACCGCGGCATCCACCGCGGGGCGGAGGGGCACCGCTACCTCGAGGATGCGCTGGGGCGGATCGAGGCGCTCGACACCGCGGGCGTGGCCCTCGCCGGATTCGTGAGCGAGCCGATCTTCGGCAACGGCGGCGGGATCCTGCTGCCCGACGGCTATCTCGCCGGCGTCTGGGAGGCGGTGCGCGCGCGCGGAGGGATCTGCGTCTCGGACGAGGTGCAGGTGAGTTACGGCCGGCTGGGCGAGCACTTCTGGGGCTTCGAGCAGCAGGGGGTGGTGCCGGACGTCATCGCCGTCGCCAAGGCCATGGGCAACGGCCACCCGCTGGGCGCCGTGATCACCACCCGGGCGATCGCGGAGGCGTTCGCCGCGGAGGGCTCGTTCTTCTCCTCCGCCGGTGGCAGTCCGGTGGGCTGCGTGGTGGGCGCCACGGTGCTGCGCGTGCTCGAACAGGATCGCCTCCAGGACAACGCGCGCGACGTGGGGGCGTCGCTCGCGGACGGGCTGCGGGCGCTCGCGGCCCGTCATCCCGCACTCGGAGCGGTCCACGGCATGGGTCTCTACCTGGGCGTCGAGGTGGTCGACGGGGGTCCCGACCACCCGGATCCGAGCGCTGCCACGGAGATCTGCGAGGCGCTGCTCGACGAGGGCGTCATCGTCCAACCCACCGGCGACCACAAGAACGTGCTGAAGATCAAGCCGCCGCTCACGATCGACGCGGCCGCCGTCGATCGGTTCCTGACGGCGCTCGGCCGGGTGATGGTGCTGAGGGAGGCGCGGGCCGCGCTGTGAGCGGGCGCTCACGGGCGCCGGGAAATGGAGCGGGTGACGGGAATCGAACCCGCACCATCAGTTTGGAAGACTGAGGCTCTACCATTGAGCTACACCCGCGAAGCCCGCCGACGATGACGTCTGCTCGGCGCGTACTAGAGTAGCCGAGCCCGGCCGATGCGGGGTACCGCGCCGCACGGCGGCGCGACGGGGTGTAGCGCAGCTTGGTAGCGCATCTGCTTTGGGAGCAGAGGGTCGCAGGTTCAAATCCTGTCACCCCGACGTCGCGATTTCGCGGGGCTTCGCGCCCGCCGGCCCCTCCTTCGGGAGGGGCCTTTCGCCGTTGTATGCGCTGGTAGCCGCGCATCGTCCCGCCTGTCCCA
>NZ_JAHEBP010000093.1 GCF_024642165.1 Demequina sp.
CGCCGTTCCATTGGTTGAGGCCGTGGATCGCGAGCTCATAGCCGGCCGCCTCGAAGGCGGCACGCGGGAACTGCTCGGGCTTGCACTTGATCTCCTGCATCGCCAGCACATCCGTGTCGGAGCGCTCGAGCCAGTCGACCACGCGGTCGACGCGGGCGCGGATGGAGTTCACGTTCCAGGTGGCGAGGCGCATGGACCCAAAGTACCGGCGCGGGTGAGCGGCGCTCGCCGGTAGCCTCGGGGCATGGCCATCGCAATGGTGACGGGTGCCTCCGCCGGGCTCGGCGAGGAGTTCGCCTGGCAGCTCGCCACCGCGGGGCATGACGTGGTGCTCGTGGCTCGGTCGCGGGACCGGCTGAGCGAGGTCGCGCACCTCCTGCGGTCCGCGACCGGGCGGGAGGCGGAGGTGCTGCCCGCGGATCTGACCACCGAGGACGGCCGCGAGGCGGTCGCGGCGCGCCTGGCCGATGCGGCCGCTCCGGTGAGCCTGCTGATCAACAACGCCGGCCACGGCGCCGGCGTCGGCTTCACCGAGTCCACATGGGAACAGGAGCGAGCGCTGCTCGACATCCACGTCACCGCGCCGCTGCGACTGACCCACGCCGCGCTGCCCGGCATGATCGAGCGGGGTCACGGCGCGGTGCTCAATGTCGCGTCGATCGCCGCGCGGCTGTCCAACAGCACCTACGCCGCTCATAAGCGCTGGGTGGTGGAGTTCACGCAGGCCCTCGCGGGCCAGCTGGGTGGCACGGGAGTGACCGCCACCGTGGTGCTGCCCGGGCTGGTGCGCACCCGGTTCCACGACTCCGACGCCCTCAGCCACATGCGCCACGAGTTCCCGGATGCGGCGTGGCTCGACCCGGAGGGGGTGGTCGCGTCGGCGCTCGCGGCGGTCCGCCGCGGCCAGACGGTGGTGACGCCGTCCGCGCGGTACGCCGCCGCCGGGACGCTGCTGCGGGCCGTTCCCGACCGTCTCACCCGGGGCCGCCGCAGCATGCGGAGGGACTGAGCCCGCGCATCGTGCCCGGCTACGCTGGGCGCCATGACCACTGGCACCCCCCGCGAGCAGTTGCGCGATCTCATCACCGAGCTGGCCGTCGTGCACGGCCGCATCACCCTCGCCTCCGGCCGTGAGGCCGACTACTACGTCGACCTGCGCCGCATCACGCTGCACCACCGTGCAGCGCCGCTGGTGGGACACGTCATGCTCGATGCGCTCGAGGAGGCCGGGTTCGGACCGGCGGATGTCGACGCGATCGGCGGGCTCACCCTGGGTGCCGATCCGGTCGCCACCGCCGTGCTGCACGCGGCGGCGTCGCGCGGCCTCGGCCTCGACGCGTTCGTGGTGCGCAAGGAGTCGAAGGCGCACGGCCTCCAGCGCCGCATCGAGGGTCCCGAGGTCGCCGGGCGCCGCGTGGTCGCGGTCGAGGACACCTCGACCACCGGAGGTTCGGTGCTCACGGCCGTCGACGCGCTGCGCGAGGCGGGCGCGGAGGTGGTTGCGGTCGCCGTGATCGTGGACCGCGACACCGGCTCGAAGGAGCGCATCGAGGAGGCGGGGCTGCCGTACCTCTACCTCTACGGGCTCGACGACCTCGGGCTGGCGTGAGGCGAGCGATCGAACCATGACCAGGCGGCTCTCGACGGACGGCGTGATGCGCGTGGGCGCGGCCGTGCTGGTGGGCCTGGTGGTGGTGCTGTACGTGGTGGGCGCGGTCCCCGCGCCGGTGGCCTTCGCGCTGGGCGCGGTGGCGGTGCTGGGCCTGGCGGTCTGGGAGGGCGTGCTGGGTTTCCGGCATCGCAACGAGGCCGCCCGGTTCGCGCTCGAGCACGGCTGGGAGCACCTCCCGCGCACCGCGGCCTACTCGACCCGGTTCGGCGGCTATCCCTTCGACCTGGGCGGCCGCGCGTATCAGACGGACGTGCTGCGGGGCACCTACGCAGGGTGGCGGTGTGCGACCTTCACGCACGTGGTCGAACAGGATGTGGGCGCCGGCGACAACAAGAGCGAGACGCGCCAGACGTTCCAGGTGACGCTTGCCGAGCTTCCGGTGAACCTGCCGCGGCTCGACATCGTCCCGGAATCGCTGGCCACCCGCGCGGCGCAGGCCCTCGGGGCCGTCGACATCGACGTCGAGTCCCACGCGTTCAACGAGCGCTGGCGGGTGATCACCCGCGACCGCCGGTACGGCCACGACGTCATCGATCCGCGGATGATCGCGCGGCTGCTCGAGCACGACGTCGAGGGCCGCGCGGTACGGATCGACGGCGGCGCCGTGATGGTGTGGGGCGTGGGCCGCGAGGGAGTCTCGACCCTGTCGAGCCGGCTGGGCGTGGTGACCGGGATCGCGCGGCGGATCCCCCGGCACGTGCTGCGGCGGCTCGAGGAGCAGGGCCGCGCCATGCGCGACCCCGACGCCCCGCTCGTTGGCCCCGAGTGGGCCATCACCCCCGGAGCGCTGACGTCGGGACGCTACACGGGCATCGGCGCGGAGGAGTACGAGGCCGAGACCCACGGCCCGGGCGTCGCCGGCGACGCCGATCCGGACGAGGGCCGCGTGTGAGCCCTCCCGCGTGAGCGGGTTCATGGCTAGAGTCGACTCGGACGTCAGGAGAGACACATGGAATGGTTCCTCATCGGCCTCGGCATCGTGGCCGTCCTCATCATCCTCTGGGCGATCGCCGCCTACAACGGCCTGGTGCGCCTTCGGAACCTGGTGCAGGAGGCATGGCGTCAGATCGACGTCGAGCTGCAGCGCCGGCACGATCTGATCCCGAACCTGGTCGAGACGGTCAAGGGCTACGCGAAGCACGAGCGCGAGACGCTCGAGGCTGTCACACAGGCCCGCACCATCGCCGCGGCGCCGGGCTCGTCACCCGCCGAGCAGGCCGCTCAGGAGAACATCCTGACGCAGGCCCTGGGCCGGCTGTTCGCGGTCGCCGAGGCGTACCCGGACCTCAAGGCGAACCAGAACTTCATGCAGCTGCAGCAGGAGCTCACCAACACGGAGGACCGGATCGCCGCGGGGCGCCGCTTCTACAACGCAAACGTGCGCACCCTCAACACCCGGGTCGAGACGTTCCCGACGGTCATCATCGCGAACATGTTCGGCTTCCACCGCGAGGAGTACTTCGAGACCGACGACGCCGCGCGCGAGACGCCGAACGTCAAGTTCTGACGGTCCGGCACAGACGGGCCGGAGCCGCTACTCCGCCGCCGGCTCGGCGTCGGCGCCCGTGACCACGGCATCGTCCCCGCGCCGTGACTCCCGGCGATGCCGGAGCCACTCGACGCCGATGGGCACCACCGAGATGGCGACGATGGCGATCGCCGCGATCTCGAGGTTGTTCTTGACCACGTCGTAGCTGCCGAGCCAGTACCCCAGCAATGTCACGCCGACGCCCCAGGCGAACGCCCCGATCACGTTGTAGCGGATGAAGTGCCCGTAGTGCATGCGCCCGATGCCGGCGGCGACGGGGATGTACGTGCGGACGAAGGGCACGAACCGGCCGAGCACGATCGCGCGGCCGCCGTAGCGTTCGAAGAACGCGTGCGTCTGGGCGATGTGCTCCTGCTTGAACCACCGCGAGTCCGGCCTGTTGAAGATCGCCGGGCCCGCCTTGCGGCCGATGAGGTAGCCCAGCTGATCCCCGAGGAATGCGGCGAGGAAGAGCACCGTGCACGCCACCCACAGCGGCACGTGCAGCGCGCCGGTGCCCACGAACAGGCCCACCGTGAACAGCAGCGAGTCGCCTGGCAGGAACGGGAACAGCAGCCCCGTCTCGATGAGCACCACGAGGCACACGGCCGCGAGCGCCCAGACGCCCCAGCGGGCGATGAATCCCTCGATCATGGTCTCGGGGTCGAGCCAGCTCGGGCCCAGCGTGTGGACGGAGGCGGCGAGCGCGGTGACAGTCACGTCCGTCAGGGTACGCGCGCGAGTCTGAGATCCCGCTCAGAGTCCCCTGTGCATCGGTCCCGGCTCGGCTTTGCCAGGATGGAGGCATGACCGTCCGCCTCGGCACCCCCCACACTCCAACGGCTACCCGCGTCCTGCTGCTCGGCTCGGGTGAGCTGGGCAAGGAGGTGGCGATCGAACTGACCCGCCTGGGCGTCGAGGTGATCGCGGCCGATCGCTACCCGCACGCACCCGCGATGCAGGTCGCGCACCGCGCACACGTGGTCGACATGCTCGACCCGCACGCCTTGCGCGCGCTGCTCGACGCCGAACGTCCCGACATCGTGATCCCCGAGATCGAGGCGATCGCCACCGAGGTGCTCGCGGAGGTCGAGGCGATGGGGCTCGCCACCGTGATCCCCACCGCGCGCGCCACGATCCTCACCATGGATCGGGAGGGCATCCGCCGCCTCGCCGCCGAGGAGCTGGGACTGCCCACGTCGCCGTACCGGTTCGTCGACTCCCGCGGGGGACTCGCCGCGGCCGTCGCGGAGCTCGGGACGCCGTGCGTGGTGAAGCCCGTGATGTCCTCGTCGGGCAAGGGCCAGTCCGTGGTCCGCAGCGAGGAGGACGTCGACGCGGCCTGGACCTACGCGGTCGAGGGCGGCCGCGCCGGAGGCACCCGCGTCATCGTCGAGGGGTTCGTGGACTTCGACTACGAGATCACGCTGCTCACCGTCCGCCACACGGGCGGGGTGACGTTCCTCGACCCGATCGGCCACGTCCAGGTGGACGGCGACTACCGCGAGTCCTGGCAGCCGCAGGCGATGTCCGGCGCCGCCCTGGCGGAGGCGCGGCGCATCGCGGGCGCTGTCACCGAGAACCTGGGCGGACGCGGGGTGTTCGGCGTCGAGCTGTTCGTGCGCGGCGACCAGGTGCTGTTCTCCGAGGTGTCGCCGCGCCCGCACGATACGGGTCTCGTCACGCTCGCGTCGCAGGATCTCTCCGAGTTCGCGCTGCACGCGCGTGCCGTGCTGGGGCTGCCCGTGCCCGAGGTGCTCATGCTGGGTCCCTCCGCCTCGTGCGCCGTGCTCGCCGAGGGCACCGGGGTGCCGGTGTTCTCCCACGTGGACGATGCGGTGGCGGCGCCAGGCACGGACGTGCGCCTGTTCGGCAAGCCGCGCGTGGACGGCCGGCGGCGCGTGGCCGTGACGGTCGCCCGGGGTGAGGACGTGGACGATGCGCGGGCCACGGCGCGCGCCGCCGCCCGCGCGCTCGTCATCGAGCTGGTGGAGCCCGGGGGCGGCGCGTGACGGATGACCCCCCGGCAGGCGATGAGGCACCCACCTACGGCGTGGGGCCGTGGGTGGGAGCGTGGCCGGCCGACCCGCGCCTCGATCCTGACCTGCTGCGCGACGGCGACCGGCGCAACGTGGTCGACCGCTATCGGTACTGGCGTCACGACGCGATCGTCGCGGACCTCGACGCCCGCAGGCACCCGTTCCACGTGGCGATCGAGAACTGGCGTCACGACCTCAACATCGGCTCCGTGGTGCGCACCGCGAACGCGTTCCTCGCGCGCGAGGTGCACATCGTGGGCCACCGCCGCTGGAACCGTCGCGGCGCCATGGTGACGGACCGCTATCAGCACCTGCGCCATCACCCCCAGGTCGAGGACCTCGTGGCGTGGGCGGCGGGCGCGGGCGTGCCCGTGATCGGCATCGACAACCTTCCGGGCTCCGTCCCCCTCGAAACCTACGAGCTTCCGCGTGAGTGCGTCCTGGTGTTCGGTCAGGAGTCGGTGGGGCTGTCCGAGGCCATGCGCGAGGCCGCCGTCGCCACGCTGGCCATCGCGCAGTACGGCTCGACCCGCTCCATCAACGCGGGCGCGGCCGCCGCGATCGCGATGCACGCGTGGGTGCGCCACCATGGGGACCTGGAGGTGGGGCATGCCTGACGTGGATCCCGAGGACCTCGAGCCGTACCAGAAGCTGCACCGCGACGGCACGCTGTGGGCCCGCGGGCAGCACCACGAGGGCGCAATGCACGGCCACTGGGAGTTCTTCCGCAAGGACGGATCGCTCCTGCGGTCGGGATCCTTCGACCACGATCGTCAAGTCGGGGAGTGGACCACCTACGACCGCGCGGGAGCCCCGCACAAGGTGACGGACATGGGAGCGTGAGCCGCGCATCGTCCCTCCGGCCCCGACCGCCCGCGCACTAGGACCTTCGCCACGCCGGGGCATCCGATTTCTGACAGAATGGTCAGCGGTTCCATCCGCACAAGTTCAGGAGTTCGACATGGCCCTCGCCACCCCCGAGTCCTACAACGCGATGCTCGATGCCGCCAAGGCTGGCGGCTACGCGTTCCCCGCGATCAACATCACCTCGTCATCGACCATCACCGCTGCCATCCAGGGCTTCGCGGAGGCGGAGTCCGACGGCATCATCCAGGTCTCCGTGGGCGGCGGGCAGTACGCCTCCGGCGCCGCGATGGTCAAGGATCAGGTGGTGGGATCGCTCGCCCTCGCCGCGTATGCCCGCGAGGTCGCCGACAGCTACGGCGTCACCATCGCCCTGCACACCGACCACTGCCACGCCACCTATGTGGACAGCTGGCTGCGCCCGCTGCTCGCCGCGTCGACCGAGAAGGTCAAGGCCGGCGGCCTGCCCATCTTCCAGTCGCACATGTGGGACGGCTCGTCCGTGCCGATGGACGAGAACCTCGCGCTCGCGGCGGAGCTCCTCGAGCTCTCGGCGGCCGCCAACACGATCCTCGAGATCGAGATCGGCGTCGTCGGCGGCGAGGAGGACGGCCACGCGGCCGAGATCAACGAGAAGTTGTACACCACCGCCGAGGACGGCCTGAAGACGGTCGAGGCGCTCGGTACCGGCGAGAAGGGCCGCTACCTCACCGCGCTGACCTTCGGCAACGTGCACGGCGCGTACAAGCCGGGTGCGGTCAAGCTGCGCCCCGAGATCCTGGGCGACATCCAGGCCGAGGTGGGCGCCAAGGTGGGCAAGGACATGCCCTTCGACCTGGTGTTCCACGGCGGCTCGGGCTCGACGGCCGAGGAGATCGCGATCGCGGTCTCGCACGGCGTCATCAAGATGAACGTCGACACCGACACGCAGTACGCCTACACGCGTCCCGTGGTCGACCACATGTTGAAGAACTACGACGGCGTCCTCAAGGTCGACGGCGAGTGGGGCAACAAGAAGGCCTACGACCCGCGCGCCTGGGGCAAGCTGGCCGAGGCCGGCATGGCCGCCCGCGTGGTCGAGGCCTGCCAGCAGCTCGGCTCGTCCGGCAGGAAGATCTGATCCGATCGTGAGGGGGGCCTCCGCGGTCGTATGACCGCGGGGGCCCTCGCACGTTCGGGGGCGATGCGCGCTTCAGACGAGGCGCGCATCGCCCGATACATCAACCGGAGCTGCGCGCTCCGGGAGTTCAGAGGCCCGGCAGGGAGTGCGGGCGAGGGGAGGGCGTCATGCCCGGTGCAGTGATCGTGGGCGCCCAGTGGGGCGACGAGGGCAAGGGGAAGGCCACCGACCTCCTGGGCTCGCGCGTCGACTACGTGGTGAAGTTCAACGGCGGCAACAACGCCGGCCACACGGTGGTCATCGGCGACCAGAAGTTCGCGCTTCACCTGCTGCCGTCCGGCATCCTCACGCCGGGCTGCACACCCGTCATCGGCAATGGCGTCGTGGTCGACCTGCGCGTGCTGTTCCAGGAGCTCGACGCGCTGAACGAGCGCGGCGTCGACACCTCGGACCTGCTGGTGTCGAATGCGGCGCACATCATCGCTCCCTACGCTCGCACGCTCGACAACGTCACCGAGCGGTTCCTGGGCAGCCGCAAGATCGGCACCACGGGACGCGGCATCGGCCCGGCCTACGCCGACAAGATCAACCGCCTGGGCATCAGGATGGGCGATCTGTTCGACGAGCGCCTGCTTCACGACAAGATCGAGGGTGCGCTGGTCGCGAAGAATCACCTGCTGGTGAAGGTCTACAACCGCC
>NZ_JAHEBP010000012.1:0-9961 GCF_024642165.1 Demequina sp.
GCATGGCAGAATCTCGCCATGCCAGGTACCAACCTCACGCGCGTCGAGGCCGAGGCCCGCGCCAGCATCGTCGCTGTCGACACCTACACCGTCGACCTCGACCTGACCACGTCGGACACCACCTTCCGTTCGACCTCCACCGTGCGCTTCTCCGGCATCCCCGGCGAGAGCACGTTCATCGACCTGATCGCGCCCGCCGTGGTGTCGATCACGCTCAACGGCGAGTCGCTCGATGCGGCCACGCACTTCGTCGACTCGCGCATCACGTTGCCGAGCCTCGAGGCGGAGAACGAGCTCACGGTGATCGCGGACTGCGAATACATGAACACCGGCGAGGGAATGCACCGGTTCGTCGACCCCGAGGACGGCGAGGTGTACCTCTACTCGCAGTTCGAGGTCGCGGACACTCGGCGTGTCTATGCGGTCTTCGAGCAGCCCGACCTCAAGGCGTCGTTCACGTTCACCGTCACGGCGCCCGAGCACTGGCATGTGCTGTCCAACTCGCCATCGAACAAGTCCGGGGTCGAGGGCGCCATCGTGGTCGCCGGCCAGGTGCGCGGCGTCGCGCGATGGGAGTTCTCCCCCACCACCCGCATCCCCTGCTACGTGACGGCGATCGTCGCCGGGCCGTACCACGAGGTCGAGGGCACGGTGGAGTCGCGCAAGGGCACCCTGAGCGCCAACGTGTACTGCCGCAAGGGGCTCGCCAAGCACCTCGACGCGGACGTGATCCTCGACGACACTCAGCGCGGCTTCGAGTTCTACGAGCGCCTGTTCGAGACGGACTATCCGTTCGAGAAGTACGACCAGATCTTCGTCCCGGAGTTCAACGCCGGCGCCATGGAGAACGCCGGCTGCGTGACGTTCCTCGAGGAGTACGTGTTCCGGTCCAAGACCGCGCAGGCGCGGATCGAGCGTCGCACCGTCACTGTGCTGCACGAGCTCGCCCACATGTGGTTCGGCGACCTGGTCACCATGAAGTGGTGGAACGATCTCTGGCTCAACGAGTCCTTCGCCGAGTTCGCCTCGACTCTCGCGACCGCCGAGGTCACCAAGTACCGCAACGCATGGGTGACCTTCAACGCGCTGGAGAAGTCCTGGGCCTACCGTCAGGACCAGCTGCCCTCGACGCACCCGATCATGGCCGAGATCCGCGACCTGGAGGACGTCGAGGTCAATTTTGACGGCATCACCTACGCCAAGGGCGCGTCCGTGCTCCGCCAGCTGGTCGCATGGGTGGGCCAGGACGAGTTCTTCGCCGGCGTCGCCGAATACATGCGCAAGCACCACCACGCCAACGCGACGCTTGCGGATCTGCTCGCCGAGTTGGAGAAGGCGTCGGGCCGTGACCTGTCGACCTGGTCCGACGTGTGGCTGCAGAAGGCCGGCGTCACCACGCTGCGCCCCGAGATCGAGGTCGACGATGCAGGCGTGATCACCGCGTTCGCCGTCCTGCAGGAGACCCCGGACGAGTGGCCGACGCAGCGCCCGCACCGCCTCGCCATCGGCGGATACGACGTGTCGGTGACCGACGAGGGCGACGAGGTGCTCGAACGGGTGCTCCACGTCGAGGTCGACATCGACGGCGCGCGCACGGACATCCCTGCGATCGTGGGCGCAGCGCGCCCGGCTCTGATCCTGGTCAACGACGGCGATCTGGCCTACGCGAAGGTCAGGCTCGACGAGGCGTCGCTGGCAACCGCCGTCGCCCACCTCGCGAAGTTCACCGACCCGCTTGCCCGGTCGATGGTGCTCGCCGCGGCGTGGGACATGACCCGCGACGCGGAGATGCCCGCCCGCCAGTACGTCGACCTGGTGCTGACCAACATCGGCGCCGAGACGGAGTCCACCACGGTGCTGGTGCTGTTGCGCCAGCTCGCCACCACGATCGGCCTCTACGTCGAGCCCGCGGTGGCGGGGGACGTCCAGGCCGCGACCGCGCGCGAGATCTGGCAGCTGATGCTGGCGGCCGAGCCGGGCTCCGACAACCAGCTCCAGTTCCTCCGAGCCTTCGCGTCGCTCGCGTGCGTGGACTCGATGTACGACACCCTGCAGGCGCTCATCGACGGCAAGCTCGCGATCGACGGCATCGAGATCGACACGGACCTCACGTGGGACCTGCTGATCTCATTGGTGTCCGGCGGACGCGCGGGCGAGGTGGCGATCGAGCTGCAACTTAACCGGGACGCCACCGCCTCCGGCCAGCGCCGCGCCGCGCACGCGGGCGCCGCCATCTCCACCGCGGACGCCAAGCGGGCCGCGTTCGACGCCCTCATCAACGCGGACAAGGACCTGCCCAACGCGCTTCAGTACGAGACCATCGCGGGCTTCAACCACGTCCACGACCTCACCCTGCTCGACCCGTACGTCGACGAGTACTTCGCCGCGCTGCGACGCATCTACGCCTCCAAGACCAACGAGATCGCGTCCAACCTCATCGAAGGCCTGTACCCGACCCAGCTCGCGGGCCGCGTGCCCGACCTTCGGGACAGGGCCGCCGCCTGGCTCGCCGCGAACTCCGACGCCCACGATGCGCTCCGGCGCATGGTGGTGGAGGGGGACGACGGCGTGCGACGCGCGCTCGCCGCGCAGGCGGCGGACGGGTCCTACGAGGGGTGATGATCCGCCCGACGTCGCCCGCCCTGACAGACTGACCACATGCCGGGTCTCAACCTGACCAAGCGGGAGGCGCAGGAGCGCTTCGCCACGGTCGCCAACGTCCGCTACGACGTCGCGCTCGACTTCACGGCGGCCGGCGACACCTTCCGCTCGGAGACCACGGTCGAGTTCGATGCCGTCCCGGGCTCGACAACGTTCATCGAGGCGGTGGCGGCCCGGATCGATGCCATCGAGCTCAACGGGGAGGCTCTCGACCTCTCCGCGCACCACGACCACCGGATCGAGGTCGCGGGCCTGGGCGCCCGCAACACCCTGCGGGTCGCGGGCCACTTCGCCTATCGAAACGACGGGCAGGCGGTGCACCGGTTCCTCGACCCCGCGGACGGCGAGGTCTACCTCTACACGCAGTTCGCCGCCAACGACGCGCGCGGCGCGTTCGCCTGCTTCGACCAGCCCGACATCAAGGCCGAGTTCGCCTTCGCCGTCACGGTTCCGGAGCACTGGGCCGTGGTCTCGAACTCCCCGACTCCGCCTCCGCAGCCCGTGGCGGGCGCGTCGACCGTCGGGGGCCTGACACGCGGCATCGCGCGATGGGTGTTCGCCCCCACCGTCCCGATCCCGGCCTACGCCGCGGCCGTGGTCGCGGGGCCGTACGTGTTCCACGAGGGAATGCTCCGCGGCGCCGCCGGCGACATCCCGGCACGCGTCTACGGGCGCCCGGCGCTCGAGGACCATCTCGACGGCGAGGAGCTGCTGGCTGTCACACAGGCGGGTCTCGAGCTCTACGAGCGGGTGTTCCGCACGCCGTATCCATACGAGAAGTACGACCAGGTCTTCGTGCCCCAGTACACCCTGGGAGCGATGGAGAACGTGGGCTGCGTCACCATCTCCGAGGACCGCTTCCTGTTCCGCGGACGCGCGTCCGCCGCCAACCGCGAGTTCCGGGCCGTGGTGGTGCTGCACGAGCTCGCGCACATGTGGTTCGGCAACCTGGTCACGATGAAGTGGTGGGACGATCTCTGGCTCAACGAGTCGTTCGCCGAATTCATCGGCACCTGGGCCGGCGCCGAGGTGTCGGAATGGAAGGACGCCTGGGTCACGTTCGCCGCGGACCGGAAGTCCGTGGCGTATCTGCAGGACCAGCTGCCCACCACCCACGCGATCGTGACCCGGATCCCCGACACCGAGGCGACGGTCTCGGCGTTCGACATGATCACCTACGCCAAGGGCGCGTCCGCGCTCAAGCAGCTGGCGCGGCACGTGGGCGAGGACGCGTTCTTCGACGGCGTGGCGCGATACCTGGCGCGTTACCACCACGGCAACGCCACCCTCGCCGAGTTCCTCGCTGAGGTCGAGGCGGCAGCGGGCGCCACCCTGGAGGAGTGGGCGGCGGTG
Source organism: Demequina sp. (assembly GCF_024642165.1). Taxonomy (GTDB): domain Bacteria; phylum Actinomycetota; class Actinomycetes; order Actinomycetales; family Demequinaceae; genus Demequina. The sequence goes on from NZ_JAHEBP010000012.1 coordinate 4,015, forward strand.
TGGCTGGAGACGCCGGGCGTGACCACGCTGCGCCCGATCGTGGCCACGGATGAGGCGGGCGCGATCATTCGCCTCGCGGTCGCCGAGGACGTCCCCGCGGAGTTCCCGGTCCACCGACCCCACCAGGTCGAGGTCGCGGGCTACAGCCTGCGCGACGGACGGCTGGGCCGCGCGTGGTCGATACCGGCGGGTCTCGACGGCGAGCTGACGGAGCTGCCCACGGCCGCGGGCCTGGCCCGGCCGGACCTGCTGCTGGTCAACGACCGCGACCTCACCTACGCCAAGCTTCACCTCGACGAGGCCTCACTCGCGACCATCGACAGGCACGTGGCCGCCATCGAGGACCCGATGGTGCAGGCCACCGTGCTCGACGCGCTGTGGCACATGACCCGCGACGGCGCCCTGCCGGCCCAGCGCTACGTCGACGCCGTTCTCGCACTCCTGCCCCACATCGGCAACTCGGCGGCGGGCGAGGCGCACGTCCGGCAACTGCTGTTCGCCATCACGCGGTACCTCGCGCCGGCGCTCGTGCGCGCCACCACCGAGCGCGCCGCCGAGTCGCTGTGGTCCGCGCTCGGCGCGTCCGAGCCCGCCTCGGATGCCCAGCTGCAGCTCCTCAGGGCCTACGCCCAGCTCGCCACCACCACGGAGCAGGGCCTCCGGCTCCGCGCTCTGGTCGAGGATGCGGCGGAGCTGCCCGGACTACCGGTCGACTCGGATCTCACCTGGGATCTGTTGGCCGGCCTCGCCGCAGCGGGCGGCATCGGGGCCGAGGAGATCGGGTTCTACGCCTCTCACGACCGCAGCGCGGCGGGCGAGCGCAGGGCCGCGGGTGTGCGAGCGTCGATCTCCACGGTCGAGGCGAAGCGCGACGCCTGGAACGCGCTCGCGAGACCCGCGGACGGAGCCCCCAACAACGCCGCGCAGTTCGAGCTCGCCGGCGGATTCGCCCGAGTGCTCGACCCCGCGCTGCTCGCCCCGCTGATGGACGACGTGCTGGGAACGATGCGCGCCTACTACGAGGCCAACGCCGGCTTCGTCGGGGTGCGCGTGGTCAAGGCCGTGCTGCCCACCTACCTCACGGGCCGGGTCGAGGGCCTGTCGGGGCGCATCGAGGGATGGCTCGCGGACAACGCGGACGCGCCGAGGGTGCTCCACAGGGCGGTGATCGAAGCGCTGGACCACGTCCACCGTGCCCAGGTCGCGCAGGCCGCGAGCCGCATGGCCCTGGCGGACCGCCCCGCCGCGCGCGGGTGAGCGCACCCTTGACCCGGGACGGGACGATGCGGCGACGCCCGCATCGTCCGATTGCGGGCTAGGCGCGCGTCGCCTTGATGGCGCGGAACAGGCGCCGCACCCGCGGGTGGTCGAAGAGGTCGTCCAGCAGCACCGGCACGCCGTTGCCGTCGGTGATGGGCACGCACCAGTTGGGGTATTCCACGTCGGTCCCCGGCATGTTCTGCGCACGGCGCTCGCCCACCGCATCGGTGACCGCCACCCCGGTCAGCATCGCGGGGCTCTCGAGCACCCAGCGGTGGAGGCCGGCGATCAGGTCCTCCTCGTTGTAGTCCCCGAGGATCCAGCCGCGCTCCAGCATGATGTCGATGAAGGCCTGGCGCTCGCGCGCCGCCTCGGCCTGCGCGTCCTCGACGCTGCCGCCGCCCAGCATGCCCAGCTCCTCGCGCAGGCGCACCTGGTCGCCCGCGAGGTACGCGGCCGTGGGCGGCAGATCATGAGTCGTGACGGCCGCGAGGGTGTCCGCGCGATAGTGCTCCGGGAGTCGCGGTGCGCCGTCATCGTGGCGCTCGAACCAGGTGATCGACGTTCCGAGCACTCCGCGGGAGTGCAGGTATTCGCGCACCCACGGCTCGACGGTGCCCAGGTCCTCGCCGATCACGAACGCCCCGGCCCGCTCGGCCTCGAGCGCGATGATCCCGATGAGCGCCTCGTGGTCGACGTACACGTACACGCCGTCGACCGGGATGTGCCCCGACGGCACCCACCACTGCCGGAACATGCCCAGCACGTGGTCGATGCGCAACGATCCCGCGTTGCGCACCGCGGCCCGCACCATGTCCCGGAAGGGCAGGTACGCAGCGGCCTCGAGGGCGCGCGGCTGCCACGGCGGGATCGACCAGTTCTGACCGAGGGCGTTGTAGAAGTCCGGCGGCGCGCCCATGCTCATGCCCTGCGCGAGCACCCGCTGGAACGCCCACGAATCGGCGCCCTCGGGGTGGACGCCCACGGCGAGGTCGATCATCACCCCAACGCTCATGCCGGCGCGGATGGCGGCCGATTGCGCCCGCTCGAGCTGCTCGTCGCAGATCCACTGCAGCCACGCGTAGTACAGGACGCGGTGGGCGTGCTCGTCGCGCCAGGCCGCCACGGCGGGCGAGGTGGGCGAGTCGAACTCCACAGGCCACGGCAGCCCCCGATGCGCCTCGGCGATGGCGCACCACGTGGCGAAGTCCTCCAGCGCCGCGCCCTCGCGCAGGCAGAACGCCTCGAAGAGGGCGTCGCGGCCGGCGGACCGCGGCGCGCGGAACACCTCCTCGAGCGCCGCCGACTTGAGCCGCCAGATCGCGTCGCGGTCGAGCAGCTCGTCGGAATCGTTGAGGCGCTGCGGCTTCTCCGCCTCCCACGCGAGCAGCGCACGCTGCTGCGACGGCAGGTAGGCCACCTCGGGAATGTCCTCGACGCGGATGTACAGCGGCGACATGAAGCGCTTGGAGGACGGCAGATAGGGGGAGTTGGAGATCGGCGGCACCGGCTCGCTGGCGTGCAGCGGGTTGATCAGCACGAACTCCGCGTCGGCACGTGCCTTGCCCAACGCGCACAGGTCCGCAAGGTCCGCGAGATCGCCGATGCCCCACGAGCGCGCGGAGCGCAGCGAGTAGAGCTGCACGGTGAGACCCCATGGGCGGCGCTCGCGCACCTCGGCGGGGATGGTGACCTGTTGCGGCGTGACCACCACGTATCCCCGTGCGCGCCTACCCGTGGTCGCGGCCTCGATCACGTGCCACCCGAGCGGCAGATCCGCCGGGATCTCGAACGTGGCGCGGCCCATCGTCTGCGACCCGACGGCCCGGGGCGGGACCCAGCGGTCGATCTGCTGGACCTCGTGCTCCTCGCCGGTCTCGAGCCGCAGCGACACGTCGACGGGGTCACCGTCGATCACGTGGACGGGGATCTCGTGTGCCTCGCCCTGCCTGACCACCGTCACCGGCGGGACCAGCTTCGTCCACGCCTCGTCCTCGAGCGTCGTGAGAGAGCCCTCGCACGCCGCGTCCGAGGATGCGTCGAGCCCCATCGCGGTGAGCGCCGCGCGGATGGCCGCCGCAGAGCATTGGATGAGAGTGCCGTCGATGGCGTAGTACTCGACCGAGACTCCGCACGCGCGGGCCAGGTCCACGAGGGCCGGCGATGGGGCCTCGCGCTCGACTTTGGGCGCATCGATCACCCCTCAATCCTGCCAGATGCGAGGGTGTTCACGTGGCGCGCCGCGCTCTCGTTACTCTGGTCTGGTGATCGACCTCCGTGCTGCCGCCGCCCCGAGCCCCTCACCGTCCCCCTCCCTCGCGTCGGACGAGGCCAAGAATCTGGTGGATTCGTGGATCTCCGACGTCGAGACCAACACGCTGGGCCTCATCGTGGTCACCGTGCTGCTGGTCATCGCGTGGCTCGTCGGACGCGCCCTGATCAAGGGCGTGACCAAGGGCATCGAGCGCGGCACGCCCTTCCAGGACTCGCGTACCCGCAGGGCGCTCAAGCGGGCGCGCATCCCGGTGGCAGAGCCCGACACCGTCGAGCTGCGGCTCGAGGGTGAACGCCGTCGCCAGCGTGCGCAGACTCTGCGGCGCGTTCTCAACTCCGCGCTCGCCGTGGTGCTGGTGGCGATCGGCATCACCACCATCCTCACCGTGCTGGGCGTGCCGGTCGGGCCCATGATCGCGTCCGCCGGCGTGGTGGGCGTGGCGCTCGGCTTCGGCGCGCAATCCCTGGTCAAGGATGTGCTGAGCGGCGTCTTCATGCTCATCGAGGATCAGTACGGCGTAGGCGACGTGGTCGACCTGGGCGCGGCCACCGGAGCCGTCGAGGAGGTGGGCCTGCGCGCGACGCGGCTCAGGTCGCTCGACGGCACGGTCTGGTATGTGCCCAATGGAGAGATCGTTCGAGTGGGCAACAAGACCCGCATGTGGTCGCGCGCACTGGTGGAGGTCAGGTTCGCGTACGACACCGACATCGAGGCGGCCCGGCAGGCGATGCTCGACGCGGTGCAGGCGGCTCGCGAGGAGTCCGACCAGGTGGCAGCCAACATCTTGGCGGAGCCCGAGGTCGCCGGGGTCGAGTCCCTCGAGTACAACGCGGTGATGCTGCGCCTGCTGGTGCAGGTCAACCCAGCCACCCAATGGGACATCATGCGCGAGGTGCGTCTCCAGATGCGGCGCATCTTCGACGAGCGCGACATCGACCTCGCCGTTCCCGGCGACGCAATGGTGATGGACTCCAAGGCGGCGCGGGTGCGACCCGCGCTCCACGACGGCGACCGCGCGGCCGGCGACACGCCGCCCAAGGACGACTCGGGTCGCCCCCTGCCGCCGCCCAACTCTCCCGACCTCGACGAGTGACGGTTCCGGGCATGAACGTGGGTGCGGGGCCCACTCAGGACTCGGGGCAGAGCTTCTACGAGGCCGTGGGTGGGCACCCCACGTTCGAGGCGATCGTGCGGGACTTCTACGCGGGAGTCGCCGCCGATCGCGTGCTGCGCCCCCTGTATCCCGAGCAGGATCTCGAGGGCGCGATCGAGCGCCTCACACTGTTCCTCGAGCAGTACTGGGGTGGGCCCACCACCTACTCCGACCGGCGTGGCCACCCGCGACTGCGGATGCGGCATCAGCCGTTCCGGGTCAATCCGGAGGCGCGCGACCGCTGGATCGGTCACATGCGCCACGCGGTGGCGCAGCAGAACCTCTCCCCGCTGCACGCCGTCACGCTGATGGACTACCTCGAGCGGGCCGCGCACTCGATGGTGAACACGTTCGAGCCCACGGAGGAGGGCTGATGGCCCACACCGAGGACGTCTGGGCCGATGCGGCGGTGAGCGCCGGCATCGCCGCGCTGACGCTGCGACGCGAGGGCGACACCAGCTTCGAGGGCGACTCGCTGCCCATGCCCGGCGGCCGCGTCTTCGGCGGCCAGGTCCTGGCGCAGGCCCTGATGGCGGCGGGCGCGACCGTCGATCAGGACCGTTTCGCGCATTCGCTCCACGGCTACTTCCTGCGCGCGGGAGACGCGACGCGGCCCATCCAGTTCGAGGTCGAGGTGCTCAGGGACGGGCGCTCCTTCTCGGCACGCCGCACGCACGCTCTCCAGGCCGGACGGCCCATCCTGTCGATGATCACGTCCTTCCAGATCGATCAGCAGGGGCCCGAGCACTCGGTCACCATGCCCGAGGTGCCTGGACCCGAGTCCGTGCCGTCCGGCGTCGACGTCCTCGCCCCGTTCGCCGGCCATCCGTCGGCGGACTTCTGGCTCACCAAGGCGCCCTTCGACGTGCGCCACCTGGAGGGCTCGCTCTTCGTGGGCCCCGACAAGCGGCCCAAGCAGTACCAGACCGCGTGGATGAAGGTTCGGGGGCCCGTCGACGGCCCCGATCTGATGCACCGCGCGCTGCTCGCGTTCGGATCCGATCAGGTCATGCTGGAACCGCTGCTGCGCCGTCACGGTGCGTCGTGGGTGACGCCCGACATCGCGTTTGCAAGCCTCGACCATGCCATGTGGTGGCACCGGCCGGCGCGGGCCGACGAGTGGCTGCTGTTCGTCCAGGACGCGCCCACCGCGCAGGGCGGACGCGGCCTCACCGGCACCTGGGTCTTCTCGGAGGACGGCCGGCTGGTCGCGTCCGCGTCCCAGGAGGGGATGATCCACCTCCCCCGCTGATCCGCAC
>NZ_JAHEBP010000012.1:10061-30753 GCF_024642165.1 Demequina sp.
CTCAGCGCCGCCGGAACTCGACCGGCACGTCGAGGTGCGGGCTCCAGGCCTCGCGCTCCGCATCCGTCAGCCGGCGGGGCCGCTCCGACGCGGCGTCCACGAGCACCAGAGTGGTGGACGCCTTCGCGAACAGCACCGGCTCCGGGTCGCCCGCCGGCGACCACACCTCGTAGCAGATCTCGATGCTCGCCCCGCCCAACCGCCCGATCCACAGTTGCACGTCGATGGGGCGGCGCAGGTAGGGCACGGGCGCCAGGTACTCGATCTGCTGGGCGGCGATGAGCGTGAGCGTCTCCGCGTCCGGGCCGCCGGCGATCAGCGCAGTGTGCGGGACCTCGTGGTCCTCCGCCGCCGACCTGTCGGCCCAGAACACGCGGATGCGCGCCTCCTCGAGAAGGCGCAGCATCTCCGCGTTGTTGACGTGTCCATAGGCGTCAAGATCCGACCATCGCAGGGTGATGGGCACGTGGATGCGAGTCATGAGCTCACCGTATCGCCGCGGCGCACGAGCGCGCCCCGGAAGGTCTACCGGGACGCGCGGGGAGGCCCCGTCGAACCGCGCACCACCAGCTGGTAGTCGGCGGGTTCGAAGGACAGCCGGCTGGGACCGCCTTCGACCTCGGCGATGATCTGCCGTGCCGCCAGTTCGCCCTGCGCCTCCGGATACTGAGCGCAGGTGGTGAGGTCGTAGGCCTGCGCATACTCGTGTCCGTCGACGCCGATCACCGAGACGTCCTGTGGAACCCTCAGGCCGGCGGCCTGGATGGCATACATCGCCCCGATCGCCATTTCGTCGGACGCACACACCAGGGCCGTGGGCCACGAGTCGCTGCGGAACACCGGCGTGACCACCTCGAGCGCGATGCTCTGCCGATACCGGCCGGCGAGCATCCACGTGGGGTCGACCACCGCGCCCGCGTCGAGCGCCGCGGTCATGAACGCATGCTCGCGCTCGACGGCGCCGCCGAGGCTGCGGCTCTGGGAATCGAACCCGCCGAGGTACCCGAGCTCCTGATGTCCCAGGGCGAGGACGTGCTCCGTGGCCGTGGTCATCACCGCGGCGTCGTCGATCCCGATCGTGCGGAATCCGTGCGTGGTGGGACCCACCGCGATCATCGGGATGTCGAGGGACGAGAACTCGGCGAGTTCCTCGGCCGAGAACATCATGGAGACCGCGATCAAGCCGTCGACACGCCTTCTCAGATCCGAGCGGACGAACACGTGCGGCCACGATCCGACGCTCCGATCGAGGTCGTACAGCACCGTGTCATATCCCAGGCTGCGAAGGCCCCGGTCGATGCCGGTGAGGACCGAGTTGTAGAACCACCGGCTCAGCGAAGGGACCACCACCGCCACCGCACGGCTCCGGCCCGTCGCCAGGCCGGCCGCCGCGACGTCCGGGATGTAGCCCATGGTCTCGGCCGCGGCACGGACGGTCGCGACCGTGACGTCCGCGACCCCCGGCACGCCGCGCAACGCGCGCGACACGGTCGCCTTCGACAGGCCGAGCTCTGCGGCGATCTGGCTGATGGTGACCATGGTCCGATCCTGCAGCTCTAGGATCGGCGAACCCGGCATCGTGCCGGTTCGCTGAGCGTGGTGGCCGGTCCGTTCCCGGCAAAGGACGCCCGGGCGTGTGCCCAGCCGCTGATCTCGACGTGCGCGTCGGTGATCATCTAGACACGGAACCAGACGGTGGTCTCACCGGGAACCTGCTGGCCGTGCAGTGCGGCGCTCGACAGCAGGACCTCGCCGGCCGGGAGCGCCGCCGGCTCGAGGCCGAAGTTGGTGAAGCTGTGCCAGCCGTTGTCGCGGGAGAACCACACCACATCGTCCGGGCCCTCGTGCCACTCGAGGGATTCGGTGCTCTGCAGCGCACGCCGCGTCCGCAGCGCCGCACGATACAACTCGAGGGTCGAGCCGCCCGCGCCATCCTGCTTGTCGACGGCATAGTCCCCGAACCATGCCGGCATCGGCAGGTGCGCGCCGTTGGCGCCGAACCCGAAGGACGGCCCGTCCGCCGCCCACGGGAGAGGAACGCGGCATCCGTCCCGGCCCTTGCGCGCGCCCGCGTCACGCAACCAGATGGGGTCCCGAAGGACCTCCGGGGGAAGATCAGGGACCTCCGGCAGGCCGAGCTCCTCGCCCTGGAAGAGGTACGCCGAACCGGGCAGCGCGAGCATCAGCATCATCGCGGCCCGCGCGCGGCGCAACCCTCTCGCGGCGTCGGCCACGGGCTCCGTGCCGGCGCTGAGCAACCATTGGTTGAGGTCGGTACCGTTCGGCAGACCGAAGCGCGACGCCACCCGCACCACGTCATGGTTGGACAGCGTCCACGTCGACGACGAGTCGGAAGCGCGAGCCGTGGCCAGGCACGTCTCGATGGTTTCGCGGAAGTCCCGTGCGTCCCACTGCGCTTCCAAGAGCTCGAAGTTGAACGCCTGGCCGAGCTCCTCGGCGCTGGCGTATCGACCCCGGCGCGACGGCGGTGCGCCGGCCTCTGCGACGGCCACCCGGGGCGGCGAGTACTCGTCGAAGACCGACCGCCACGTGCGGTAGATGTCGTGGACCTCGTCGCGGTCCAGCAGCGGGTGGGATCCGTCTGTGGGGTATCGGGACACTTCGGAGATGGTCTCGACCGGCCTGTACGGCTCGCTGAGGTCCTTCTTGAGCAGGTGGGCCGCATCGACCCGAAAGCCGTCGACCCCTCGATCCGCCCAGAAGCGCAGCGTGGTGATGAAGTCCGCGTGGACCTCCGGGTTGTCCCAGTTGAGGTCCGGCTGCTCGGGCGCGAACAGGTGCAGATACCACTGCCCCGGCGTACCGTCCGGCCCTGTGGTCCTGGTCCACGAGCTGGGGCCGAAGTGGCCGGGCCAATCGTTGGGAGGCAGTTCTCCGTGGTCGCCGCGACCGTCGCGGAAGATGTAGCGTTCCCGCTCGGCCGAGCCGGGCGCCGCGTCCAGTGCGGCCCGGAACCACTCGTGCCTATCCGAGCTGTGATTGGGGACGATGTCGACGAAGATCCGGATTCCCACGTCGTGCAGCGCCGCGACGAGTGCATCGAAGTCGGCCAGCGTCCCCAGCCTCGGATCGACATCGCGATAGTTGTCGACGTCGTATCCGCCGTCGGCCAGCGCTGACGGATAGAAGGGACTGAGCCACACCGCGTCGACGCTCAGCGATCGCAGGTACTGCACCCGCCCGGTGATGCCAGGCAGGTCACCAAGCCCATCCGCGTTCGAATCTGCAAACGAACGCGGATAGACCTGGTAGACAACTGCCTGGCGCCACCAGTGGGGGTCGATCGAGGTAGTTCCGGATGGCTCCGGTATCACTTCACCGCGCCCGCGGAGATACCCGCGATGATCTTGCGCTGCATGATGAAGTAGAAGATCACGATCGGGAACATCGCGAGCAACAGGCCCGCCATGGCGAGACCGTAGTCTGACGTGTACTGGCCAAAGAAGACGAAGGTCCTCAGCGGCAGAGTCTTCTCGCTCGTGTCATCAAGCACGATGGATGGCAGGAGGTAGTCGTTCCAGATCCATAGTGCGTTGATGATGGACACCGTCGCGGTGACCGGGCCCAGCAGCGGGAAGATCACCGTCATGAACGTCCTGAACGGACCCGCGCCGTCGATCGCCGCCGCCTCGTCCAAGTCGAACGGGATGTTCGAGATGAAGCCGTGGTAGAGGAAGGTCGACAGTGCGACACCGAAGCCGACATAGAAGATCGACAACGTGAGCTGGTTGAAGCTCCAGCCCAGCCCGTTCGCGCCGAAAAAGCTCACGAAGGGGAGCATCAGGGCCTGGAACGGCACGATCATCGACGCGACGAGTACCAGGAAGATGGTGTTCGCGGTTCGCGTCCTCGCCCGCTGCAAGTAGTACGCGAGGCCAGCGGACGTTATCACGACCAGGACCACGGAAACGATCGTGATGAACAGCGAGTTCCCGAGTGCCTGCCAGAAATCCATCTTGTCGATGGCCTCGGTGAAGTTCGACCACTTCCACTCGGTGGGCCAGCCCAGCGGATCCTGGATCACCTGCACGCGATCCTTGAGGGAGTTCAGGATCACCAGGACGAAGGGGAACGCGTACAAGACCGCGAGCACGATCGCCATGAGAAGGAGGAACACTCGAGTCCTCTTGACGGGGTTCATCGCTGGACCTCGAATCGCTTGGCGACGGCAACTTGGGTGACGGCGGCGAGAGCGACAAGGATGAACATGAGCACGGCTTGCGCCTGCCCGGTGTCGAAGTTGCCGAACCCGAAGGCCTCGGTGAACACGCGCAGCGAGATGAGCTCGGTCGACCGGAACGGACCACCGCCGGTCAGCGCGAGGTTGACGTCGTACGCCATGAATGCATTCCTCAGGGTGAGGAACAGCGAGATCGTGAATGCCTGGGCGATGAGTGGAATCTTGATGAACAGCAGCGCCTTCAGCCCCGATGCGCCATCAAGGTTCGACGCCTCCATCGTCTCCGGATCGATGCTCATCAGCGCGGTGACGTAGATGATCATCATGTAGCCGGACATCTGCCACACGGTGACGATCACCATCGCCCAGAACGCGGTGGTGGTGTCGAGCAACCAGTTGGGATTGAAGATCGATGGCAAGAGCTTGACGAACGCCTGTCCGAACAGGAACTGCCAGATCAGGCCCAGAATCACTCCGCCGATGAGATTCGGTACGAAGAACGCCGTCCGCAGGCCGTTGACGCCGCGCATGGGGATGGTGACCAAGAGCGCGAGCCCGAAGGCGACGAGGTTGACAAGGACGAGGCACGCGGCGACGTAAGCGAGCGTGATCCCCATCGATTGCCAGAAGTCACCGTCCTGGAAGCTTGCGATGTAGTTGTCCAGGCCCACGAAACTGTCAAAGCTCGAGCCGCCGTTCCAGTCCGTGAACGTGTAGAACACGCCCTGCGCGAACGGGATGACGAGCACGAGCGTGAACATCACTAGCGGTACAAGCGCGAACATCAAGAACTTCTTGATGTTCGAACTCCTAGTTCTCATTGCCACATTGAACTCCGTTGTTCGGCGGGTTTCCCGGGGCCGAAGCCCCGGGAAACCCGCGTGAGTGGATGATCACGGTCGCCTCGACCGCGATGCTCTAGTCAAGCATCACTTCCAGGCGTTAGCCATGTCAGTGGCCAAGGCGGCGCGGTCGCTCGTGCCGGACCAGTACTTGGCGAGGGCTTCCTTGCCGTACACCTCCTGCAGACCGGCCGGGTAGGCGCTGTTCACCCACTCCAGCGTGTTGCCCGCGGCGACGTACGAGGCGATCTCCTTCGCCATGTACGTGGTGGGGTCGACGGTGAAGCCGTCGTACACCGGAATGAAGTTCATGCCGCCTTCCTCGGTGGGGCCCGACCAGTAGGCGTTGCCCTCGGGCGTGGTCAGGAACCAGGTGAGCAGGGCGACCGCAGCGTCGCGCTGCTCCTGCGTCGTCTGCGACTCGTCGATCATGAAGTAGCCGGGCACGCCGACCGAGATCGAGCTGTTGCCAGCGAAGCTCTCGTCGTCGTTGATCGGCAGAGGCATGATGCCGTACTCGTTGTCCGGTCCGAACTCAAGGAGGTTCGGCTCCGCCCAGTTGCCCATGAACCAGAACCCGACCGATCCTGCGGAGAGGTCGCTCACGGCAGTGTCGTAGTTGTCGTCAGCGATCGACGCGTTGGCGCTGTTGTTGCTCTTCAGCATGTCGATCGTGTCGACCCACTCGTTCCAGACGGGGTCCGCCGCGAGGTCCTTGGTGCCACCCTTGAGCTCGTCGAGGATCGCGAAGCGACCCTCGTGAGTGTCCGCCGAGTTCGCGTGGTAGACGTTGGTGAAGTGCGCACCGAGCGACCACCAGAGGCCAGAGAAGAACATCGGGGCCTCGACCCCGTCGACGGCGGCAACCGCGTCGAAGGCGTCCTGGAGCGCGGAGGTCGTGTGAACCGACATCGGGTCGACGCCCGCGGCGTCGAGGACGGTCTTGTTGTAGAGCAGTCCGAACGCCTCGACGGTCGAGGGGATTCCGACCTGCTTGTCGCCCACCTGGCCGGCGACCAGGGTGTCGCCCTGAGCGAGCGCGGCGAGGGGCTGGCCCGTCCAGTCCATCATGTTGTCCGCGATGTCCGGGATCTCCTGCAACGTGTAGAAGATGGTCGGCGCGTCGCCGGATGCCATCGCCGTCGTGTAGTTCTGCAAGAACGTGCCCGTGCCCGCGCCCTCGAGCACCTCGACCTTGACGCAGTCGGTGTTGTTCTCGTTGTAGAAGTCGACCGCCGCGATGAACTGCTCGGCGATCTCAGACTTGATAGTGCCCTGCATCTTGATCTCGGTGGGCGTGGTGCACTCGCCGCCACCGCCGCCTCCGCTCGAGCCTGCGGGCTCCGGGTCTGACGATGAACATCCGCTGATCACGAACATTCCGGCGGCGGCGGTGAGGCAAGCCGCGGCGAGCTTCCTCCCGTTTCGGCCAACAACAACCATGGTGTCTTCCTTCCACGTGGGCAGGAGCACCGTTGCCCCTGCCAGACCACTCAGGCTCTCCGACAATAGCCCCGGACGGAGGCGCTTCGCAAACGGTTGCAAGGAAGATTCGGTCACGGTTCGGTCACGTTCTGGAAACCCCGTCGCGCACAGGCGGACGCCGCCGCGTGACCCAGGGGAGGCCGGGCGCGGGATCGCCTGAACAGGCCCGCCCGAGCCGCCGCACACCGCGACAGCGGGCGTCCGCGGGGGGAACCGGCGCCGTCGGAGAACCGCTAGTCGCGAGTGAGCTTCCGGTAGGTGACGCGGTGGGGGCGTGCGGCCTCCGCACCGAGTCGTTCGACCTTGTTGGCCTCGTAGGACTCGAAGTTTCCCTCGAACCAGAACCACTTGCCCGGCTCCTCTTCCGTGCCCTCGTACGCCAGGATGTGGGTGACCACGCGGTCGAGGAACCAGCGGTCGTGCGACACCACCACGGCGCAGCCCGGGAACTCGAGAAGTGCGTTCTCCAGCGAGCCGAGGGTCTCGACGTCGAGGTCGTTGGTGGGCTCGTCGAGAAGCAGGACGTTGCCGCCTTCCTTGAGCGTGAGCGCCAGGTTAAGCCGGTTGCGCTCGCCGCCGGACAGCACGCCCGCGGCCTTCTGCTGATCGGGACCCTTGAAGCCGAACGCACCCACGTAGGCACGCGACGGCATCTCCACCTTGCCCACGTTGATGTAGTCGAGGCCGTCCGACACGACCTCCCACAGCGACTTCTTCGGGTCGATGCCGCCGCGGCTCTGGTCGACGTACGAGATCTGGACGGTCTCGCCCACCTTGAGGTCGCCGCCGTCGAGCGGCTCGAGGCCCACGATCGTCTTGAACAGTGTGGTCTTGCCAACCCCGTTGGGTCCGATGACGCCCACGATGCCGTTGCGCGGCAGGGTGAAGGACAGCCCGTCGATGAGGGTGCGGTCACCGAAGCCCTTGGTGATGTTCTTCGCCTCGAGCACCACGCTTCCCAGGCGCGGACCGGGCGGGATCTGGATCTCCTCGAAGTCGAGCTTCCTGGTGCGATCGGCCTCCGCCGCCATCTCCTCGTAGCGGTTCAGGCGCGCCTTGGACTTGGTCTGGCGGCCCTTCGCGTTCTGGCGCACCCACTCGAGCTCCTCCTTGAGGCGCTTCGCGAGCTTCGCGTCCTTCTTGCCCTGGACCTGGAGGCGCTCTTGCTTCTTCTCCAGGTAGGTCGAGTAGTTGCCCTCGTAGGGGTACAGCCGGCCGCGGTCCACCTCGCAGATCCACTGGGCGACGTGATCGAGGAAGTAGCGGTCGTGCGTGACGGCGAGCACCGCGCCGGGGTACTTCGCGAGGTGCTGCTCAAGCCACAGCACGGACTCGGCGTCCAGGTGGTTGGTGGGCTCGTCGAGCAGCAGCAGATCCGGCTTCTCAAGCAGCAGCTTGCACAGCGCAACGCGGCGGCGTTCACCGCCCGAGAGGACCTTCACATCGGCGTCCGGCGGCGGGCAACGCAGCGCATCCATCGCCTGCTCGAGCTGGGAGTCGAGGTCCCACGCGTCGGCGTGGTCGAGCTCCTCCTGCAGGGTGCCCATCTCCGCCAGGAGCTTGTCGTAGTCCGCGTCCGGGTCCGCCATCTCCTCGGAGATCTCGTTGAAGCGCTCGAGCTTGCCGTAGATCGCGGCGACGCCCTCGCGAACGTTGCCGATCACGTCCTTGTCCTCGTTCAGCGGCGGCTCCTGAAGCAGGATGCCCACCGAGTATCCGGGCGACAGCCGCGCCTCACCGTTGGAGGGCTGCTCGAGGCCGGCCATGATCTTGAGGATCGTGGACTTACCAGCGCCGTTGGGTCCCACGACGCCGATCTTCGCGCCCGGGTAGAACGCCATCGTCACGTCGTCAAGGATGACCTTGTCGCCGTGCGCCTTGCGCGTCTTGTGCATGGTGTAGATGAACTCGGCCACTGCTGCTCCGTCGGTCGACGTGTGCGGGCGCACGGCGCCCGGATTCCGTCCCATAGCCTACGCGAGCCCGCGTAGGCCACGGGGCGCCGGGATCCGCGCCCGCCACCGTCGACCGCGGCCCCTCAGCGCGCCGCGGGTGACGCCTCGAACTCGAGTTCGGAGTCCACGCGAGCACCCTCCGCCGGCTCGTCCAGCCCGTCGTCGCGCACCGATGGCTCGTCCGGCGGGGAACCCGTGGAGTCCTCCTCCTCGCGCGCCGCCATGATCGCCTCCGCGGCCCGGCTCACGTCGTCCACTCCCATGGACGGATCGCCCGTCGCACGGCTGAACGACGCAACCCCGCGAGTGCAGTCGTGGCCCACCGCGACCGCGTCGATCACCTGGTCCGTCCGGGGACCCTCCTTCGACTCCCACGTGCTGGTGCGGAAGCGTCCGCTCACCAGCACCGGCTGTCCCTTCTTGATCGACTTCTCGATCGTGATCGCGGCGGATCGGAAGGCGCGCACCGTGAACCACTCCGTCACGCCGTCGACCCAGATCGACCGCTCGCGGTCGAAGTACCGCGGCGTCGACGCGAGGCGGAACGACGCGATCGCCAGGTCCCCCTGCCCCACGTTCAACCGCACATCGGTCGCCGCCCAGCCGGCGACGGTCATCATCAACTCATTCATGTTCCCCTCCCTGATGCCGCAGGGTGCGGCCATCCCAGGGTGCGGCGGGCGACGGGACGATGCGGGGACCGGGTCGGGATCCGTGGACGTCCCGCACATGCGGGCGGGCCGGGGACATCGGCCGCGGCGCCGCCGGCATCCGAGGCGCGGCGGCTACGACCGGGCGCCCGTTTCCTCGTCGTCCGCGGGGGCGGCCGGCGAGTCCGCGACCGGCGACCGTGCATCGTCCCCTCGAGGTGGGGCCAGCGGGCCCGGACCCTCGGCGCGCGCGATCTCGGTCAGTTCATCGAGGTTGCGGTACGCCTGGTGGATGAGCTCGGTGGGCTGGACCACCAGCGGCGTGATCGCTCCGCGCACCGCGTCTCGGCCCAGCGCCACCATGTCCTTCTGGAAGGCGCCCGCGCGCGAGCGCCGCCGAAGGAACGACGGGGCACGGTGCGGCACCGGCCACTCGATCGCGGACAGGGCCTTCTGGATCTCGTCGGTGAGCATCGTGGCCGGCGCGACGGCCTCTCCGATCACGATGCGCCACGTCACCGGCAGGCCCTCGGAGGCGGCATCGATCCAGTCGAGCCGCTCCCGGTCGACGATCTCGCGGCGCATCGGCGACGGCGCGGGCACGGACGAGGCACGTCCGGCCACCACCGCGGCCGCCGATTCGGCGCGCGCATCGACGCCGGCGGCGGCCGTGAGCGACGCGACCAGTTCGGCGACGTCCGGCAGCACCGGGTCCGCGTCGCGCGCCAGGGCCCGCTCGAGCGTGCGTCCCGCCTCGACCAGGTCCGCCGCCACCGCATCGGCCGCCACGGACCGTGCCTGGACGGCGCCCTCGAGCTCGGCACGGAGCACGTCGACGCCCTGCCCCGTGCGGGCGCTCACGGGCATGACCGGGACGTCCACCATGCCGTCGTCGGCCAGGAGCCGCTGCAAGTCGCGGGCCACAGCCCACCCGTCCTCGGTGGTCAGCCGGTCCACGTGGTTGAGCACCACCAGGGACGGCTGACCGGAATCGGACGCCGCCTGCAGGTACCCGGCATGGATCGCGTGGTCGGCGTACTTCTGCGGGTCCACCACCCACAGCAGCAGGTCGACCATCGGGATGATCGCGTCGACCACCTCGCGGTTGCGCGGGTTGATGGAGTCGTGATCCGGCAGGTCGAGCAGAATCAGCCCGGTGAGGGCGGGATCCTCCCCCGCCTCGGGCGAATCGGCGCGCCGTAGGCGCCGCTGCGGCGAGACACCCAGCCAGTCGAGCAAGGCGTCGGACTGGTCCGAGCCCCACACCGCCGCACTCACCTGGGACGTCGTGGGCCGCGCCACGCCGGAGACGGCGAACGGCACCCCCACCAGCGCGTTGAACAGCGTGGACTTGCCCGATCCCGTGCCGCCCGCGAGCGCCACCACCGTCCAGTCGATCCCGAGATGCAGGCGCTCGTCGCATCGTTCGACGGCGGCGTGAAGATCCGTGCGGATGGACGCCGGTATGGCCTCGCGCGCCCAATCGAGCGAGGACCGCAGCCTCTCGACGCGCTCGCGCAGCAGCGAGGTCCCGTCCCGCGGGTCCAGATGCTCGAAGCTGACGCTCACAGCAGCCCTCGCAGCTCCGCACGGCGCAGGCGGATCTTGGCCGAGGCGTCGGGCATGAGCGAGGGGATGTCCGTGGGGCGCATCATGTCGAGCGCCTCGCGGTTGACGCAGTGTCGACGCGCCGCATTCAGCTCGCCGCGGGCCTCCTCGACGGCGTCGCCCACCCCTTGGGAGGTGAGCACCATCAGCGTGGTGCGCGCCTGATCGATGCCCAGCGCCGCGCTCGCGAGGGTGGTGGTGAGTCCGGGTTCGCCCACCACCTGGATGCCGCCTTCCGACCCGGGCAGCGCGAGCGCGATCTCCTGGCAGCGGTGCAGCCATCGGCGCGCGGCGTCGGCGGCCTGGCGCTCCCGCGCCTGGCGTGCATCGCGCGGGTCGCGGCGCTCCGCGAGCCACGGTCCCACGCCGGTCTCGGCGCGCCGCAGCGCCTCCTCCATCGCCTCGGCGACGGACGATGCCGCATATACCAGGCGCGATTCGACGGCCTCCAGAAGGTCGCCGTAGATCTCGTGGAGGACCGCGTCGCGTTGCTCGCGCGCGTGCCCCCGCCGTACCCACATCGAGTTGCGCAGGCGGAACAGCGCCCCGCCGTCGGCCGTCGCGCCCTCCCACCGCGCGGTGAGCGCGCCGGTCGGGATGGTCGCCCACCAGCGGTCGCCGCCCTCGTGCTCGGCCTGACCCGCGCATCGTCTGACCTCGGAGCGCACGTCCTTGGCCGCGGCGGACTGATCATCCATCGCCTCGGCGAGGGTCTCGAGCCACTCCTTCACCGACTCGGCGGCGCCGTGCAGCGTGCGCTCGACGATGGTGGCGGCCGATGCGGCGGCGACGGAGTCGAGCCACCGCCCCAGGCCGCCCACGACGTCGCGGGGCACGGTGGCCTGGCGGTGGGTGTCCTCGGGGATGACGAACAGCGGCAACGCCTCGAGGTGCTCGCGCGCGAGGCGGTCGACCAGTTCGCGTCGCACCTGCGCCGCCACGTCGACGGTGACGCGGTTGAGCACCACGGCGATCGACGCGCCGCGGTCCGCGCCGGCGCGCAGGGCCTCCCATGGGACGGCGTCGCCGTACCGGGCCGCCGTGGTCACGAAGATCCAGAGGTCCGCGGCCTCGAGAAGCATGCGGGCGATCTCGCGGTTCTCGCCACGCACCGAGTCGAGGTCGGGCGAGTCGACCAGGGCGAGCCCGCGCGGCACCGCCTCCGTGGCGATCACCTTGGCGCGCTTCGCGACGTCGGACAGCACCGCGGTGTCGAGCGGGTGGTGGAAGAGATGGGGCACACGGGTGGTGGGGCGGAGCACGCCGGACGGCGTCAACTGCTCGCCCACCAGGGCATTGACCACCGTGGACTTGCCCGCGCCGGTCGAGCCCGCGACCACCACGATCGCCGGCGACGCCTCCTCGCGCACGCGCGGGATGAGGTGGTGGTCCAGCTGATCGAGCATGCGCTGGATGGTTTCGCGCGCCTCGGCGACCCCGGCGGTGGGGAGGGGAAGCTCCACCCCGTTGACCACGCGGCGGGTATCGACGAGGGCGTCCAAGAGGTTGCCGGGGTACGACCACGTCTTGATCGGTCGCATGCTCATGCGATCGCGTACCCTCTCCGGAACATGCGTCAAGGGTAGCGCGAGGGCACTTACCAGCATGCACGGAACGGCCGTGCCGGGGGCACTACCCTGGGGTCGGCGGAATCGCCGCAGGCCCTCGTAGCTCAGCTGGATAGAGCACCGGACTTCTAATCCGACGGTCGCTGGTTCGAATCCAGCCGGGGGCACCCGCGAGACGGGTCGAGGCCGCCCGGCCGCGGCGACACTCAGCCGCACCGTTGACGCTCCTGGGCGCGGAAAACGACACCATTCCGCACCGTTGTCGCGGGCCGCGGTGGCGGGGGCCGCGTCGGTGGAACTCGACACCGAGATGCGCCCACCCGCGGTCCCGCACCCAGGCCCTAGGTACCGGGAATGACCCGGTTGCCCTGGACTAGCCTGTGTCGAGACCGCTCCATCGCGACCGGCCCCCTCGACGGGACCGGCTGGTCGCCCAGGCACAGCACGTCACGACGCTCCCCGGCGCTCTCTCTGTCGAGAGCCGCGGCTCGTCTCGACAGAAGAGGACGCACCATGAAGATCGGGGTCCCCGCGGAGACCCGCGCCGGCGAGAGGCTCGTCGCGGCGAGCCCCGCCTCGGTGGGCCAGCTCATCAAGCTGGGCTACGACGTGGTGGTTGAGGAAGGCGCCGGCGTCCAGTCGAGCTTCCTCGACGAGATGTACGCCGCCGCGGGCGCCACGATCGGCGACGCCACCGCCGCCTGGGGCGCGGACGTCGTCACGTGCGTCAACGCGCCCGACGAGGAGCGGTTGTGGGCGCTGCGCGAGGGATCCATCTTCGTGTCGATGATGGCTCCCCAGGCCAACCCCGAGCTGCTGGCCACGCTGAGCAAGCAGGGGGTGACGGCGCTCGCACTCGACGCGGTCCCCCGCATCTCCCGGGCCCAGGCGATCGACGTGCTCAGCACCCTGTCCAACGTCGCCGGCTACCGCGCCGTGATCGAGTCCGCGGAGCAGTACGGCGGCATGTTCACCGGCCAGGTGACCGCGGCGGGCAAGACGGCCCCCGCGACGGTCTTCATCATCGGCGCGGGCGTGGCCGGTCTCGCCGCGATCGGCGCGGCCTCGAGCCTCGGCGCACAGGTGCGAGCCTTCGACGTTCGCCCCGAGGTCGCCGAGCAGATCGAGTCCATGGGCGGCACCTTCGTGGTCGCCCCCGAGGCGCAACAGGAGATCAGCGCGGACGGCTACGCGAAGCCACTCACGCAGGAGCAGCAGGCCGCCGCGATGCATGTCTATGCCGCGGAGGCCGCGAAGGCCGACGTGGTCATCACCACCGCGCTGGTGCGAGGCGCCGCGCCCACCACCATCACCGCTGAGGTTGTCGCGGGCATGCGCCCTGGCTCCGTGATCGTGGACCTGGCCGCTTCCGGCGGCGGCAACTGCGAGCTCACCGTGCCGGGAGAACTGGTGGTGACGGACAACGGCGTCGCCATCGTGGGCTACACCGACCTCACCAGCCGGATGCCGCGTCACACCTCGCAGCTGCTGGGCACCAACATCGTCCACCTCATGGAGCTGCTCACCCCGGGCAAGGACGGCGCGGCGGTGCTCGACCTTGAGGACCAGGTCCAGCGCGGCATGACGGTGGCGCACGCAGGCGACGTGATGTGGCCACCGCCGGCCGTCGCGGTCTCGGCCGCGCCTCCTGCCCCGCAGGGACCCAGCGACGAGGAGCGCGCCGAACAGGCGCGCGCCGCGAAGGAGCAGGCGGAGCGCAAGGCTCGCCGCCGCAACCTCTTCTACGGAGCGGGCGCCGTCGCCGCGCTGCTGCTGCTCTCCTTCGCCGACTCGGCGACCGTTCAGCACCTCACCGTGTTCGCGCTCGCCGTGATCGTGGGCTTCTACGTGATCTCGAACGTCAAGCACTCGCTGCACACGCCGCTGATGTCCCAGACCAATGCGATCTCCGGCATCATCCTCGTCGGCGCGCTGCTGCAGATCGGCTCCGACGACGCCCTCGTGTCCACGCTCGCCTTCATCGCGGCCGCCGTCGCCAGCATCAACATCTTCGGAGGCTTCCTGGTGACCTACCGAATGCTCGGGATGTTCAGGAAGGACCCGTCATGACGCTCACGTCCCTCGCCCAGGCGACCTACGTGGTCGCCGCCGTGCTCTTCGTGCTCTCGCTCGCGGGACTGTCCAAGCAGGAGACCGCCCGCCGCGGCAACATCTTGGGCATGATCGGCATGGGCCTCGCGCTCGCCGCCA
This sequence comes from Demequina sp., assembly GCF_024642165.1. Lineage (GTDB taxonomy): Bacteria > Actinomycetota > Actinomycetes > Actinomycetales > Demequinaceae > Demequina. The sequence goes on from NZ_JAHEBP010000012.1 coordinate 24,582, forward strand.
CCGTGGTGCTCTCGCTCGACCGCAGCGAGCGGCCGGTCATGGTGACCGCGCTCCTCATCGCGATGGTGTTCGCGATCGGCGCGAGCATCGGGATCTGGCGGGCGCGCACCGTCGAGATGACGCAGATGCCCGAGCTGATCGCCATGCTGCACAGCTTCGTGGGCCTCGCCGCCGTGCTGGTGGGCTTCAACTCGTACCTCACGGAGGAGGCCGATGCGGTCCACCAGATCGAGGTGTTCCTGGGCGTCTTCATCGGTGCCGTGACGTTCACCGGCTCGATCATCGCGTACCTCAAGCTCTCCGCGCGCATCAAGTCCAACCCGCTCACGCTGCCGGGCCGCAACCTGCTCAACCTGGGCGCGATCGTGGTGAGCCTGGGCCTGATGGGCTGGTTCATCGCCTCCAACAGCGTGCTGCCGCTCGCCCTCATGACCGTGATCGCGCTCGCGCTCGGGCTGCACCTGGTCGCCGCGATCGGCGGCGGCGACATGCCCGTGGTGGTGTCGATGCTCAACTCGTACTCCGGCTGGGCCGCCGCGGCGGCGGGCCTCATGCTCAGCAACGACCTGCTCATCGTGACCGGCGCACTCGTGGGCTCGTCCGGTGCGATCCTCTCCTACCTCATGTGCAAGGCCATGAACCGCGCCTTCATCAGCGTGATCCTGGGCGGCTTCGGCACGGGTGGCGGGGCCGCGGCGGTGGACGGCCCGCAGGGCGAGCACCGCGAGGTCCAGGCGCCGGAGGTGGCCGAGATGCTCGCCGCGGCGCGCTCGGTGGTGATCGTCCCCGGGTACGGCATGGCCGTCGCCAAGGCGCAGTACCCGGTCGCGGACCTGGTGTCCAAACTGCGCTCGGCCGGCGTCGAGGTCCGGTTCGGCGTGCACCCCGTCGCGGGCCGCCTCCCGGGACACATGAACGTGCTGCTGGCCGAGGCGCGGGTGCCCTACGACATCGTGCTCGAGATGGACGAGATCAACGACGACTTCCCCGAGACGGACGTGGTGCTGGTGATCGGCGCCAACGACGTGGTCAACCCCTCCGCGCTCGAGGATCCCGGCTCGCCTCTCGCGGGCATGCCGGTGCTCGAGGTGTGGAAGGCCCGCCAGTGCATCGTCTTCAAGCGCTCGATGGCGACGGGATACGCGGGGGTCCAGAACCCGCTGTTCTTCAAGGAGAACTCGGCCATGCTGTTCGGCGACGCCAAGACCAAGGTGGAGGAGATCCTCACCTCGCTGCGGGTGGGCGAGGGCGCTAACGCCTGACGACGCATGCCGCGGCGCTGACTAGGCTGGCGTCGTGACCACCGACCCCCGCTTCGCCCGCAGTTCGGATTCGCTCGCCGCTGCGGTGCTGGAGCTTGCCTCCGCACGGCCTGTCGAGACCATCACCGTGACGGAGATCGCGCGCCGCGCCGGCGTCACGCGCGCGACGTTCTACAACCACGCCACCTCCCCCGAGTCGCTGCTGGCGCACACGCTCGAGGTGGAGCTCGACGCCATCCGGACGGATTTCCTGGTGGAGTTCGACGCGGAGCCCCACGCGATCGAGACCATCTGGAGGGCCGCCGAGCTGGACCTCATCGAGCACATCGAGCGCCACGCCGAGCTCTACCGGATCGGACTCGCTCCCGCCGACGGCGCGCACGGCTCGGTGCTCGCGGACGTGCTGGCCGGGCATATCGAGGCGAGCCTGCACACGTTGGCGGAGGCGTCCGGTGCACCCCGCGAGGGCGAGGCCGGGACGCGATTCGCGATGGCCGCGGCGTTTGTCAGCCAGGGCACGGTCGGGGCGCTGCGCGCATGGCTGCAGGCGCCGGGTCCCCGGGACCCGCAGTTCGCCGTGGACTCGATCCTGCCGCTGATCCCGCGGATGTGGTTCGAGCTCGCCGCCTCCTGACCGCCGTCAGCCTGCGTCGAACGCCTCTCGGGCGGCGCGCACTCGGCCCATGTGACCGGTCGCCCAGCCGGCGATCGCGCCCAGCGGCACCAGCAGCGTCCGGCCCAGGTCCGTCAGCTCGTACTCGACGCGCGGCGGCACCTGCGCGAACACCCTCCGCGTCGCGAGCCCGTCGCGCTCGAGCCCTCGCAGCGTCTGGGTGAGCATCTTCTGCGAGATCCCCTGCACCCGCGCGCCGAGCTCGCTGTAGCGCAGCGGACCGTCCGCGAGGGTCAGCACCAGCAGCACGGTCCACCGATCGCCGATGCGGTCGAGCACATCCCTGGTGGGACATCCCGCCTCGTAGAGGTTCCACTCCTCGTCGGCCATGCGTGCCTCCTTCCTCCGCGGTGCGGCACGCACCGGAAAGTACGTACATCCTATCGGGAAGAAACTCTCCAATGGAGAGTGTTGTTCCCGGCGAACGGCCCGCAACCGGACCGTCGACCCGTACCGGAAGGAACGCCATGACCCACATCACCGTCCTCGGAGGCACCGGCTACACCGGCGCCGCACTCGTCGCCGAGGCCGCCTCGCGCGGTCACCGGGTGACCTCACTCTCCCGCTCCGCACCCGAGTCGCCCGTCGAGGGCGTCGACTACGTCACCGGGTCGATCCTGGACGATGCACTGGTCGAGCAGTTGGTGGGCGCCACCGACGTGGTGATCGCCTCCGTGCCGCCGCGCGGCGACCTGCCGTCGAGGATCCGCCCGTTCGCCGCCCGCCTTGCGGAACTCACGGCGACGCACGGCACCCGGTTGGGCTTCATCGGCGGCGCGGGCTCGCTGCTGGTCGCGGAGGGCGGGCCGCGGGTGGTCGACACCGACTTCCCCGAGGCGTTCAAGCCCGAGGCGCTCGAGGCCGCGGACGTGCTCGAGGACCTGCGCGGCAGCTCGGAGGCCGTCGACTGGTTCTACGTCAGCCCCGCCGGGGGCTACGGCGCCTACGCGCCGGGCGAGGCGACCGGCACGTTCCGCGTAGGCGGTGACGTGATCCTGGTCGACGAGTCCGGGACGTCCTACGTCTCGTCCCAGGACCTTGCCGCGGCCGTGATCGACGAGGTGGACGAGCCGGCGCACCGCCGGGCACGCTTCACCGTCGCCTACTGACGCCGCCGCTCCCCCGCCACCTCTGACACTGCGCACGGAGTACGCGCCGACACGCAGCATCGTCCCTCTCCGGGGCGGTGCGGAGACCGCGTGTCGCGGGCAACTCCGTGCGCAGTGTCAACGGGGTGAGGGGTGGGCGAGCGGGCGCGCGCCGTCGACCGCGCGGAATCACCCGGGACCATGGGGCGTTGTCGACCAGGTCACGGCTCGCAAGGATGGAGCCCCACCCTGCGACAAGGATCCCCGATGACGTCTGCCCTCTTCTCCCCGCTCGCGATCCGCGCGGTCGAGACCCGCAACCGCCTGTGGGTGAGCCCGCTGTGCCAGTACTCGTGCGAGGAGCAGGACGGCGTCCCCTCCGATTGGCACCTGGTCCACCTGGGCTCTTTCGCGCGCGGCGGCGCCGGTCTGGTGATGTCCGAGGCGACCGCGGTGACGCCGGACGGACGCATCTCGCCATGGGACACCGGCATCTGGAACGACGAGCAGCGCGACGCCTGGGCACGCATCGTCGACTTCATCCACGGCCAGGGTGCCGTGGCGGCCATCCAGCTCGCCCACGCGGGCCGCAAGGCGTCGACGCACCGCGAGTGGAGCGGCACCGGCTCCGTGCACGAGTCGGAGGGCGGCTGGGCGACGGCGGCTCCGTCGGCGATCGCCTATGACGGCTACGACGAGCCCGCCGCGCTCGACGAGGACGGCATCGCGGCGATCGTGGACGCCTTCGGCGCCGCCGCGCGCCGGTCGCTCGAGGCCGGCTTCGACGTGCTCGAGGTGCACGCCGCGCACGGATACCTGATCCACCAGTTCCTCTCGCCGCTGTCGAACGCCCGGACGGACCGCTGGGGCGGCGGCCTGGTGGGCCGCGCGCGCCTCCTGATGCACGTGGTGCGCCGGGTGCGCGCCGAGGCCGGCCCCGATGTCCCGGTGTTCGTCCGCGTCTCCGCCACGGACTGGCTCGAGCCGCGCGGCTGGACGCTGGACGACACGGTGACGGTGGCGAAGTGGCTGCGCGAGGCGGGCGCCGATCTGGTCGACACGTCCACGGGTGGGCTGGTCCCCGGCGTGCACATCCCCACCGGGCCCAACTATCAGGTGTCCCACGCTGCGGCCATCCACGCCCGCGCCGGTATCGCGGCGACCGCTGTGGGGCAGATCGTCGACGCGCACCAGGCGGAGAGCATTGTCGCGTCGGGTCAGGCGGACGCCGTCTTCGTCGGACGCGAGTTCATGCGGGACCCGCACCTGCCGCTGCGCGCCGCACACGAGCTGGGCGTCGACATCGACTACTGGCCCAGGCAGTACCGCCGGGCCTCCTACGATGCCCGCCCCAGCATCGTCGCGGACGGGGACTGACCGAACCCATCCGCCGGATGCTGCGCTGCGGCCCCGGCCAAGGTCCCGCCCGAGCGTCGGTAAGGTGGACGGCATGAGCGACACCCCCCTCGTCTGGATCGACTGCGAGATGACGGGTCTCGACGTGGCATCCGACGCCCTGGTCGAGGTGGCCTGCCTGGTCACCGACTCCGATCTCAACGTGCTGGGCGACGGCGTGTCCGTGGTGATCAAGCCATCGGACGAGGCACTGGCCGGCATGGGCGACTTCGTCCGCAGCATGCACATCCAGTCCGGCCTGCTGCCCGAGCTCCCGCACGGCGTCACCATGGCCGAGGCCCAGGAGCAGGTGCTCGAGTACGTCCGCGCCCACGTGCCGGTCGCCGGCAAGTCTCCGCTCGCGGGAAACACCGTGGGGATGGATCGGATGTTTCTCGACCGCGACATGCCGGACCTCCTGGCCCACCTGCACTATCGCGTGGTCGACGTGAGCTCCTTCAAGGAGTTGGTGCGCCGCTGGTACCCGCGGGTGTTCTTCAACGCCCCCGCCAAGACGGGCGGCCACCGGGCCCTGGGCGACATCCGCGACTCGATCACGGAGCTGCGGTACTACCGCGAGACCATCCTGGTCCCGCTGCCCGGACCGGACTCCGACCAGGCCAAGGCCGCGGCCGAGCGGGTGACCACGGACCCGTCGCAGGAGGCATAGCGGACCGGCTATGATGTTCTCTGGCTCTCGCGCGCGAGGGCCGATGGTGGCTATAGCTCAGTTGGTAGAGCACCGCGTTGTGGTCGCGGGGGCCGCGGGTTCAAGTCCCGTTAGCCACCCCACAGAAGTAAGGCCCCGGCTCGTGAGAGCCGGGGCCTTCTGCTTCCGCGGGACAACTCAGCGCTTGCGCGCGAAGATCGCTCCGTAGAGGCCGATGAGCACCGCCGCCGCGCCCACGCTCATGAAGAGTTGGATCCAGTCGATGCCAGGGGTGTCCTCCTTGTTGAGGACCGTGTACCAGAGCCAATGCCCGATCAGCGAGCCGCCGATGCCGAGCAGGATGGTGATGATGATGCCGAAGTGCTGGCGACCCCGCACGACCATGCGCGCGAGAACGCCGATCAGCAGGCCCGTCAAGATGGTGGCGACCCAAGCCATGTAACACCCCTCTCCCGTGATGCCGGACGCGCTCCGGCAAACGCACACTATCCTTGAGTGCGTCCCGCCGCCCGGTGGAGCCCCGAGGAGGTCTCATGTTCGCAGCCCTGACGGGCGCCGGCCTGTCCGCGGCGGCAGGCCTCAACGCGTTCATCCCGCTCGTGATCGTGGGGCTGTTCGCGCGCTTCACCGACTTCATCGTGCTTCCCGAGCGGCTCGAGTGGCTGCAGTCGTGGCCGGCGATCATCATCGGCCTCGCGCTGCTCGCGCTGGAGCTGGTGCTGGACAAGATCCCTGGTGTGGACCACATCAACGACCTCTTGCAGTCGCTGATCCGCCCGCTCGTAGGCGGCGTGATCTTCGCCGCCACGGCGGCGGCGCAGGTGATCGATCAGAGCAACTTCTGGCAGGACAATCCGCTGATCGCGGGCATCGTGGGCGCCGTCATCGCGGCCGCCGTGCACACCGCCAAATCGGCGTCCCGTCCGTCGGTGAACGCCGCCACGGCGGGCACCGGCGCCCCCATCGCATCGTTCGCGGAGGACGCCACCGCGGTGGCGCTGAGCCTCATCGCGATCTTCGTCCCCATCCTGGTCTTCGTGGTGCTGATCGCGATGGGCGCGGTGTTCTACCGCATCGTCACCAC
>NZ_JAHEBP010000013.1 GCF_024642165.1 Demequina sp.
TCCGGAACAAGCGGATGTTCACCGGACTCGAGGACGTCGACGTGGTGGTGACGCTCCGGCGGGAGGGCCGGACGCTCCGCGAGGCGGTCCTCGACGCCCAGGTTCCGGCCGGCGAGACGCGGTCCTTCCCCCTGCCGTTCGACATTCCGGAGGCTCCCGGCGAGTACACGCTCGACGTGGCGTACCGGTTGAAGGCCGGCACCGACTGGGCTCCCGCCGACTACGAGGTGGGTTGGGAGCAGGAGGTGGTGTGGGTCGAGGCCGCCGTCAGCGACGATGCGGCGGCCATGGCCCCCACCGCCCCGGCTCCGCGCGTGGTGGAGAGCACCCACAACATCGGCGTGCACGGCAGGCACTTCTCGGTGCAGTTCTCCCGCCTCTACGGACACCTGGTCTCGTATCGCTACGGCCGCACCAGCGACGGTGGGCGCGAGTTACTGCGCGACCTCCCCTACCCGAGCTTCTGGCACGCGCCCACGTCCAACGAGCGTGGCTGGGGCATGCCGTTCCGCGACGGCCAGTGGCTGCTCGCGAGCAAGACTCGCCGGCTGCGAGCGGGCTGGGAGAAGCCGCGCGTGGTGCGTCACGACGCAGCGGTGGAGGTCCAGTTCGGATACGAGCTACCCACCGTGCCTCCGAGCGAGGTGGACGTTTCCTACCTGGTCGACGGCTCCGGCCACGTGGACGTCACCATGACCGTGCGCCCTGGCGAGGGGCTGCCCGACATGCCCGAGTTCGCCATGACGCTCACGGTGGACGCGGACCTGCACCGCCTGCGCTGGTACGGCGACGGCCCGGCCGAGTGCTACGTGGACAGGCGCGGCGGCGCGCGGCTTGACGTCTGGGAGGGCGACGTCCGGGAGCAGCTCACCCGGTACATGCGGCCGCAGGAGTCCGGCAGCCGCACGGGCGTGAGATGGGCCGAGGTGCTGGACGATGCCGGCTTCGGCGTGCGCCTGGACTGCCCGGGCGGCATGGAGCTCTCGGCGCTGCCGTGGACGCCGCTCGAGATCGAGAGTGCGCGGCACCCCAACGAGCTGCCGCCCATCCTCCGGACCGTGCTGCGCCCCGCGCTGATGCGGCGCGGCGTGGGCGGCGACCAGTCGTGGGGTGCCATGACCCATCCCGAGTACCGCCTGCCCACGGGCGAGCTGACGTTCACCTTCGGCTTCCAGGGGGTGTTGCGCTGACGTCGCTCGCCCCCACCGCGGTCCTCCCTCGGGGAACTCGCTGACGCCCTCGCGAGATTCGTGACTCCTGCGGGAGGCACATCGTCGCGCCGTGACACATCCGCCGTCTCGCCGGCTCCGAACCTCGCATGTGCGCGCGGACGGCGCGCCCGGGGAGGATGGTGTCATGAACGGGACGATGCGACGCTGGGGTATCGCGGGAGCGCTTGCGGGCACGCTGGTGCTGGCGGGATGCGCGACGGCAGGCGAATCCGACCAGGTGGGCGCCCAGTCCACGATGGCGGCCGACGACGCCGGAGCCATGGAGCCCACCGCATCGGCATCCGGAGAGGCCGGGGCCGAGTCGACGGAACCCGCCATGGACGTCGCCGCGCCGTTCGACTTCACCGCTCCCACCGTGATCGGGAATGGGACCTTCGACGGCGCCACCATCGCGAACAAGGACGTGATCCTGTGGTTCTGGGCGCCGTGGTGCCCCACGTGCCTGGCCGAGGCGCCCGAGATCAAGGCGGCCATCCCTCGACTTCCGGACGGCATCGAGGTCATCGGCATGGCCGGGCTGTCCGGCGACTTCGAGTTCATGCAGGAGTTCGCCCGCACCGCGGACGTCGAGCAGATGACCCACGTCGCGGACCTCGACGGCTCGATCTGGCGTGGGTTCGGGATCTCCGCGCAGGCGACCGTGGTGTTCATCGACGAGTCCGGCGAGTCGACCCAGCTGGGCGGCGGGCTCACCGCCGACGACATCGTGCGTGAGGCCGAGCGCCTAGCCTCGGCCTGAGGCCACGCGGTCCGCGCGGCGCGCCGCGAACCACACGGCGCCCGCGGACACGGCGGCGAGCACCACCACGGCGATCAACACGGGCGTGCCCCATGACTGGATCGCCAGGGTCACCTGCGACTGCCACCGCGCGGTGGTGAGGAGCACGGGGTCGAGGGCGGTGATGCCGTACCGCGGCAGGATCTCGGCGAGGGCGAACACCACCACGTAGATGCCGGCCAGCACCATCAGCACTCCGCCGGCACGCATCAGCTGCGGGGTGCGGCGGCGCAGCGCCGCCGCGGCACCCGCGCCCGCGGTCGCGGCCGCGAGCGACACCAGCACCACGGCGGCCCCCATGCCCAGCGCGTACGCGACGAAGGGCGCGATGGCCGCGACGGGTCCCGGAGCCGCGAGGGCCTGGGTGACCACGGTGAGGAAGAGGCCGATGGTGCAGCTGAGCGAGGCGATGGCGAACGATGCGCCGTAGGCAAGCTGCGACGCGAAGGTCTTGCCGGGGGCGTGGGAGGTGCGGGCGAGCGCGCCCAGGCCAGGGCCACGGATCTCGCCGCGCACGGCCATCACCACCCCGAGCCAGACCACGAGCAGCCCCAGCACGAGCGTCACCCACGACACGTACGGCAGTACCGACGCCTGCAGCCCGAGGCTGATGCCGCCGAACACCAGGCCCAACGCCGTGAACACCGCGACGAAGCCCAGCGTCATCGCCAGGGCGAAGCCCAGCGCGCGGCGGAGCGCGATCGCCCGGGCGACCCCCGCATCGTCCCGCCCGGGTCCACCGGATCCACCCACCGCATCGGCGCTGCCGGTGACGATCACGGTCAGGTACGCCGGCAACAGCGCGAATCCGCACGGGTTGAATGCCGCGACGGCGCCCAGCAGCAGCGCGTAGGCGACGTCGCCTGCCTCGATCATCGTGAGTCTCCGTCATGTTGGTCCGTGCGGTGCCGCTTTCCGCCCGTGCTTCGGAGCCTACGGACTTCCGGATGGGTGGCCACGCCCGCGTGCCGTCGCGAGGACGTCGGACCTCGAGCCCGTGGGGTGGATCCGGGGAGTCCGTGAGCACGTGGTTGTCAATCCACGAGGTGGCTCCCGGTCGGTGCCCGTGGCGAGTGCTGCGGAGCTCGGCGACGGAGGACGCTCGTGTCACCGCTCGCCTGGTCGAGCCAAGGCCGATCACGGGCGCCAGCACGGTGGTCGCGCGTTCTTCCGATGGGGTGGCCCAGAGCATCTCCACACGCGGCCCTTCCTCGACGAGGGCGAGGCGGTCGACCGCCCGGCTCGACCACCCCAGGTCGATCGCCGCCCCGGTCGGCACCCGGACTCAGCTTCCTCGGGCAAAGACCGGGTGTCCCCGGCTTCCAGCGGCGGTGCCAGGACAACGCCGTTGACGTCGAGGAAGACCCCGGCGCGCATGCTGCTCAGTCCCCGAGCGCCGAGGCGCTCACCCCGCCTCGATGGGCGGCGGGGTGATGTCGCCGGGCTGACCCACAGCTCTGACCGATGCGCCGGCAATCACGGGCATAGGAAGTGTGATCGCATGGCCCGGCCAGTCCGCGCTTCCCAGTAGCAGGTCGACGGCGAGGGCCCCAAGCTGCTCGAATGGGATCCCCACGGAGGTCACCGACGGGCGCAGCCATTGCGCAAGGTTGGAGCCGTCGAACGCGACCACCGACACGTCGTGGGGGACGCGCAGGCCGGCGGCCTCGAGCGCCTCGTATGCCCCCATCGCGATGCGGTCGTTGAGGCAGATCAAGGCCGTCGGAAGGGGTCCGTCGGCCAGAGCCCGGGACACCTCGTCGAAGGCGGCGCCGACCTCCCAGCGGCTTTGAATATGGCCGGACACGCGGCGCGACGCTTGGGCGAACTCGGCGTGAATGCCGGCGATGCGGCGCTCGCCGGCTATCGCGGTCGGATCCTCCGCGTTGCCCACGATCACGGTGCGCTCGTCGACCTGGGCATCCAGGACGATGCGCGCGATGCGCCTGCCGCCCTCGACCTCGTCCGGGACCACGGCCGGGAGAGACGCCGAGGCGTCGAAGCAGTTGAGGAGCACCGCGGGCGTTCCGCGCAGTGCCTCCGGCACGGTGATCCGCCGGCACGCGAGCGTCGCGTACACGAGTCCGTCGACGCCACGCACAAGCATCTCCTCGATGAGCTGCTGCTCGAGGGACGCATCGCCCTCCGTCTCTCCGATGAGCACCAGGGTCCCGCGGGCGCGTGCCGCAGCGCTCGCGCCCGCGAGCATGCGCCCAGCGAACTCGCCATACGCGACGTAGTCGGAGATCAGCCCGATGGTGTGGCTCCGCCGGGTGCGCAGGCTCTGTGCGGTCCGATTCGGGCTGAACCCCAACTCGGCCGCGGCCCGTAGAACCCTGTCCGCGGTCTCGTCGCTGATCCGCATCTCCGTGGCTCGGCCCGCCAGCGCATACGAAGCGGTCGTCCTCGAAACCCCCGCGCGCAGAGCCACATCTCGCAGGGTGGGCCTGCTGGGGCGGTCCATCTGTTTCCCTCCCGGCGGGTCGCCGATTGCGGGGACTCCGTGACCGAATCGTTGCACGCGCCCGGTTGCGCGCCGTCCCACAACCATGCAGGATCGATTCAGCGGGGGCAACTCGGGCCACAAGTCCGCTCGCTCCGCGCAACATAGCGCGGCCCTTCGGGGTCGCACGATATGAGGAGAACGAATGAAGCACAAAGACGTGCGCCGGCACACCACGCTCGCGGTGGCGACCACCGCCACCCTGGCGCTGACTCTCGCCGCCTGTTCCTCGGGCGGCTCAACAGACACTTCGAGCGACGGAGGCGGCGGAGGCGGCGGTGGCGAGGCCACCGAGGTCACCGTATGGGCCAGCGTCGACCAGCCCGTCCTCGACGGGCTTCAGGAAGGCTCGAACAACCTGACCGAGGGCTCCAACATCACGATCAAGTGGGAGAAGGTTGAGAACATCAACCAGTTGATCATGACCAAGCTGGGCGCCGCGGATGCGCCCGACATCGCCCTGATCCCGCAGCCCGGCGTGGTCGCCGACGTGGTGTCGCGCAATGGTGCCTTCCCGCTCGACGATGTGGTGGACAAGGCGGCGCTCGAGTCGTCGATGGTGCCCGGCACGCTCGAGTCCGGAACGGTGGACGGCCAGTTGTACGGCCTGCTGGTGTCGATGAACGTCAAGGGCCTGGTGTTCTACAACAAGCCCGCGTGGGACGCTGCCGGTTACGGTACGCCCGCCACCATCGACGAGCTCAACGCGCTCACCGAGCAGATCAAGGCCGACGGCAATGTGCCGTGGTGCATGGGCATCGAGTCCGACACCGCGACGGGCTGGCCGGCCACGGACTGGTTCGAGGTGCTGATCTCGAAGTACGGCGGTGCCGACCAGTACAACCAGTGGGTCTCTCACGACATCCTGTTCGACTCCCCGCTCGTCCGCGAGGCCGCCGCGGAGTTCGAGACCCTGGCGTTCACCGACGGCAACGTCTTCGGCGGTCGTAACGCGATCGCCGCGACCAACTTCGGCACCGCGGGCAACCCGATGTTCGACGCCGCAGGACCCAAGTGCTGGATGCTGCAGCAGGGTTCGTTCATCACCGGGTTCTTCCCCGAGGAGACCAAGGCGGACCTTGACACCAACGTCGGACTGTTCGGCTTCCCGCCGGCGACCGCCGGTGGCGACAACCCGGTCGTGGGTGGTGGCGACCTGGCCATCATGCTCAACGAGGACCAGGCCACCAAGGACGCCATGGCGATCCTGGCCAACGGTGCGATCGGTGAGCCGGCCGCTCCGGGCAGCTCCTTCATCAGTCCTCACAAGGACTTCAACATGGAGCTGTACCCGAACCAGGTGACCAAGGACGTCGCGCAGGTCGCGTACGACTCCACGGCATTCCTGTTCGACGGGTCCGACCAGATGCCTGGCGAGGTCGGTGCCGGTACGTTCTGGAGCGACATGACGTCGTGGATCGCAGGGTCGCAAGACCTTGACACGACGCTCACCAACATCGATAGCAGCTGGCCAAACTAGGCAGCATGAGCGCGGTGGGCGGGATCCCGGTTGGCCGGGATCCCGCCCCTGTGCGATGCTCGCCATGACACTAACCGTCAACGTCGACGGAGGGACCTAGGCTCATGCTTCTCAAGTCAGGCACAGTGCTCGTCACGGTTGCGATCGGAATCGCCGGCGCGATCGCGCTCTTCTGGGCACTCAACAAACTCGCCGAACTGCTGCCCAGTAAGTGGGAGCATCGGCTCAAGCCGTATCTGCTCATCCTGCCGGCGTATCTCGCCATCTCGCTGTACCTGCTTTATCCCACCATCGTCACGGTCATCAACAGCTTCAAGGACCGCACCAGCGACCAATGGGTAGGGTTCACCAACTACGCGGACCTCTTCACCGACAAGGCGTTCCAGTCGACGCTCTTCAACACGGTCCTGTGGGTGATCATCGTCCCGGCCGTCACCATCATCGTGGGTCTCGCCGTGGCCGCCCTCACGGACCGGCTGCCGAGTAAGAGCGAGAAGTTCGTCAAGACCATGATCTTCGTCCCCATGGCCATCTCCATGGTGGGTGCCGCCACGGTGTGGCGCTTCGTGTACGCCTACCAACCGGCGGGCGAGACTCAGACCGGCCTGCTCAATGCGGTGTGGACCAGCGGAGGGGCGGAGCCGGTGCCATGGCTCAATACCTCGACGTTCCGGCTCAACACGCTGCTGCTCATGGTGATTCTGCTGTGGGCTCAGGTGGGCTACGCCATGGTGCTGCTCTCTGCGGCCATCAAGTCCGTGCCGGCCGAGACCCTGGAGGCCGCGCGCGTCGATGGCGCTGAGGAGCGGCAGGTGTTCTTCAGCGTGATCCTCCCTCAGATCAAGGGCACCATCATCGCGGTGGGCGTGACGGTCACCATCGGAGTCATGAAGATCTTCGACATCGTTTACACGAACACGAATGGTCAGTTCAACACCAACGTGCTCGCCAACGACTTCATCAACGAGCTGACCACCAACTTCAACTATGGCGCCGCATCGGCGATCGTGGTCATCCTCATGATCGCGGTCATCCCGATCATGATCTACCAGGTGCGAAACTTCAAGGAACAGGAGGCCGCAGCATGACCGCGACAGCAACGGCGCCGGCCAAGAAGGCCTCGTCGCGACGTGTCAAGCAGGGCGGGCTCTCCGAGGTCCGTGCCGGGTGGTTCACCAAGGTGCTGCTGGGCTTGCTCGTGGTCATGTGGACCGTGCCCACCCTGGGGACGATCATCACCTCGTTCCGCACGCTCGACGATGCCAACACCAGCGGCTGGTGGGAGGTCTTCTACAAGCCCGAGTACTGGTCCAGGCTCACCTTCGACAACTACATCGATGCGTGGAACGGAGCGGGCGCGTCGTCCGCCAACTTCGGCGCGTCGTTCCTCAACAGCCTGGCGATCGCGCTTCCTGCGACCTTCATCCCGATCCTGATTGCGGCCTTCGCCGCCTACACGTTCACCTTCATGGAGTTCAAGGGCCGCGAAGTACTGTTCATTCTCATCGTGAGCCTGCTGGTGGTGCCGAACTTCGTGGCCTTCATCCCGCTCCAGAACATCTACAACAACCTGGAGTTCGTCGGTTTCCCCAAGGTCTGGCTGGCCCACATCGGGTTCGGCATGTCCTTGGCGATCTTCATTCTCAGGAACTTCATGACGACCCTGCCGCGGTCCGTCATCGAGTCCGCGAAGATCGACGGCGCCTCGCACTACGGGATCTTCTACCGGCTGATCCTGCCGATGTCGGTCCCGGCGCTCGCGGCCTTCGCGATCTTCCAGTTCCTGTGGGTGTGGAACGATCTGATGGTCGCGCTGGTGTTCTTGGGGCCAGGCGAGAACGAACCGGTGACGGTGGCTCTGACATCCCTGAAGGGTCAGTTGGGCCAAGGGTGGAATCTCACCACCGCCGGCGGCATCCTCTCGATGCTGGTGCCGGTGACGGTCTTCCTTGTTCTGCAGCGGTACTTCGTGCGCGGCCTCACCGCGGGCGCTGTCAAGGGCTGACCGCACATGCCGATTGAACCCTCCTCGCAGGTGGGGCGCTCGCCGCTCCATCTGCGCAGGGGCGGGACCAGCCTTGTGCTCGACCTGCCCGCCGACTCACCGCCCTGCGTGCTGCACTGGGGTCCGGACCTGGGCGACGCCATGCTCGAGGACCTCGGCACGGCGTTGGAGATGCCGTACGTCGACAGCGTGATCTCCGCGCCGCCCAAGCTGCCGGTGCTCCCGCTGCACTCCGCGGGATGGCTCGGGCGCGCCGGCATCCGAGGGTCTCGCGGCGGCCGGGACTGGTCCGTCGCGTTCGCACGGGTGGTGCACCGGGTGGACGATGCGGGGTCGCCCGAGTGGCCCGATGGTCCCCCGGGGGCGGCCCGGGTGGTGAGCGAGTGCTTCGACGAGCCGGGACAACTGTGTGTCACCGCGGAGATCGAGATCCACGAGTCGGGGCTCGTCAGAGTCCGGGCGCGGATCCGCAACGATGGCGACGCGGGCTACGAGGTGGCGGGCGTCGAGCCTGCGCTCCCCGTGCCTGGCGAGGCGTCCGAGCTGGTCGACATGACGGGCCGTCACACCAAGGAGCGGGTGCCGCAGCGGCGGCCGTTCAATCAGGGGCAGTGGGTGAGGGAGTCCTGGGGCGGACGCCCCGGGCACGACAGCCCCACGTTCTTGGCGGCCGGCTGTTCCGGCTTCGGCTTCCAACGTGGGCGGGTCTGGGCCGTCCACCTCGCGTGGTCGGGCAATCAGGTGGTGTCCGCCGAGCACTCGCCCACCAGTTTCCGACTGTTGCGCGGCGGGGAGCTCTTGCTTCCGGGCGAGATGATCCTGGATCACGGCGACGAGTACGTGTCTCCGTGGCTGGTGGGTTCCTGGGGCGAGGGGATCGACGCGCTCTCGCACCGCTTCCACGACTACCTTCGCGGCCGGCCCGCGCACCCGCGCAGCACCCGTCCGGTGGTGCTTAACGTGTGGGAGGCCGTCTACTTCGACCAGGATCCCGCGCGCCTCAATCACATGGCGGACCTGGCGGCGGCGATCGGCGTCGAGCGCCTGGTGGTGGATGACGGCTGGTTCCTGGGGCGTCGTGACGACACCTCCAGCCTGGGCGACTGGATCGTGGACCCCTCCGTGTACCCCAACGGTCTCGAGGAGGTCGCCGATCACGTGCGGTCGCTGGGCATGCAGTTCGGGCTGTGGTTCGAGCCCGAGATGGTCAATCTCGATTCGGACCTGGCTCGCGCCCACCCCGACTGGGTGATGGGTACCTCCCACGGGCCCGGTGTCGCTTCGCGCCAGCAGCACGTGCTCGACTTGGGCAACCCCGATGCCTACGCCCACGTGCTGGAGCAGGTGTCGGGAATCGTCGGAACCCTTCACGTCGACTACATCAAGTGGGACCACAACCGCGCCCTGGTGGACGCGGGCAGCGGACCGGAGCATCGTCCTGGCGTGCACGCGCAGGTCGAGGCCGTGTACCGGATGATGACCGAGCTCAAGGCGAGGCATCCCGGGCTCGAGATCGAGTCGTGCGCCGGGGGCGGCGCGAGGCTCGACCTGGGCATCATGGAGATCGCCGATCGCACATGGGTCAGCGACTGCATCGACGCCCACGAGCGACACCGGATGATGCGGTGGACCGGCGTGATCCTGCCGCCGGAGATGCTGGGGTCGCACATCGGCTCGGGTGCCGACCACTCCACAGGCAGGGTGCATGATCTCGACTTCCGCGCCGGCACGGCGATCTGGGGCGACCTGGGGATCGAGTGGGACCTCACCCGCATCAGTGACGAGCAGCGTGACCGCGTCGCGCAGTGGGTGGCGTTCTACAAGTCGGTGCGGCCGCTGCTCCACTCGGGCCGGGTGGTGCGCGCCGAGCTTCCCAACCCCGCCCTGCAACTCGACGGCGTGGTGGCACCCGACGGGTCGGAGGCTCTGTATCGGCTGTCCGCCCTCGACCACACGCTGACGTGGCCGCCCGGACGGGTGACGCTGCCGGGACTCGACCCTGACCGCACGTATCGTGTCACGACGGTGTCGCCGGCCGCCGACGGGCCCGCGCGCCCCGGCGCCGCGCCGTGGACCCGCGAGGGCGTCACGCTGAGCGGGAGAGTCCTGGCGGAGGTGGGGTTGCAGGCGCCTGAGATCAAGGCGGACCACCTGGTGATCATCAGCGTGGTCGACGCGGGGCGCTAGAGGCCTCCCCCGTCGAGTCACGGCGAGCAACCGACATCTACAACTCGCCCTTGCGCTCCAGGAACTTCATGGCGACGTACCCCAGCGGGATCCGCAGCCAGTAGGTGAGGAGTCGGTAGACGATCACGGACGAGAGCGCGATGCCGTAGGGGACGCCGGCACCGGTGAGTCCGGTGGTGAGCGCGAGCTCGACGGCGCCCAGGCCACCGGGGGTCGGCACCGCGGCGCCCACGGCGTTGCCCACGAAGAACAGCACGGCGATGTCGATGATGGCCATCTCTTGACCGAAGGCGGACAGCGAGGCGTGGAACGCGCCCACGAAGCCCACCGTCAGCAGTAGGTTGCCGGCGAGGCCGATCGCGAGGCGCCACGGCTGGCCGATCACCTGGGTGAGTCGCGGCCACGTCTGACGCACGGTGGGCATGATGCGCATCGCGGCCCAGGCGCGCACCCGCGGCACCGCGAGCGCGAGACCCACCGCGGCGACCACTACGCCCAGCCCGATCAGCACCGAGGTGCTGGGCAGCGCCGCGAGAGCGCCCTGCGAGCCCGAGACCACGGTGAGGAGGATCAGGCCCACCACGGTGACCACCACGGAGCTCACCTGGACCAGGGCGACGGTCGCGACGGCCAGCGGCGTCGACACCTTGCGTTTGGTGAGCAGGCGCAGGTTGAGGGCCGCGGGACCCACGCCCGCCGGCACGGCGAGCGCCACATACGCCGCGGCCACCTGCGTCAGCAGCACGCGCGAGAAGGGGAGCTTGATCGGGCTGAACGCCGCGAGCGCGAGCGCGGCGCCCACGAACGTCAGCAGCGCCCACGCGAAGCCCACCACCAGCCACCAGGGGTTGGCCTGCTGTATGGCATCGAGGAAGTCTGCGGTGTTGAACTGCACGGCGATCACCGCGGCGGCGACCAGGCCCAGCAGGATCGTCGCGGCGGTGCGCCAGCCGAAGCGCGTGATGTTCTCGCTCGCCACCTCGGCGTCGGGCGAGCGCTGCAGGATCTGCTCGCGGACCTGCTCGAGCACCTTCGGGTAGTGGCTCGCCTTGAGAGCCGCGCGCGTGGCGTGCGGGAGCGCGATCGTCTGCAGCAGCGGGGCGGCCTGCTCGACCGGCTCGGCGCCGATCGACCGGAACGCCGACGCGACCGCCCGTTCCGGCCCTACCCTCGCCGCCGTGAGTGCGAGCGCCTGGGCGACGTCGATGCGCCGCGCGAGCACGCTCGACGCCACCTCGCCCACCTCCCAGGAGGTGAGCCAGATGGTCGGCTCGCCCAGCGGCGAGTCGGTGCCCACCAGGACGGTGTCGGAGGTGAGCTTGCGGTGGGAGATGCCCGCCTGGTGGGCGCGTGCGAGCTCCGCCCAGATCGCGTCGAGCAGCTCGTCGCTCATGTCCTCGTCGGACACTCCGGACAGGGGCAGGGCGGCGGGCGGGCGCTGGTAGACCAGCAGCATCGTGTCGCGGATCTGACCCATGCCCAGCACGCGTCCGGTGCGCACCCCCGCCACCCGCGAGGCGTGGGAGACCAGGGCCGTCGCCTCCGCGCTCTGGCGCAGGGACACATCGGCCCGGGTGTCGAATCCGCGCACCCTCAGGGAGCCCCACAGCCTGGACGCGAAGCCGGCCGCCTGCTGGTCGCCGTCGAGGGCCACCACCAGCAGGTGATGCTGTTCGACGGTGGTCATCGCGTAGATCCGTCCCTGCTGGGTGCGCGCGAGCGCGGAGGTCACCGCGTCGAGCTCGGGCCGGTCACCCTCGTGCTCGATGTCCGCACGCACCAGCGTGCGCGGCTCGAAGCCCGCGCGCCGGATCCCCTCCACGAGCGCCTCGCCATAAGCCCGGTCCGCCGTCGAGCCGAGCCAGTAGCGCAGGCCCAGGCCCACCACGCGGCCCAGCAGGATGGCCAGCAGCGCCGACGGGATGGTGACCGCGCCGAAGGCCACCGCGATCGCGATCGCGAGCCACATGACGTTCCACGAGATCGACAGAGTGCGCCGCGTCGAGCGGCGGCCGCCCGCAGTGAGCAGCGCCGCGATCCCGGCGAGGAAGGCCGGGAGCTGCAGGCCGGTGGCGCCGCGCGGCGTAAGGCTGCTCTGTAGCTCCGGGGTGCCCCACGCGAGCAGAGCAAGGGCGACCAGCGCCGTCAGTAGGAAGGCGAGCAGCGCGGCGCCGAGCATCTCGACGATGCGTCGCGGCTCGCGCCGCACGAGCAGGTCGATGATCACCGTCGCCGGGATCACCACCGCGATGATCCCGTTGAAGAGGTTGATGGGCGCCACGAGCAGGCGTTGCAGCAGCGGGGAGATGGCGCCGATGTCGTCCGTGATGCCCTGCGTGGTGCCGATCGCGTACTCGCCCAGGAACAGCACCCCGGCGATCCCGACCACGGTCGCGAGCAGCGCGACCACGTCGGTGAAGCGACGAACGCGCGTCTCCGGCTCGTCGACGATGCGGACCACCGGTGCGTCGTCGCGCGCGAGGGCGGAGGCGTCGGCGGACATGCGGCGATTCTACGTGCGGGGAACCCTGGCTACACGATGCCCAGCGAGACGAGCCACTCCTGCGGCACCACCTCGGGACCGATGAAGGCGACCGCGTCGAGGGTCCAATGCGCGAGCACCAGCGGGGCGAGTCGCCCGCGCCTGAGGTACACGTAGCCGAACACGAGTCCCATGGCCAGGTTCCCCAGCGCCATCGGCCAGCCCTGGTAGAGGTGGTACGCACCGCGCACCAGCGCCGCCACCACGATCGCCGCCCACGGCGCCCACCGCAGGTCCCTCAGGCGCGTGAGCACGAATCCCACGATGACGAACTCCTCCAGCACCCCGGCGGCGGCGGCGGCCATGAGCAGGATGGTGGCGGCCCACCACGCATCCGGAAGGCCCGAGGTGTCCACCCGCACCGTCTGTCCCAGCGCGCGCGAGATCGCGTACAGCGCAAGGCCGGGCAGGCCGATGCTCGCCGCCAGGATCGCTCCCCAGCCCACGTCCCCCCACCACGCGCGGGCGGGTCCCACCAGCCCCAGCCGGACGCGCGACGATGCGCCGTGCTGGCTCAGCAGGTACAGGGCGAGCGCCACCGGCATGAGGGAGAAGCCGATGCGCAGCACCTGGATGATGAGGTCGATCACGTCGACGGAGGATTGGCTGGGGTTGAGGGTGGTGGTCTGGCCGCCGATGGGCGTGGTCTGCAGGTAGCGCTCCACGAGCCTGACGGCCGCGTACACGGCCGCCTGCCCCAGCGACAGCCCCAGGACGATGAGCACCTCGGCGCGCATGCGCGGCCGGCTCGGCAGGGTGACGGCCGCGGCGGGGGCGGGCGGCGCATCGGCGCGCGGGGTGGTGTCCATGGTCACGCCACTCTAACGAGCGAGTGTTCCCGCCCTACGCTGGCGGGATGATGCGCGTCGCCGCCCTCCACCGCTACCCCGTCAAGGCGATGGGCGGCGAGGCGCTGGGCGCGCTGGCGCTCGACGCGCGGGGCGCGGTGGGTGATCGCGCGTTCGCGGTGGTCGACGCCGAGGGCCTGCTCGCGGCGGGCAAGCGCACTCACCGGTTCCGCCGCCGCGACCCGGTGTTCTCGTATGCGGCCCGCACGGTGAACGATGCGGTGGTGGTGTCCCGCGGCCACGGCTCGTGGGTGGTGGGAGAGCCCGCGCTGGAGGCGGACCTCTCCGCCCAGATGGGTGAGCCGATGCGGGTGCTCGGCGAGGCCGAAGCCGGGCAGCGCTTCTTCGACGACTCCCCGGTGTCGATGGTGGGCACCGCCACCCTCGACTGGTGTCGCCGCGAGCTCGGGGTCGACGCGGATCCCCGCCGCCTTCGAGTGAACGTGGTGATCGAGACGAGCGAGCCGTTCGTCGAGGAGACCTGGATCGGCCACGAGGTGGAGATCGGCGGCGTCCGGTTGCGGGTGACCAAGCGCAACGAGCGCTGCCGGGTGATCGATCTGGCCCAGAACGGTGTGCAGGAGTCAGCCCACTGGCTCAAGCCGCTGGGCGACCGCCGTGACGCCTGCATCGCCGTCTACTGCGACGTGGTGGTGCCGGGCGAGCTCGCCCTCGGCGACCGGGTCACGCCACCCGCCCCACCCACCGCACCCACTCTTCCCTCCTGACACTCCGCACGGAACGGCGCGCGACACCCCGGGGCAACCCGTGCATCGTCCCGGTCTCAGCGGCGTGTCGGAGGCAACTCCGTGCGCACTGTCAGCGGGGGTCAGGGGAGGAAGCGGTCCACCAACTGCTCCGCCAGGCCCACGTAGGACCCGGGGGTGAGCGCCGCGAGCCGCTCGGCGGTCTCGGCCGGCAACGGCAAGCCGCCCACGAACTCCTGGATCGCCGCGGCGGAGATCTCCTGGCCGCGCGTGAGCTCCTTGAGCCGCTCGTACGGGTTCTCCATGCCGGGCACGCCGGCGATGGCGGCGGCGCGCATCGCGGACTGGATGGGCTCGGCGAGCACCTCCCACGACGCGTCCAGGTCCTCGGCGAGCGCGGCCTCGTTCACGGACAAGGTGCGCAGCCCCCGCCGGACGTTGTCGATCGCGAGCAGCGAGTGCCCGAACGCAAGCCCGATGTTGCGCTGCGAGCTCGAGTCCGTGAGGTCGCGCTGCAGGCGGGACGTCACCAGCGTGGCGCCCAGCGTGTCGAGCAGCGCGCCGGATATCTCGAGGTTGGCCTCGGCGTTCTCGAAGCGGATGGGGTTGATCTTGTGCGGCATGGCGCTCGACCCGATCGACCCGACCGCGGCCGCCTGCGCGAAGTAGCCCAGCGACACGTACGTCCACACGTCCGTGGCGAGGTTGTGGAGGATGCGCCCGAAGCGGGCCACGTCCGCGTACAGCTCGGCCTGCCAGTCGTGGCTCTCGATCTGCGTGGTGAGGGGGTTCCAGGTGAGCCCCAGCCCCTCGACGAACGTGCGCGAGACCTCGACCCAGTCCGTGCCGGGCACCGCCGCGGCGTGGGCGCCGAACGTGCCGGTGGCGCCGTTGATCTTGCCCAGGTACTCCTGGCCCTCGACCCGGCGCAGCTGCCGTCCCAGGCGGTGCGCGAGCACCGCGAACTCCTTGCCCAGCGTGGTGGGCGTGGCGGTCTGGCCGTGGGTGCGGGACAGCATCGGCACGGCCTTGGCGGCGCGCGCGAGGTCCGCAACGTCCCCGACCAGCGCCGTCGCGGCCGGGAGCCACACCTCCTGCACGGCCCCCTTGACCATGAGCGCGTAGGACAGGTTGTTGATGTCCTCCGAGGTGCACGCGAAGTGCACCAGCTCGCTCAGCGGCTCGAGCGACGTGCCCTCGATACGGCGCTTGATGTAGTACTCGACCGCCTTGACGTCGTGGACCGTGACCTTCTCGATCTCGGCGTGCTCGGCGATCCCGGCCGCGTCGAAGCCCGCCGGGATCCCGCGCAGCAGCGCGGTCTCCTCCTCGGTGAGCGGGCGCACACCCGGCACCGCCGCGTGCTCGCACAGGTGGATGAACCACTCGACCTCGACGTGGAGTCGCATGCGGTTGAGCGCGGGCTCGGACAGGTGGTCGACGAGCGGGGCGACGGCGCCGCGGTAGCGGCCGTCGAGGGGGCCGAGCGCGATCGCGGGCTCGAGGGAGGCGAGGCTGGTCCAGGTCACGCCGCCATTCTTCCACGCACCGCGCCGCCCACCCGGTCGCGGTGTCCCCGGGCGTCGGGACGATGCGCCGCCTCCCCAGCGTCCGAGGCGACCGGGGTGGACGGCCGGGCCTCTTCCTAGGGTCGCCGCATGGATGACGTCACCGCCCTGGTCGAGCGGGCCCGGGCCGCCGCGGCCATGGCGACCTCCCGCCTCGCGACCGCGCGGTACGCGCAGTGGCAGGGCGTCCACGCCGAGGAGTACCGCGCGCGGCTGGCCGATGCCGCCGCCCGGGTGGCGGTGCTTGAGCGTGAGATCGCCGCGGCACGGCCGCTGCTGCTCGCGCCGTGAGCGGGGAGCCGGCGTGAGCCAGGAGTCGGCGTGGACCACCGGCGGCCGGGGCGGCACGGCGGCGGTCACCGAGGATCTCGAGATCGCCGCGCATGCGCTGGACGCGGCCGCGGCCGACCTGGAGGACGCCGCCACGGCCCTCGCCGTCGCGTCCCACCTGGTGGGCTGGCATTCCGGGATCGCCGAGCCGGGCCCGCTCGGGTGGATCGCGAGCGCGGCCTCGCACGCGGCGGCCGAACTGAGGGCCACGTCGGCGGCGGTCGCGGGCGCCGCCCGTGCCTACCTCGACGCCGAGGAGGAGGCGCGCGCGCAGGTGGGCCTGAGCGTGCGTGCCGCCGACGCGGCGGGCGACTGGGCGGGCTCCCTGGTGTGGGGCCTGCGCTGGGTCCAGGCCCTCTCCTACGCCGTCACCCCGCTGGGTGCCGTGGTGGGTGGGCCTGGCGGGCTGGTGGCCGGGCCTTTGTCCATGATCCGGCCACAAGGCCAGCCGCCCACCACCGGGGTGCTGCACCGCGACACCGTCGAGCGCGCGCTCGCGGGCGACCAGTACGACCGCATGGCGTGCACGCTGACCGCCGCCGTCACCGCCGCCGAGGCGCTGGAGCCCGGCTACGTGGGCGTCGAGGGCGCCCGCGCGACACCCGCGTTCGAGCCGCCCGCCTCCGTCGAGTCGCTGATCACGCGGATGCGGTGGACGGCGGACCAGGGAGACGGCACCGTCGCCATCGAGACGGTGGTGGGCGCGGACGGCCGCGCGCGGCACCTGGTCTACATCCCGGGCACCCAGGACTGGGGCGTGACGGACGCGAATCCGGCGGACCTGCAGGCGGATCTCGCCTCGGTCCGGGGCGGCGCGTCGGACGCGGCCCGGACGGTGGTCGACGCCATGGCCGCCCACCGCATCGGCCCGGACGAGCCCGTCATGCTCGCCGGGCACAGCCAGGGCGGCATCGTCGCCGTGGTCGCGGCCGCCGCGCTCGTGGACCGCTACCGCGTCACCCACGTGGTGACGGCGGGGTCGCCCACCGGCCGGCTGGCGCTGCCCGCACGCGTCGAAGCGTTGCACCTGGAGAACACTCGGGACGTGGTGCCGGGCCTGGACGGCCGGCCCAACCCCGATAGCGCCCACCGCGTGACCGTGTCCCACGATCGGCGGCGGTCGACGGCGCGGGGCGCGGCCGATGCGTCCCGCACCGCGGGCGAGGCCCACGGTACGGACGGCTACGCGACCACGGCGCGGCTGGTGGATCAGGGCCTGAGCGCGTCGACCCGGTCGTGGATGGACGGCGCACGCGCCTTCCTCGACGGTGGGCGATCGACCCTGACGGCCTACCGGCCGGTGGCAGGGTGAGGCGGCCCGTCGACCCCAGGCGTCAGCGGTCGCGCCTGGCGCCGGGGATGAGCAGCGACAGGATCCACGTGAAGAGGCTGATGAACAGCGCGGCCCACACCGTGTTCCAGAAGTCGCCGATGCTCAGCTCGGCCCACGGGACCAGGGTGGTGAGCCAGGCGGTGAGCCACAGCATGAACCAGCCGACGACGAGCGAGAACAGCCCGAGGGTGAGGATCTTGATGGGCAGGGCGAGCAGGTCCACCACGGGTCGGATGAAAAGGTTGGCCGCGGCCATCACCGCACCGATCAGCAGGTAGACCCCCACGCGGGCCCAGGACCCGCTCTCGCCGCCGTCGACCGTCACGTCGAACGGCAGGTACGTGACGATCCACACGGCTGCCGCGGTGATCGCCGACACGAGAAGAAAGCGCATGGCCGCCATTGTTCCATGGGGGTGACATCCTTGACCGTATGCCCGGCACGCCGTCGACCCGTCTTCCCACCCCCCGCCCGTCGGTCGCCGCCCTGCCCTCCTATGTGCCCGGTGCGAGGGGCGACGCGGCGTCGCCGCCCATCAAGCTGTCGTCGAACGAGAGCCCGCACCCGCCGCTGCCGTCGGTGCTCGGGGTCATCGCGGAGGCCGCCGGAGCCATCAACCGCTACCCGGACATGGCGGCCACGGGCGTCACCGGCCGCATCGCGGCAGAACTGGGCAAGCACCCCTCCGAGGTGGTGGTGGGCGCGGGCTCGGTCGCGGTGCTCGCGCACATCCTGCAGGCCTACGCGGGCGACGGCGACCAGGTGATCTTCGCCTGGCGCAGCTTCGAGGCGTACCCGATCCTCACCCGCATCGCGGGTGCCGAGCCCGTCACGGTGGCGCTGGACGCCGAGTCGCGTCACGACCTGGCCGCCATGGCCGCCGCCGTCACCGAGCGCACCCGTGTGATCATGCTGTGCTCACCCAACAACCCGACCGGGCCCATCATCACGGGTGCGGAGCTCGACGTATTCATGGCTGCCGTGCCGTCGCGCGTGCTCGTGGTGCTCGATGAGGCGTATGTCGAGTACGTCCGCGATCCCGAGGTCGCCGACGGCCCGGCCGCCCTCGACCGTCACCCCAACCTGCTGCTGCTGCGCACGTTCTCCAAGGCGTACGGGCTGGCCGCGCTGCGCGTGGGCTACGCCGTGGGACCCGCCGCCCTGATCGCGCCCGTCCGTGCGTGCGTCACGCCGTTCTCCGTCTCGGGCCCGGCGCAGGCCGCCGCCGTCGCGTCGCTCGACGCGCGCGGCGAGCTGCTGGAGCGCGCCGCCCAGGTGGTGGGCGAACGCCAGCGGGTCGTCGCGGCGCTGAGCGCCGCGGGATGGACCCTCCCCGCCGCGGAGGGGAACTTCGTCTGGCTCGCCGTGGGCGACGCCACCGGCGACCTGGTGGCCCACCTGGGCGCCGACCAGCCGGCGGTGCTGGTGCGACCGTTCGCGGGCGAGGGCGTGCGCGTCACCATCGGTTCCGCCGAGGAGAACGATGTGCTGCTCGCGCGCCTGTCCACCTGGGACGGTCCGCGCTGACCGGCCGGCGACCCGAGGCAGGCGCCGCAGCCCCGCTGCGCGCCTCCTTCGTCATGCCCGTGCTCAACGAGGAGCACTACGTCGAGGCGGCGGTCACCAGCATCCTCGACCAGGAGGGCCTGGACGCCCGGGAGATCCTGCTGGTGCTCGGGGCCTCGACCGACGCCACCGACGCCGTGGTCGATCGACTGGCCGCCGCACACTCCGAGATCCGCATCCTGCGCAACCCGCACAACGCCATCTCGCAGTCGATGAACATCGGCATCGCGGCCGCGCGCTACCCGGTGGTGGTGCGCGTCGACGCCCATGCCGTGCTGCCCTCGGAGTACGGCGCGGTGGCGCTGCGCTCGCTGCGCGCCGCGGGCGCCGTGAACCTGGGCGGCCGCATGCGTGCCGAGGGCCGCACGCCGTTCGAGGGCGCCGTGGCCTGGGGCTACAACTCCCCGGGCGGGCTGGGCGGCGCGATCTATCACACGGGCGGCGAGGCGGGCCCGGCCGAGTCCGCCTACCTGGGGGTGTTCGACCGGGAGGCCGTGCTGGCGATCGGCGGGTTCGACGAGACCCTGTCACGTGGCGAGGACTGGGACCTCAACCGGCGGCTCATCGAGCGCGGCGGCGTGGTGTGGTTCGAGCCGGCGCTCGAGGTGGTCTACCGGCCCCGATCCTCCTGGCAGGCGCTGGCGAAGCAGTTCCACGCCTCGGGGCGCTGGCGCGGCGAGATCATCCGGCGGCTCGGCGGGCGCGTGCCGATGCGCTACTTCGTCCCGCCCGCGCTGGTGGTCGCGCTGGCGATCGGGTTGCTCCTCGTGATCGGCGGCGCCGCCTTCGGCACGGTGATCGGGAACGTCGCGGCGGCGCTCGGAACGCTGCCCTGGATCGTGTATCTGGCCTGGGTTGCCATCACTGCGGTACGCGCTGCGGTGCCTGGTGCGGTGCGCGCGCGGCTGCTGGGCGTGCTGCCCGTCATGCACTTGTCTTGGGGCGCGGGTTGCCTCTTGGGTATCGTGATGCCGAACAAGGGGCACAACGCCTTCGCCGGCCGTTGACGCTTCCACCCTGAGGAGACGAGTGACCACCACCGACTATGCCGCGCTCGCGCGGGAGGCAGGGTTGCCGCGCGTGGGCGCGCGGCCCCCGCTCGTCGCCTATTTCAAAGAGATGTGGGAGCGACGCCATTTCGCGACCACCATGGCGCGGTACCGCATCGAGGCCACGCTCAGCGAGAACCGCCTGGGGCTCGCCTGGGTGGTGCTCAACCCTCTCCTGCAGGCGGCGGTCTACGGCCTCATCTTCGGCGTGATCATGCCCAGCTCGTCCCGCCCGCCCAACTTCATCCCGTTCCTGGTGACCGGCTTCTTCATCTTCACGTACTTCGCGCAGTCCTTCAGCCAGGGCGCGAAGGCGATCACCGGGAACGCCTCGCTGGTGCGCAGCCTCAGCTTCCCGCGGATGCTGCTGCCGATCTCCGCGGTGCTGCAGCAGCTCTATCAGCTGGTGCCCATGATGATCGTGCTCGTGGTGATCCTGGTGGCGTTCGGCGAGTACCCCACCTGGGAATGGCTGCTGGTGGTGCCGATCCTGGGGCTGATGACCATGTTCAACCTGGGCGTCGCCTTCATCGCCGCCCGCCTCACCGTGCACCTGCGAGACGTCACGCAGATCATCCCGCTCATCACGCGCATCCTCTTCTACCTCACCGGCATCTTCTACTCCCTGGAGCTGGTGCTGGCCGATCGCCCCAACCTGCTCAAGATCGCTCAGCTCAACCCGGTGCACGACTACGTGGCACTGGTGCGCGCCTCGATGCTCGACGGCCAGGAGCATTCCACCGTGCTGTGGGTGGTCGCATCGGTGTCAGCCGTCGCGTTCCTCGTGTTCGGCATCGTGTTCTTCTGGAAGGCAGAGGAGCGGTACGGCCATGACTGAGCTCGGGAAGCCCACCGTGGTGGTCGACGAGCTTCACGTCGAGTACCGCACCTTCGCCTCCGGCAAGGCTGCCTCCGACCGCCGCGCGCTGCTCAAGCGCCAGCGCGGGGTGCGCATCGTCCACGCCCTCAAGGGCGTCTCGTTCGTGGTCCGCGAGGGCGAGTCGATCGGCGTGATCGGCCACAACGGATCCGGCAAGTCGACCCTGATGCGCTCGATCGCGGGGCTGCACACGCCCAGCCGTGGCGCCGTCTACGCGTCGGATCGCCCCGCCCTGTTGGGCGTCAACGCCGCGCTCATCGGCGACCTCACGGGAGACAAGAACGTGGTGCTCGGCGGTCTGGCGCTGGGGATGTCCCCGGCGGAGATCGAGGACCGCCGCGAAGAGATCATCGACTTCTCCGGCATTGCGGAGTTCATGGACATCCCCATGAAGAACTACTCGTCCGGCATGGCGGCGCGGCTGCGCTTCTCCATCGCCATCTCCAAGGACCACCAGATCCTGCTGGTCGACGAGGCGCTCGCGGTAGGTGACAAGGCGTTCCGTGACAAGAGCGAGCAGCGCATCCGCGACATGCGCGCGCAGGCGGGCACGGTCTTCCTGGTCAGCCACTCGATGCGATCGATCCTGGATACGTGCACGCGGGTGCTGTGGATCGACCACGGCAACCTCAAGATGGACGGTGACCCCGCGGAGGTTGTCGGAGCGTACGAGAAGTCCAAGTGACGGACGCCAGGGACCTCACCACCGTCGCCTGGGTGGAGTCCCCGCTGCAGCTCATCAACGCGATCGAGCATGCGCATCGCCACCATGCCGCCACCGGCGCCAGGTCCGTGGTGCTGTGGCGCGAGGGCGTCCGGCAGCTCGCGGACACGGCGACCTGGCTGGGCCCGCACGCCATCCCGGTGGCGGACCTGGTGCCGGCCGGCGGGGCGTGGGATCCGCGCTTCCGCGCCGCACGCACGCGCGTGATCGGAGACGCGTTCTCGGGCCAGTACCGCACCGTGGTCGCCGCCACCGGCGCGCGGGAGACCGTGGTGGTCGACGATGGTTCCGCCGCGCTCCACCTGGCCGCCGCGCTCGCGGGCACCGAGCCGTTCGGTCGGATGGGGCAGGTGGAATCGGCCCATCAGCGCGCGCTCGGCGTGGTGACCGCGAGCCGCCTCCGCGCCGCCGCCCGCGGCGGCCGCCTCACCCTCTTCACCGCGTACGCCGACGACTCGGCGCTCGCCGACGTCCCCGGCGCCCGCATCGTCCTCAACGACTACACGTGGCTGCGCACCGTCCAGGCGCCGGCGCCCTCCCGGCTCGCCCCGTCCGTGGTGCTCGGGTCTGCGCTCGCCGTCGACGGCTACATCGACGCCGCCGCCTACGAGGGCTGGGCGGCGTCTCTCGCCCGCGGGGCGGTCTACCTCCCCCACCGGCGGGAGTCCGACGAATCCCTGGCGCGGCTGGGGCAATCGGGCCTGCGGGTGCTGCGCCCCGGCCTGCCCGCGGAGATCGTGCTGGGGCTGGCCGCGGATGTGCGGGAGGTGCACTCGCTGCCGTCGAGCACCGGCGCCACCCTGAGCCGGGTGCTGCGCGAGGCCACGCTCACCGTCCACGCGGTCCCGCCGGGCTGGTGGACGCCTTCCGCCGACGAGGCGATGCGCTCCACCCTGGATTACCTTGCGAACACGGCCCGCGACGCGGGCCAGAAGGAGGACTGACATGCGCGCGGTAGCGATCATCCCCGCCCGCGGCGGAAGCAAGGGCGTCCCCGGCAAGAACGTGGCCCGGGTGGGGGGAGTCCCGCTGGTCGGGCGCGCGGTGCGCGCGGCGCTGGCCGCGCCGTCGATCGACGGCGTGTTCGTGTCGACGGACGATGCGGCGATCGCGGCGGCGGCGACCGCCGCCGGCGGCCAGGTGATCGACCGCCCGGCGGACCTCGCCGGTGATCTGGCCACCTCGGAGTCCGCGCTGCTGCACGCGCTCGACGCGCTCGCCGCGCGCGGCGTCGAGCCGCAGGCGCTGGCGTTCCTGCAGGCGACCTCGCCCTTCATCGACTCTGCGGCCCTCGACGGCGCCGTCGCCTCGGTGCTCGCGGGCGAGCACGACTCGATGTTCGCGGCGTTCGAGACGTACGCGTTCCTGTGGGCCGGGAGCCCGGAGGGCGCGGTGGGCGTCAACCACGACCACTCGTTCCGCCCGCGCCGCCAGGACCGCGAGCCGCACTTCCAGGAGACGGGCGCGTTCTACGTGATGGACGTCGCGGGGTTCCGGGCCTCCGGCTTCCGCTTCTTCGGGCGGGTGGGGATCGCGGAGGTGCCCGCCTCGACCGGCATCGAGATCGACGACGTGCACGAGCTCGACTCGGCCCGCGCGCTCGCCGCGCTGCTCGACTCGCCGGCGCCCGTCGACGTCGACGCGCTGGTCATGGACTTCGACGGCGTGCACACCGAGGACACCGCGACGGTGGACCAGAACGGGGTGGAGTCCGTGACCGTGAGCCGCTCGGACGGCATGGGCATCGCGATGCTGCGGGAGGCCCGGCTGCCCATGCTGATCCTGTCGCGCGAGGAGAACCCCGTGGTCGCCGCGCGCGCTCGCAAGTTGGGGGTGGAGGTCTCGCACGATGTCCACGAGAAGCTCCCGTACCTCGAGCGCTGGTGCGCGGAACGCGACATCAGCCTCGACCGCGTGGCCTACGTGGGCAACGACCTTCCGGATCTGCCGTGCCTCGCGGCCGTCGGGTGGCCCGTGGTTCCCGCGGACGCGCACCCGCGTGCCCAGGCCGCGGCGCGCATCGTCCTCACCCGGGGCGGGGGCCGCGGCGCCGTGCGCGAGCTCGCCGAGATGATCCTCGCGGCGCGGGCGTGACGGGGCGGCTCGCGTGAGCGCTCGGCGCGCCCTGGTGGTCGCGGACTCGGACTCGTACCTCAAGTGGGGCGTGACCCGGATGGGCGACCTGCCCTCCTCGTGGGACGTCGAGCTCGTGGTGGTCGCCAACGCGGTGACGCCCAGCGGCTCGCAGCGCGCTGCGGCCGTCGACGGCCGGCTCCCCGCCGAGCCGCCCGTGGTGACGCTCAAGGACCTGGTGGCCCGCCTGCGAGCGGCGCCGCCCGACCTGCTGTTCCTGGCCTGCCGCGGTCCCCTCATCGAGGTGCTGCTGCTCGACGAGCTGCGCGGCGAGCGCCCGGCGGCGGTGATCGCGGCCGGCATCCCGGGCATCTGGTTCCCGCCCACCGAGCTGGGCGTGGCCATGCGCGCGGGAGTGGACCTGCTGGTGGTCCACTCGGAGCGCGAACGCACCGCGGTGGAGGCCATGCTGCCCTCGGGTCGGCTCGCCGAGGTGGGGCTCGCGTCGCTACTGCTGGGCGCGCAGGTGGGTCACTCCGACCGCCGTCGCGTGGTGTTCGCGCCGCAGGCCCT
Organism: Demequina sp.; assembly: GCF_024642165.1. GTDB lineage: Bacteria > Actinomycetota > Actinomycetes > Actinomycetales > Demequinaceae > Demequina. Next base: position 24,379 of record NZ_JAHEBP010000013.1, read on the forward strand.
GGTGCCCGCGGGCCGCGAGGACCGGGTGCGCCTTCTCGACGCGCTCGCGGCCACCGCGTCCGAGCATCCCGAACTCGACGTGGTCATCAAGCTGCGGGGCGAGGCCGGCGAGGCGCAGACCCACGCGGAGACCGCATCGTTCCCCGAGCTGGCGCGCGGCCGGACGCTGCCCCCCAACCTGCTGTTCGCCCAGGGTCCGCTGCGCGACTTCCTGGGCGACTGCGCGGGGTTCGTGACCGTCAGCTCCACGGCGGCGCTCGAGGCCGTCGAGGCCGGCGCGCCGTGCCTGATCCTGAGCGACTTCGGCGTCAGCGCCGAGGTCATCAACGTGGTGTTCGAGGGCTCGGGCCTGATGGGCACGCTCGAGGACCTGGTCGCGCTGCGGTTCCGCGACCCCGATCCGGCGTGGCTGGCGCAGAACTACTTCCACGAAGCCTCGGCGAGCGACTGGGTGGCCCGTGTCGACGCCCTGGTCGAGCTCGGGCCGGACCGTCCGGAGCGGCCGCTCGACCCCCGGTTGGGCGGATTCCGTCACACCCCGGCGCGCGTGCGCAGGCGCGCGATGGCGCTCGGCACGGCCGACGCGTTCCCGTTCAACCTGGTCTACGGGGCGGTGCATGGCGCGCTCGCGGCCTACTACCGTCTGCGGGCGCGCTCCTGACCGCCTGCCGCGGCCGTCTTGATGGATAGACTGAGCGGCGTTGATGCGCGTCCCCGTCGCGGTGGCGCCAGGAAGGCAGGGTGCTGAAGTGACCGACGCAATTCGGATCGGCAGGAACATCGTGGGCGAGGGCCACCCGGTGTACGTCATCGGCGAGATCGGGCTCAACCACAACGGCAGCGTGGACATCGCCAAGCAGTTGATGGACGTCGCCAAGGAGGCCGGCTGCCAGGCGGTGAAGTTCCAGAAGCGCACGCCGGAGATCGCGACGCCGGAGCACATGAAGTCCACGCCGCGCGAGACGCCGTGGGGCACCATGACGTACCTCGAGTACCGCTACAAGGTGGAGTTCGAGCAGGAGGAGTACGCGGAGATCGCGCGGTATGCCGACGAGCTCAGCCTCGAGTGGTTCGCGTCCCCGTGGGACGAGCCCTCGGTGGACTTCCTCGAGGCGATGGACACGTTCGCGTACAAGATCGCCTCCGCCTCGGTGACGGACCTGGGCATGCTGCGCAAGATCGCGGCGACGGGCAAGCCGGTGATCCTGTCGACGGGAATGTCGACGCTCGAGCAGATCGACAAGGCCGTCGAGACGCTCGGCAAGGACAACCTGGTGATCCTGCACGCGACCTCGACGTACCCCCTCCCGCCCGAGGAGGCGAACCTGCGCGTGATCCACACGCTGCAGGAGCGCTATGACGTCCCGGTGGGCTACTCGGGTCACGAGCCGGGCCTACAGATCTCGCTCGCCGCGGTCGCCCTGGGCGCCGTGGCGGTGGAGCGCCACATCACGCTGGACCGCACCATGTGGGGCTCGGACCACGCCGCGTCGCTCGAGCCGCAGGGCCTGCGCCACCTGGTGCGCGACATCCGGATCATCGAGACCGCGCTGGGCGACGGCGTCAAGAAGGTGTTCCCGGGCGAGCTCGCGCCGCTCAGCAAGCTCCGCCGCGTCGACGCGTAGTCGGCGGCCGGAGACGCTCGGGCGTCACGGCCTGAAGGTGTAGGCCCTCACCAGCGACCGTGCGGTGTCCAACCGGCGGGCGACGGCGCCGCGGCGCCGCGGCCGTGTCGGTGCCGGCGCGGCCGTACCCATGCCCGTGCCCCCGGAGAACTGGGGCACGTCGGGCCACGCCGCGAGCGCGAGCTCGATGGGCACCGCCTCATCGAGCACCTCGAGGGTCGCCCCCGCCTCTGCCGCGACGCGCTCCGCGGCCAGGTGCGAGGCGGGCGGGGCGTCGGGGTGGGGCGCCAGGACGATGCGCGGGCCCAACTCGAGCGCCGCGCGCACCAGCCCGGCGTGGACCTCGGAGGCGTCGGCGTGATCGCCGGGTGCCGCGCCCAGCACGATGGCGTCCGGCGCGGGCCCCAGCCGGTGCGGCGCGAGCGCCTCCGCGACGATGGACGCGGGATCCGCCTCGGGCAGCGGCACGGGACGGGCGCCGGCCCCGATGACGGTCGCGTCCGCCACCACCCGGCCCACGTGGAGCCCGCCCAGGGCCTCCGAGAGTCGCTTCGCGAGCCTCGCGTCGGAGATGGTGGGGGCGAGCGGGTGGTAGGGCTCGAGGATGTCGTTGAGGTCAGCGATGGTGGAGAAGCGCGCGCGGATCGGGGCGAAGGCCGCGGAGGCCTGCAGCCGCGTCGCGACCTCGGGCACGGGACCCGTGCGCGCGACCAGGAGTACCGCATCGTGGGCGATCAGGCCCGCGTCCACGGCAGCCGCCGCCCGGGCCGCCTCTCCGAAGGACCGCACCAGCACCAGGTCCGTCATGATGCCCCCAGGATCCGGCGGATCACCGCGCGCTGCTCGCGAGGCAGGGTGGCGACTCCCGCGGCGCGGGCATCGTCCGGGAAGGATCTCAGCAGGTCGCCCGCACGGCGGTAGAGCTCGCGCCGGAGCTCCGGGGAGAGCCGTGCGCGCCGGGCGACGTGGAACGTCACCATGTCCGCCGCGCTCGCGGCGGCCCGTGCGGTCCAGTCCTCCCTGCCGGAGGCGACCACCAGGTCGCGGACCCGTGCGAAGGCGTCGATGATGTGCAGCGTGGACTCGTTGCCGGCCTGGGTGAGGGCGCCCACGTTGGCCGTCTTGCGGTAGAAGACGCCGTGCAGGTCCACCACGGCCGCGGTGCCCGCCGTCATGTAGAGCCGCCAGAACCATGGCCGATCCGCCGCCGTGCGCATCGTCGCGTCGAAGTCGAGGTTCTCGCGCCCGATGCGCGTGACGTCGTAGATCCCCGCCCACAGGAACGGGTAGTCGACCACGGCGCGCCGCCCGGCGGGGCCGATCGCCTCCTGGGCCGGATAGCCGATCGAGCGCCTCCGCTCGGGGGCGCGCACCAGAGTGCGCGCGAGGCCGTCGACCCGGACGTGATCGGTGCGGACCACGTCCACGCCCAGGTCCACGATGGCCGCCTCGAGGCGGTCCAGGTGACCCGGAGCCAGCCAGTCGTCGACGTCCAGGTACGTGATGTACCGGGTGTCGACGAGCGCGTGCGCGGCGTTGCGCGAGCCCCAGGCGCCCACGTTGCCGGAGTTGGTGAGGACCCTGATGCCCGGCATCTCGCTCGCCGCGCGCTCGAGGAGCTCGGGCGTCTGGTCCGTCGAGGCGTCATCCACCAGGATGAAGCGCCGTCCGTCCGCGTCGTTGGCGCGGAGCGTCGCGAGGCAGGTCGGGAGGAACGCCTCGGCGTTGTGCATCGGGACGATGACGCTGAGATCGGACACGGTGCCTCTCGGGGGGCGAAGCGGGACGTTCCCATCCTACGGACCAGGGGTGATCGCTGGGGATGCGGACTCGGCCCAGACTTGGGACGATGCCTGTAGCAACGGCGCAATCCCCGCGCCCGGGCCCAGCGGTATTGATAACCTACGGTTCCGTAGGTTACGCTTGCGTAGGTTACGCGCGGGGCCTCTGCTCGCGCCGTCAGGACCACGAAAGGAGGCACCGGTGGATACTCAGGGACCACTCTCGGAGCAGGGCCTGGTGCGCATGCTGACGCACACGGGCGAACGGATCGAGGACGAGCGCTTCGCGCCGTATGCCGCCGATCTGGACGCCGCGACGCTGCGCGCCATGTGGCACGACATGACCGTGCTGCGCGGCTTCGATCTCGAGGCCACCAGCCTGCAGCGCCAGGGCGAGCTGGGCCTCTGGGTCCCGTCGCTGGGCCAGGAGGCCGCGCAGATCGGCTCCGGATACGCGCTGCGCACCTCCGACTTCGTGTTCCCGTCCTACCGCGAGCACGGCGTCGCCCTGACCCGCGGTGTGGACCTCCCCGAGATCCTGCGGATCTTCCGCGGCCTTCAGCACGGGGCGTGGGACCCTGCCGCGCACGGCTTCCACCTCTACACGCTCGTGATCGGATCCCACGCGCTGCACGCCACCGGCTACGCGATGGCGATGGACCGTGACGGGCTGGTGGGCACCGGGGCCGAGACGGACGGCGCGGTGGTCTGCTACTTCGGCGACGGCGCCACCAGCCAGGGCGACGTCAACGAGGCGCTGGTGTTCGCCGCCGTCAACGACGCGCCCATCGTCTTCTTCGTCCAGAACAACCAGTTCGCGATCTCCGAGCCCACCACGCGCCAGAGCCGCGTCCCGCTCGCGCAGCGCGGCGCGGGGTTCGGCGTGCCGTCCGTGCGCTTCGACGGCAACGACGTGCTGGCCTCCTACGCCGTCACCCGCTGGGCGCTCGAGCAGGCGCGCTCCGGGACCGGCCCGGTGCTGCTCGAGGCCTTCACGTATCGCATGGGCGCGCACACCACGTCCGACGACGCGACCCGATACCGCACCCGCGCGGACGAGGAGTACTGGGCCGAGCGCGACCCGATCGCGCGCGTCGAGGCCTACCTGCGCGGCATCGGCGAGCTGTCCGACGAGGCGATCGAGGAGGCGCACGCCGAGGCCAAGGCGCTGGGCAGGCGCACCCGTGAGGCCGTGAAGAGCTGGTCCCCGCCGCCCACGTCCACGATCTTCGACCACGTGTACGCGGAGCCGCACACGGCCGTCGAGAGCGAGCGCGCGTGGTTCGCGCGCTTCGAGAGGTCCTTCACCGACAAGGGGGCGCACGCATGACCGCGATGACCATGGCGGGAGCCATCAACCGCGGCATGCGCGCCGCGATGGAGCGCGACCCGAAGGTGCTCCTCATGGGGGAGGACATCGGCCAGCTGGGCGGCGTCTTCCGCGTCACCGACGGCCTGTGGAAGGACTTCGGGCCCGATCGCGTGATGGACACGCCGCTGGCGGAGTCCGGCATCGTGGGCACGGCCATCGGCATGGCCATGCGCGGCTACCGCCCGGTGATCGAGATCCAGTTCGACGGCTTCATCTTCCCCGCCTTCGACCAGATCACCACGCAGCTCGCCAAGATGCACTACCGGTCGCGCGGCCTCATCAATCTCCCGGTGGTCATCCGGGTGCCGTTCGCGGGCCACATCGGGGCGGTCGAGCACCACTCCGAGAGCCCCGAGGCGCTCTTCGCCCACACGCCCGGCCTGCGCATCGTCTCCCCGGCGACCCCGCAGGACGCGTACGACATGATCCAACAGGCCATCGCCTCGCCCGATCCGTACCTGTTCTTCGAGCCCAAGGCCCGCTACTGGGACAAGGCCGAGGTGGACGAGGCGCGCGTGGCCACGCAGTTGAGTGGGGAGCACGGAGCGTCCGCGGCCACCGCCGAGCTGTCCCGTGGCCGCGTCGCCCGCGAGGGCAAGGATGTGACCCTGGTGGCGTACGGCCCCACGGTCAGGCTCGCGATGCAGGTCGCGGATGTCGCCGCCTCCGAGGGACGCAGCATCGAGGTGGTCGACCTGCGGTCCATCTCCCCGCTCGACAGCGCCACGGTGGTGCGCTCCGCGAAGCGCACCGGGCGCGTGGTGATCGTGCACGAGGCCCCGACGGCCTTCGGAACCGGTGCCGAGCTCGCCGCACGGGTGATGGAGCAGGCGTTCTTCCACCTGCACGCGCCGGTGCTCCGCGTGGGCGGGTTCAGCACGCCCTACCCTGGAAGCAAGTTCGAGCACGATTACCTGCCGAACCTGGACCGTGTGCTCGACGCCGTCGACCGCGTCATGACCCACTGAGAGGGCGATCATGCCGACCTTCGAGATCTTCAACATGCCGGACGCCGGCGAGGGCCTGACCGAGGCCGACGTCGTCACGTGGCGCGTCGCCGTCGGCGACACCGTCGAGGTCAACCAGCCGCTGGTCGAGATCGAGACCGCGAAGTCCCTGGTCGAGCTCCCCAGCCCGGTCGACGGCCTGGTCACGCGGCTCATCGCCGCCGAGGGCATGACCGTCGAGGTGGGCGAGCCCATCGCTGAGTTCGACATCGACCCCGGCGGCGAGCCGGCGCCGGAGGGCGCCGCACCCGCGGCCGCGGAACCCGCCGCCGCGCCTGCGGAGCAGGCCGCGCCCGCCGCCGACTCCGCCGCATCGTCCGGCGGAACCTACGCCCCTGCCGCCGCATCGTCCTCCTCGGAGGAGAAGTCCGACGCGGTGCTGGTGGGCTACGGCGTCAAGGCGGGCTCGGCCCACCGTCGCCCGC
>NZ_JAHEBP010000094.1 GCF_024642165.1 Demequina sp.
ACCGCTCCCCCGGCGGGCGACCCGGTGGACCTGGCCTCGCTGTCCCACCCGGGCCTCGCGCCGCACCGACGCCGCGTGGGGGACGCGCTCGCCCGGTCAAGCGGCCAGCGCAACGCCATGCACGTGCTGGGCGCGGGCGCCTCGCTCGCCGCGGAGGTCGACCGCAACCGGACCGTGTGGGACAACCCGGCCGCGGCATCGTCCACCGTCTATTCGGGCGTCCTCTACGACGCCGCCGGCATGGCCGAGTGGGACGGCGCCATGCTGGACCGCGCGCGCCACCACGTGCGCACCGTCTCCGCGCTGTGGGGCGCCGTCTCGCCCGTTGACCGGATCCCCGCCTACCGGCTGTCGATGGCCACCAGCCTGGGACGCATCGGCCCGCTGGCGACGTTCTGGCGCCGCCACCTGCCGGCGGAGCTCGACGCCCTCGCCGCCGGCCGCCTGGTGGTCGACTGCCGTAGCGCGTCCTACGTGGCCGCGTACCGCCCGGCCGAGGCGCCGTGGGTCACGGTGGGGGTCCAGCGCGAGCTCGCGGGCAGGCGCGCGGTGGTCAGCCACATGGCCAAGCACACCCGGGGGCTGCTCGCGGCCCACCTGATGGGGGACGATGCGCTTCCCGAGACCGCGGCCGACCTCGCCGACGCGGCGGCCGGGATGATCGGCGACGCCCTCGTGGACGTCACCCTGGTCACCCGCACCACGGGCCCGGACGAGCTCACCCTGGTGATCGCGGGCTGACTCACAGGAGCGAGTCGCCGCCGTCGACGGCCACCGTCTGACCAGTGATGAAGCCGCTGGTCATCAGGAACAAGGAGGCGCGCGCCGGACGTGGTCAGCGCGAGCGTAGCCGCTCGATGTCCGCGAGGACGTCGGGCGGCTCGTCCGCCAGCGTGACGCCGCGGTCGAGGGCACCCGCGAGTGTCGACGCGTCGTCCCTCGCCAGCGGCGCGAACACGGCGTCCCAGTCCGCGGGGGCCGAGCCGGGCCGAGCGAACAGCTCGAGCGTGACGCCGATCGCCGTCTCGGCGAGCAGGGCATGCACGAGCGTGGCCGCGATCTGAGACCGTGCGACTCCGCGGCGGCTGTCGATGTGCGAGACGTCGCCCTGCTCCACCAGCAGCGCCTTCTCGTCGGGTTCCTGATAGTCGAACCAGCCGGGCCGGACGATCGTGTACGGCGCGCCGTACGCGCGGACGAGCCTTTCTCCGCGGCGCTTCCAATCGAGCGCGCCACCGAACTGGCTGCCGCCCTTGCTGGTCGACATCGACGTCATCAGCGCGAGTCGCGGTCGCCTCCCGGCGAGCGCGTCGAGCACGCGGACCACGCCCTGGTAGTCGACGTCGCGCGGGACGCCGCCGTGGGTGAGGACGATGGCGTCGACGCCGGCCACCGCCTCGGCCAGCCCCTCCCCGGAGGCGAGGTCGCCCACGGCGAGCTCGACCTCCGGGGGGAGGATGCTGCGCGCCCGGCCTGCATCGCGCACCAGGGCTCGGACGGCGAGACCTTGCGCCAGCAGCTCGTCGACCACGAGGCGGCCGATCGACCCGGTCGCGCCGATGGACAGGACGGTGGAGATCTCGCTCATCGCGTCGGGTCCACCATCACCTTGAGGGCCTCGCGCGCGTCCATCGCCGCGTAGCCGGCGGGCACGCCGTCGAGTCCGACGGTCATGTCGAACACGCGCCCAGGGTCGATCTCGCCGTTCAGCACCTTCGGGATGGCGGCGTCGATGTAGGCACGGACCGGGGCGGGGCCTCCTGTCAGCGTTGCGTTCTTGCCGAACAGCGAGCCGAAGCCCACGGAGGCGGCCTCGTACTGAGGCACTCCCACGCGGGAGATCACGCCGCCGGGACGGACGATGCCGTACGCCTGCTCGTACGCGGGCATGTGGCCCACGGCCTCGAGCACCACATGGCTGCCCTCGCCGCCGGTGAGCTCGATGACCTCGGCCACGCCCTCCGCGCCGCGCGCTGCGACCACGTGGGTGGCGCCCCACTCGCGACCCAGATCCGTGCGCACCCGGTGGCGGCCCATGAGGATGATGCGCTCGGCGCCCATCTCCTTCGCCGACAGCACCGCGGACAGTCCGACCGCGCCGTCACCGATCACGGTGACGGTCTTGCCGGGGGCGACGCGGCCCATGAAGGCCGCATGCCAGCCGGTGAGGTAGACGTCGGACAGGGTCAGCAGCGAGCCGAGGAGCGCATCGTCCGCCGTGTCGGGGTTCACGCCCGGGACCTTGACGGCAGAGCCGTCGGCCTGGATCAGGCGCAGCGCCTCGCCCTGGCCGCCTGCGAGCCAGCCGCCGTGGATGCAGGACGTGTGGACGCCCTCGCGGCAGAAGGCGCACGTGTTGTCCTGCAGGTGGAACGGGATGATGACGAAGTCACCCTTGGCCAGGGTGCGCACGTCCGCGCCCACGTCCTCGATCACGCCGATGGCCTCGTGGCCCATGTGCTGGCCCGTCTCCGAGGCGCGAAGGGAGTGGAACGGGTGCAGGTCCGAGCCGCAGATGCAGCCGCGCACCACGCGCACGATGGCGTCCGTGGGCTCGACGATGCGGGGATCCGGGACCTCGATGACGCGGACGTCGCCCGCGCCGTACATGAATGTTGCCTTCACGGTGGAAGACCTCCTCGATAGTCGTGAGTCGTGGCAGATGTGCGCCTCGGCCGGGGCGACGTCCACCCCGGAGGGAACGGGGCCCGGTCGCCTCTCGGCGAGCGGGCCGCTCCCGCGGTTGCCCGCATCGTGTGCGGGCTCGAGATCCATCGTCGCGGCCACCGCGCGGGTCGGGGAGTCTGCGCTGACAGGGGTACCGGCAGGGACCCCCTCAGCGGTGTCAGCGTGCGCCGGGGAGCCGATCGTCCTCGACGTGCTCCTTCCACACGGTGGTGGTCGCCGGGTCGTCGGCGTTCTCGACGATCGCGATGTGCTCCATGAACGAGTCGGGTGAGGCGGCGTGGAAGTGATCCTCGCCGGGGGGCGTATAGAGGGTCTGGCCGGGGCGCACCTCGATGAGGTTGCCGTCGCGATCGCCGAAGTACGCCACGCCCTCGGTGACGTGAAGGTGCTGGCCGCGCGCGTGGGAGTGCCACGCGGTGCGCGCGCCCGGAGCGAAGCGGACCTTCGCGACCACCGTGCGCTGGGACTCGCTGCTGGGGACCACGATGAGGTCCAGCCAGACGTCCCCCGCGAACTGCTCCGGTGGGTTCTTGACGGTCGGGCGCCGGGGCTCGATGTGCATGGGGTCCTCCTACGTCTCGAAGAGCTGCTTGGCGAGGGTGAGCGCGGACACGGCGCGGGGCCAGCCGGCGTAGAAGGCGACGTGCGTGATCGCCTCCGTGACCTCGTCCTCCGTCAGCCCGTTCGCCAGCCCCAGGGGGATGTGGGCCTTGAGCTGCTCGATGTTGCCCGCGGTGACGAGGCTGGTGATGGTGACCAGGCTGCGGTCGCGTCGCGAGAGCTCGTCGGTGCGCGACCAGACTTGGCCGAACAGCGTGTCGTCCGTGAATCCCACGAACGCGGGGGCGAAGTCGCCCATCAACCGCTGCATCGGGGTCTGCTCCTCTGTGGTCATGCGTGATTCCTTTCGGCCGCTACCGCGGCAGCCTGGGTGGCCCACCAGCTCGCGAGCAGACGGAGCTTGTCCGCGGACTCACTTCCGGGGGCGGCGGTGTAGATCGTCAGCGACAGGCCCGCATCCGCGGGAAGCTCCAGGACGGTGAAGGAGAGCGCGACCTCCCCGATGGCGGGATGGACGATGCGCTTGAGGCCATGGGTATGCAGGTGGACGTCGTGGCGCGCCCAGCGAATGCGGAAGTCCTCCGAACGGGTCGACAACTCGCCCACCAGGTCCGTGACGGCGCGGTCGAAGGGGTCACGACCGGCAATCGTGCGCAGGCTCGCCACGGAGGCGTCGGCGATGTCGTTCCAGTCCGGGTAGAAGGCCCGCGAGGCCGGGTCGAGGAAGATGAAGCGCGGATAGCTCACCGGATCCGGCTGCGAGCGATGCACGGGGTCGTAGAGCGCCCGCGCGAGCGCGTTGACCGCGACGATGTCGCCGCGCGGGTTCCCGATCACCGCCGCCGCGTCGGTCACGGCGTCGATCAGGTGCTGCAACTCGGGGCGAAGGTCGATGCGGCGCGCCGGTCGCCGGCGTGCCCTCTCGCCCGCGTTGGCCGCTCGGGCGAGGTCGGACAGGTGGGCGCGCTCCGCATCGTCCATCCGCAGGGCAGAGGCGATCGCCTCGAGGACCTCGTCGGAGGCCCCCCGCAGGTCGCCGCGCTCGAGCTTCGTGTAGTACTCGACGCTCACGCCCGCGAGGATCGCCACCTCGCCGCGGCGCAGGCCTGGCACGCGGCGGGCGCCGCCGGGCGGCAGCCCCACCATGGCGGGCGTCACCTTGGCGCGCCTGCTCACCAGGAACTCGCGAACGTCGTCTCGGGAGGTCATGGCACCACCGTAGGGACTGTGCCGGCGCTCAGGGAGGCCCTGCCGGTACCCGTCTGGTCCCGGCGCGGGCGCCCGCCGTCAGTCGACCGGGACGCCCAGGCAGAGCAGGTGGGTCTCCGCGATCGAGCCGTCCCGGCGGGCGCGGACCTGCAGAATTGTGGTCGACGCCGGCGAGGGCCAGATGGCGCCCCAGTGGGAGGCGGGCATGCCGAGCGCGGTGCCCACGATCGCCTTGATGGAGACGGCGTGAGACACCAGCGCCACGCCGCGCGGCACGTCGCGACCGCCGCCGCACTCCGAGGCGTGCTCGCGTGCGAGGTCCACGAGCACCTGGGAGCCGCGCTCCCCCACCGCCGGAATCGACTCGCCGTCGGGAGCCTCGCCCACCGCCCGCCGCCACGCGTGGATCGCGTCGCCGTCGCGCTCGATGATCTGGGCAACCGTGAGGGCCTCCCATGCGCCGAAGTCGACCTCGCGGATCCGATCCTCGGTCTCGACGTGGGCGCCGATGCGACGCCCGATGGCCGCCGCCGTCTCCTGGGTCCTCACCATGGGGGACGCGAGCACGCGGGTGACGTGAGGCAAGTGAGTCCAGGTCCGGCGGCCGATGCCGTAGATGCTGTCCGCGGCCTTCGCCGCCTGGATCCGACCCTGCGAGTTGAGCGCCGGCCCGGGCACGCCGCCGCCCGACATCTGCCGCGACGTGGTCATCTCGGTCACGCCGTGCCGGACCAGCACGATCGTCAGCGGCGCGACCAGGTCCTCCTCGTGGGGCGAGAACGGCGACTGGACTCGCGGGGCGGTCGCGGTGGGGGGCTCGACCTGGGCATCGCTCACGAAGCCGCCCTGCGCACCAGGATGCGTCCACACTCCTCGCAGCGGACGATCGCATCGGCGGGCTTGATCTCGATGGCGCGCAGGTCGGTCGGGTTGAGGCTCATGCGGCAGCCCAGGCACACGCCGCCCTCGAGCGCGGCCGCGCCGATTCCGCCGTGGCCGTCGCGCAGCTTCTCGTAGGTCGCGACCAGGCCCTCGTCGAGTCCGGCGACGGCGGCGGCGCGATCCGTCGCGAGCGCCTCCAGCTCCGCGTCGACCACCGCCCACGCCGCGTCGCGCTCGGCCGTGAGCGTCTCGATCTGAGCGGCGATGGCGTCGACCTGCTCCTTGGCGGACGCGTGCTCCTTCTCCGCCTGCTCGAGCGCCTCCATCACCTCGAGCTCGACGTCCTCGAGCGCCTCCTGGCGGCGCGCCAACGCCTCCAGCTCGCTCTGCAGCGCCTGGAGGTCCTTGGCGCTCCCCTGCCCGGACTGCATCCGTGCAGTGTCGCGATCCGCGCGGGACCGCACGGCCTGCACGTCGTCCTCGGCCTTCTGGACGGCCCGGCGCAGATCCGAGGCCTTCGTGGCGCTTCCCACCCGCGCCTCGTCGAGGTCCGCACGGCGGCCGTCGAGCTCGGCGATCTGCGCGATCGCGGGGTGGTGCGCGCGGCGGTATCGGGCCTGCTGCGCGCGCAGGTCGATGTCCTGGACGTCGAGAAGGCGGATCTGATCGGCTGCGGGAGCTGAGGGCACGGAATCTCCTTCGCGCTAGAAGCGCGCGGTCCAGGGGTCGGTGTTGAGGGTCGAGACGATGGTGTCGATGCCGGCGGCGTCGCCCAGGTACTCGGCGGCGGCCTCCAGCCAGGTCCACTCGGAGGCGTAGTGGGCGACGTCCACGAGGTACGGACGGCCGTCGCCCAGCAAGGCCGCCTCGCGGGCGTCGGACGCGGGGTGGTGCCGGAGGTCCGCGGTGAGGTAGACATCGGCGCCAGCGGCTCGCGCGGCCGCGAGGAACGAGTCGCCCGAGCCTCCCACCACAGCGACGGTTCTCACGATGCCGTCGAGGTCACCCGCGACGCGCACGCCGTGCGCGGTGCGGGGCAGGACTGCGGCGGCGCGCTCGGCGAACTCGCGTAGGGTCACCGCGGTGTCGAGGCGGCCCACGCGGCCCGTCCCCTGCTCGGCGTCGGCGTGGAGCGGCACGAGCGGGAGCCCGCCGGTGACCCCGAGCACCTCCGCCAGCGCCTCGGCGACGCCGCTGCCCGCCGCATCGGCGTTGGTGTGGGCGTTGTAGAGCGCGATGCCGTGCTCGATGAGCGCGTGGATGACGGCGCCCTTGGGGGTGCCCGCGTTGACGGTGCTCACGCCCCGCAACAGCAGGGGGTGGTGGGTGACGATCAGGTCGCACCCGGCGTCGATCGCCTCTTGGACCACCGCGAGCGTGGGGTCCACGGCGAACAGCGCGCGGGTGACCTCCGCCTCCGGGCGCCCGACCGTCAGGCCGTTGACGTCCCAGTCTTCGGCGAGGTCAAGCGGGAATCGACTCTCGAGCGCATCCATCACATCCGCCACCGAGGTCATGCCTCAACGTTACTCTCGCGACGGCCACGTCCGGTCGCCGGTGCGCGCGGCTAGCATGGGCGCGTGCCGGAGTCCCAGACCCCCGAGCCGCGCTCCTGGCGCCGCTGGATCAAGCCTGTGATGCTGGCCGCCGCCGCGGCCGCCGCGGTGTGGATCATCGGGGGACTCGCCCAGCGCGTCTCGTGGTCAGCCGTGGGCGACGCGCTCGCCACTCTCGACTGGTGGCAGATGCCCGTGCTGGTGGTCGCGCTGGTCGGGCGGCAGGTCCTGAGCTCGACCCCCGTGGCGAGGTTCGTGACGGGGCTCGGCCTCAAGCGAGCGATTCACAATGAGATGTCCGCCAACCTGGTGGCGACCGTTGCTCCCCCGCCCTCGGACATGGCGCTGCGGGTGGCCATGTTCCGCTCCTGGGGCGTCGATCCCGTCGATGGCATGGCGGGCGTGACCCTCGCGACCGTCGTGTTCTGGGGGGCGCGCTTCCTCGCGCCGGTGCTGGGACTCGCCATGTTCGCGGTCCGTGGCATCGAGACCCGGCAGTGGGCGATCGCGGGGGTCTCGGCGGCGATAGCGGCGACCATCCTGGTCACGCTGATCCTGGTGCTGCGCTCGCACACGTGGGCCGAGGCGACGGGGCGCATGGCCGCGCGCGCCGTATCGCGCGTGGGCAGGCCCGCCGACGAGGCGGGGTGGGCGTCTGCGGTGCTCGAGTTCCGCGCTCGCGTCGAGTCGTCACTGCGCCGTCACCTGTTCCCGGCGCTGGTGCTGATGCTTGCCGGCGTCGCGGTCGAGTCCTTCATCCTGCTGGCGAGCCTGCGGTTCGTGGGCGTGCCGCAGTCGCTCCCGTCCGTCGAGATCGTGGGGACCTTCCTGCTGCTCTACCCGCTGACCATCCTGCCCATGCTGGGCCTCGGGGTGCTCGACGCCATCCTGGTGGCGACCTGGGTCGACAACGTGGCCGCCTCCGTCGAGCCCACGCTCGTCG
>NZ_JAHEBP010000095.1 GCF_024642165.1 Demequina sp.
AGCGCCGCGGCCGCGATGGCCGCCATGGCGACCGCACGCACCACGGACCCGCCACCGGAGACCGTCGCCGCAAGCGCCGCGCAGGCGGCGAGCGTGGCGCCGGCCACCACCGCGGGCCTCGCGCGAGCCCGTCGCAGGGCCCCTCCGACGGCGGCGGCGAGGATCGCGAAGTGCGCCCCGGACACGGCCGTCAAGTGAGCGAGGCCGCTGACTCGTACCTGCGACACCAGCTGGTCCCCCATCGCGGACGTGTCGCCCAGCACCATCCCGCGCACCATCGCCCCGGCCGTGGGGTCCACCCCGCTCAGCAGGCCCACGAAGCTCTGTCGCGAGCGTTCCGCCGCGCCCCGCCATCCCTGCGAATCCACCCAGTCGAGCACCGCCCCGTCGAGCAGGCCGTCCACGGCGCCGCCCGCTGCCGCCGTCACCCGGCCCCGCGCGCGCACCTGGGATCCTCGCGGCGGCGCACCGTCCGCCTCGACCACCATCGCGAGCACGCCCGACGCGTCCCGCCATGCCTCGTGGGCGGAGGGCCTCCACCCCGAGGCGGAGAGCCTCAGCACCACTCCCTCGCCCGGGGTGTCGAGCGTGCGGGACTCCCCCACCCGCGCCGCCACCTCGATCACGGCGCCCCCGGTCGCATGGTCCAGCCACGCCCGCGAGCCGGCCTCCCCGAGCGCGGTTCCCGACGCCACCGCGGCGGCGACCACGGCAAGCACGACCGCAGGGCCCCACGATGGGGAATCCGCGCGGAGCGCACGCCCGCGGAGCGTCCGTCGCACGCCGGACACCGCGGCGGCCACGAGCAGCCAGCACGCTATCGCGAGTGCGGCGCCGCGCGCGCCCCAGGCGCCGGCCGCGAGCGACGCGGTCCACGCCGAGACCGCCGCCGGCGCCAGGCGCAGGTCTCCCCACCCTGGCACCGGGTCACGTCGTCGCGAGGTCGGCGATCGCGGACAGGATCGCCGGTCCGACCCCGGACACGCGACCCAGATCCTCGACCGACGCGAAAGGGCCGTTGGCGTCACGGTCCGCGACGATCCGCGCTGCCAGGACCGGGCCCACGCCGGGGAGCGACTCGAGGCGAGCGGCATCGGCCGCGTTGACGTCGAGGGGTCCGGACGCGTCATCCTCCCCCATCCGCGCCACTACCACGTGCTCGCCGTCGACCGCCTCGCGTGCCAGGTTGACCGAGGATTCGTCGGCGTCCGCGACCATGCCGCCCGCGGCCTCCACGGCCTCCACCAGTCGCGCCCCCGGGGCGAGCTCGACCAGCCCCGGCCGCTCGACCGCGCCGCTCACGTGCAGCACGAGCGGCGTGGAGGCCGAGACCGACGGCTTCGACGCGGGCGCGACCGCGATGGGCGGCGGAGCGGAGGGGCGCAGCCCCCACCAGGCGCACGCGCCGACGAGCGCGAGCACTGCCGCGGCGGTCGCTGCCGTCCGCGCGTCGAGACGCCAACGCGTGGGGCGCGGTTCGGGAGGCTCCGTGCCGTGTCCCGCGGCATAGGCGCGGGACGCCGCCGCCCTCAGGCCCTCGGCCCACCGGCCACGCACATCCTCCGACGAGTCCATGGTGGGGAGGCTAGGTCGACCTCACCACACGCGGCACACGCGACGCCGCCGCTGGGGAGGGCCCGCGGAGCGGCAATGGCCGGGGACATCGGGCGCGCGTCTGGCCCGCCACGTCAGGCGCGGGTCCGGTCCTGCGCGGCGCGGGTCCTGCGCGGTGTCAGCCCAGCGCGCGCGGTAGGTCCACGACCACCGCGGCGAGCGTCCCCGGCCCGGTGTGGACGGCAAGGACCGCGCTGACAGGCGTGCGGACCACGGAACCCGCGCCCGGGAAGCGCGCCTCGATGGCGAGTGCCGCATCGTCCCCGACGGACGGCTCCCCCACGGACATCACGGACACGGCGGGATGCTCGCACCCGGCCAGCGCATCGTCCACCATCGCCAGCAGCGCCGCGCGGGCGCGCGCCGTGGACCTGACCCGCGCCGCCAGGGTCACCTCGCCGTCCACGATCTCGAGGACGGGCCGGATTCCGAGGATCTTTCCCGCGGTCGCGACCGCGGGCGTGATGCGCCCCCCGCGGCGCAGAAACTCGAGGGTGTCGACGGTGAACACGCAGCGTGAGCGGGCGGCCGTCTCGCGTGCGGCCGCCGCCACCTCAGCGAGGCCCCGGCCGGCGCGCGCGGCGTCGGCGGCTGCGATCGCCGCGAAGCCCTCGGCCATGGCGAGCGTGCGCGAGTCGACCACCTCGACGGGGACGGCTGCCTGGGTCGCCGCGATGCGCGCCACCTCGGCGGTGCCGGACAGCCTTCCCGAGATGGTCACGATCACCACCGCGTCCGCCCCCGCCGCCACCGCATCCGCGATCGCGGCATCGAAGGCACCCGGCGTGGGCTGGGACGTGGTGACCGCCGCGCCCTCGGTCAGGCGGGCGAGCACGGTGTCCGCGTCGATCCCTACGCCCTCGTCGTACGAGGCCGCGTCGACGATCACCTGCAGCGGCACCACTCGTACTCCCCAGCGCTGCGCGAGGGCCGGCGGGAGCGAGGCGGCGGAGTCGACGATGACTGCGACGGTCATGGGCACACCCTAGCGAGCCGCCCCGGCGGACGGCCCGTGCGTCACGCCGTCACGCCGTCACGATGTTGACCAGCCGCGGCGCCCTGACGATCACCGTGCGGATCGCGGCATCGCCGATGGCCCGCGCCGCGCCGTCGCTGGCCAGCGCGAGCTCTCGCAGCTCGTCCTCGCCGATTCCCGGAGGCACCTCGAGACGGTCCCGCACCTTGCCCTTGACCTGGACCACGCAGGTGACGGTCTCCTCGACCAGCAGCGACTCGTCGACCGCGGGATACGTGGCCAGCGCGACGTCCTCGTGGCCGAGCATCGACCACATCTCCTCGGAGCAGTACGGCGCGAACAGGCTGAGCAGGATCGCCACCGTCTCGACGGCCTCGCGCACGGCCGGGTCCGCAGGCCCCGCACCCGTGTCGATCGCCTTGCGCGTGGCGTTGACCAGCTCCATGACGCGCGCGACCACCACGTTGAAGCGGAAGGCCTCGACCAGGCTCTGCGCGTCGTGCAGCGTGCGATGGGTGATGGCCCGCAGCGCGGCGTCGCCCGTGGCCGGGTCGACGCCCGGCTCGCCGGTGACGTCGCGGGCGAGTCGCCAGGCGCGGGCGAGGAACTTGGCGGAGCCCGATGGAGACACGTCCGCCCAGTCGATGTCGTCCTCGGGGGGACCGGCGAATGCCATCGTGAGGCGCACGGCGTCGACGCCGAACTCGTCGAGCTGCTCGGACAGGCGCACCAGGTTGCCGCGGCTCTTCGACATCGCGGAGCCGTCCATCTGCACCATGCCCTGGTTGAGCAGCGCGGTGAACGGCTCGCCGAAGTCGATCATGCCCATGTCGCGCAGCGCCTTCGTGATGAAGCGCGAGTACAGGAGGTGGAGGATCGCGTGGGTCACGCCGCCGACGTACTGGTCGATAGGCGCCCACTTCGCGGCGGCCTCGACGTCGAACGGGCCGTCGGTCTTGCCCGGCGACAGGTAGCGCAGGAAGTACCAGGACGAGTCCACGAAGGTGTCCATGGTGTCCGTGTCGCGCAGGGCGGCACCCCCGCAGTCCGGGCAGGTGGTGTTCACCCAGTCCGTCGCCGCCGCGAGCGGCGACTGGCCCTTGGGCTTGAGGTCGAGCCCCTCGGCGGGGGGCAGCGTGACCGGCAGCTGATCGTCGGGCACGGGCACCTCTCCGCACGCGTCGCAGTGCACGATCGGGATGGGCGTTCCCCAGTAGCGCTGCCGGGAGATCAGCCAGTCCCGCAGGCGGTAGTTGACCGCCGGCACGCCGCTGCCGGCCGCCGCGAGCTCGGCGGTGATCGCCGCAATCGCCTCGGCCTTCGCCAGTCCGTTGAGCGAACCCGAGTTCACCAGGGTGCCGTCGCCCGTGGTCGCGACGCCGGACTCGACCGGGTCCGCCAGGCGCTCGCCCGCATCGTCCCGGCAGTCGAGAACCACGCGCACGGGCAGGTCCATGGCGCGGGCGAAGTCGAGGTCGCGCTGATCGTGGGCGGGCACCGCCATGATGGCGCCGTGCCCGTAGTCCGCGAGCACGTAGTCGGACGCCCAGATGGGCAGCCTCTCGCCGTTGACCGGGTTGATTCCGTAGCGCTGCAGGAAGACGCCGGTCTTCTCGCGCTCGGTCGCCAGCCGGTCGATCTCCGACTCCTTCTTCACGCTCTCCGCGTACGCGTCGAACTCCGCCCGGGTCTGCTCGTCCGCGCCTTGCGCGAGCTCGGCGGCGAGGTCGGAGTCCGCGGCGACCACCATGAAGGTCGCGCCGTACAGGGTGTCCGGACGCGTCGTGTAGATCGCGATGGGCTCGTCACGGCCCTCGATCGTGAAGGAGACGTCCGCGCCCGTGGACCGGCCGATCCAGTTGCGCTGCATCGCGATGACCTTCGAGGGCCAGGTGCCGCGCAGCGTCTCGAGCTCGTCGAGCAGCTCGTCCCCATAATCGGTGACCTTGAAGTACCACTGCGTGAGCTTCTTCTTGGTGACCGGGGTGTCGCATCGCTCGCACAGGCCGGCGACCACCTGCTCGTTCGCCAGCACCGTCTGATCGTTGGGGCACCAGTTCACCAGGCTCGGCTTGCGGTAGGCCAGGCCCCGCTCGAACAGGCGCGTGAACAGCCACTGGTTCCAGCGGTAGTAGTCGGGACGATGCGTCATGAGCACCCGGTCCCAGTCGAACGAGCACGCATAGCGCCTGATCGAGGCCCGCTGCTGGACGATGTTGTCCTCGGTCCACCCGTAAGGGTCGATGCCGCGCTTGATCGCCGCGTTCTCCGCCGGCAGTCCGAAGGAGTCCCAGCCGATGGGGTGCAGGACGTTGAAGCCCTTCTGGATCCAGTGACGGGCGATCACGTCGCCGAGCGCGTACGCCTCCGCGTGGCCCATGTGAAGGTCGCCCGAGGGGTACGGAAACATGTCGAGCACGTACTTGGTGGGACGCGTGTCCTCCGGCCGCCCCGAGCGGAACAGCTGGCGCTCGTCCCACACGGGGAGCCAGCGCTCCTCGATCGCATGGAAGTCGTAGCGGGCGGCGTCGTTCACGGTCGTCTCGGTCACCCCAGGATTCTAGCGGCGCGCGGAGACCTCCCCGGCGGGCGCATCGTCCCCCCGGACCACCCCGCTATTCCACCTGCGTGACACGAACCTTCACGTCCAGGCCATTGGTGCTCCCCGCGACCACGCCCAGTAGCGGCGGCACGTCCGGGTACTCGCGAGCACGTGCCACGATCACGTGGTGATCGCCCACCTCGCGGTCGTTGGTGGGGTCGAAGCCGAACCAGTCGCCCGTCCACCACTCGACCCAGGCGTGCGACTCGCCGCTGACGGTCTCGCCGATCCCCGCGTCGCTGCGCGGGTGCAGGTAGCCGGACACGTAGCGAGCCGGGATGCCGATGGTGCGCAGCGCGCCGATCGCGAGGTGCGCGAAGTCCTGGCACACGCCCGACCGCTTCCCCCACGCATCGCGTGCCGGGGTGTGCACGGTGGTGGCGCCGGGCACGTAGCGGATCTGGTCGTGAAGGTGGTCGCAGATGGCGCGGGCCGCCGCGTCGGGCTCGAGCCGCCCGGCGGCCTCGCGGGCGAAGTCCGCCAGCTCAGCGGTGGGTTCCGTGACGTCGCTCAACCCCAGGTACTCGCTGAGCAGGTCCTGGAATCGCGGGCCGTGCAGCGTGTCCCAGGTGGTGCGTTCCTCGCGCGCCGGCTGGCTGGTGATCTCGACCAGGCTCGAGCCCACGACGGTGAGCTGGTCGTGGGGCTGGAGGACCTCGAAGACGGTGACCTCGGCCTCCCAGTAGTCGCGGTAGGAGGACCGCCACGTCACCGGAGAGATGTCGACCTTGGACTCGAGCACCCGCTGACGCGGGAGCCACGCCGGCGACAGCCGGGCCTCGTTGTAGGACGAGACGATGGAGTCCTCGTAGGAGAAGCGGGTGCGATGCTCGATGCGCAGCGTGGTCACAGGGCCTCCTGGCTCCACAGCACGGTCGAGGCCGGCAGGAAGTAGCGATCGCGGATGAGGTTCGATGCGGTGCCGCACGCGCGCTGCACCTCGCGCATCTGGCTGGGAAGATCGTCGAGCACGTCCCGCACGTCCCGGTACTCAAGATTGGTGCGCGCCCGGCCGAGCGCCAGGCGCGCGCGGTCGGACAACGCCCGCGAGTTCGATGCGCCCTCGATCAGTCCCAGCGTGTCCTCCGCCTTGGCGAGGCTGTAGGCGATCGAGCGCGGGAAGAGCCGGTCGATGAGCAGGAACTCCGCGGCACGCTCCTCGGTGACCAGCGCCCGCACGGTGCGCAGATACGCCTCGTGGGCGCTGCACGAGCGCAGCAGAGTGGTCCAGTTGGGGCCGGTGGTGCCCTCGAAGTGACGGGTCATGAGCAGGCGCGCGATCATGTCGGCCCGCTCCAGCGAGCGGCCCAGCTCCATGAAGTGCCAGGCGTCGTCGCGCGACGTGGTCGCACTGTGGAGTCCCCAGACCACCCCGGCGCGCTCGCGCACCCACACGAAGTACTCGTGGGGGCGCGCCGACGCGGTCCACCGCGGCAGCTGGTTGCGAGTGGTGTTGAGCGACTCCCACACCTCGGTGCTGATGACCTCGCGAGCCCTGCGAGCGTTCTCGCGCGCGGCGCCCAGCGTCCAGGCGATGGAGGTCGACCGTTCGGGGTCGAAGGCCAGCGTGGCGAGCACGTCGCGGCGGGTCACCGGCTGCTCGACCGGGCAGTTCATCACGGTGAGCAAGGACCCGTTGGCGCTCGGCTCGTCGACCCACGGATCCTCGAGCAGCACGTTGAGGTGGACATCGAGCAGGCGGGCGGTGTTGTCCGCGCGCTCGACGTAGCGGCCGATCCAGAACAGGGATTCGGCGATGCGGCTCAGCATGACGCGCCCCTCTCCTGCTGTTGCTGCTGCTGTTGCTGTTGCTGGTCGTGCTCCACGTCGTCCGGGTGGGCCTCCTGCGGCACCGAGCCGATCCCCTCGAGTTCGACACGGGACTCCGGGGGCGGGGTGGTGACGCCGCGCTGGCGGACGCCACCGAGCACCCAGGTGTCCTTGGAACCGCCGCCTTGGGACGAGTTGACGATGAGCTGGCCGCGGGCGAGCGCCACGCGCGTCAGGCCGCCGGGGAGCACCCACACGTCGTCTCCGTCGTTCACGGCGAACGGACGGAGGTCGACGTGCCGCGGCTCGAGGCCGTCGTCGGTGAGGGTGGGCACGGTGGACAGCTGGATCACCGGCTGCGCGATCCAGCCCCGCGGGTCCTCGAGGATCTGGCCACGGGCCTCGTCGAGCTCCTTGCGGGACGCCTTGGGCCCGATGATCACTCCCTTGCCACCCGCGCCGTCGACCGGCTTGACCACGAGCTCATCGAGGCGATCCATGACCTCCTCCCGAGCCTCGGGCTCCTCGAGGCGCCAGGTGTCGACGTTGGGGAGCACCGGGTCCTCGCCCAGGTAGTAGCGCGTGAGGTCGGGCATGTAGGTATAGATGAGCTTGTCGTCCGCGACGCCGTTGCCGATCGCGTTCGCGAGGGTGACGTTGCCCAGGCGCGCGGCGTGGACCAGCCCGGGCGCGCCCAGCGCGGAGTCGGGGCGGAACTCCACCGGATCCAGGTATTCGTCGTCCACGCGGCGGTAGATGACGTCGACACGGCGGCGCCCGGCCGTGGTGCGCATGTACACGCGGCCGTTGTGGGTCTCGAGGTCGCGCCCCTCGACCAGCTCGACACCCAT
>NZ_JAHEBP010000096.1 GCF_024642165.1 Demequina sp.
GCGCACGGGATCGTGCTCGCCGCCACCGACAGCGATCCGTACAACGCGCTGGTGGCGCGCGACCTGGGCGCCGAGCTGGGTCATCACCGCGCCTTCCAGCTCGCCCCCACCGGCGAGGCGGCGAGTGAGCGCGGCCGCCTGGCGTTCGACCGCCGCGCGGCCTACGCGTTCGACGGCCGCGCAGGCCTCGCCTACCTCGACGCGCGTCTGGCCGAGGGCTGGCGCGTGCGGGCCACGCCGCTGACAAAGGAGTACGGCTGGCGCGAGCTGGCCGCGAGCCTGGGCGGACGCGGAATGGAGGCCGTGCCCATCGGCGCCGTCGACGCCTCCGGCCGCTTCCGGGTGTTCGCGCGCTCGCAGGCGTTCGTGCCGGCGCGCGGCTCGACCATGGTTTACCTCGCCCCCGCGAGCGCCTGAGCCTCGCCCGCGGCAGGCCCGCCTACGCCAACTCCTCGAGCGCGGCGAGCTCCTCCTCGCGGGTGAGGCCCGACGGCCCCTCCCGATCCACGCCCAGCTCGATCTCCTCCGCCAGGACGTCGCGCATCGTCTCCCTCAGGGGGCGCAGGGTGGCGCCCGTCTCGAGGAACCGCGCGTCGGAGTGGTAGCCGGTGCGCGCGCCGGAGCCGTCATCGGGATGCCAGAGCGGCAACGACCGCGGGCCCTTCCACGGCCGGATGTCCAGGTCCGCGAGGCGGTCGGGCGGGGCCTCGACCCGAGCGCCCGTAGACACCGCGGTCGCCCGCGCGAGCCACACCATGTCCTTGAAACGCATCGGCGGGCCGACGGCGTTGACCGCGCCCGTCACGCCCCCCTCGATCGCGGACACCAGCCACGCCACCAGGTCGCGGACGTCGACCACCTGCAACGGATGCATGGGCCCGCCGGGCTCGATCATCGCGTG
The DNA here is from genome assembly GCF_024642165.1 of Demequina sp. GTDB lineage: Bacteria > Actinomycetota > Actinomycetes > Actinomycetales > Demequinaceae > Demequina. The sequence continues at coordinate 902 of NZ_JAHEBP010000096.1, forward strand.
ATCGCCGGCGTCCGCCGCGCGGCGAGGCCAGTACGCGAACCGCTCCGTGGGGTCGCCGGGGCCCACGATCACGCCCGCCCTCACCAACAGCGCGTCGGGATGCGACGCACGGGTGTCGAGCTCGCAGCGCACCTTCGCCGCGTCATAGCGCGTGCCGTCGACCACGGCGTCGGGCTCGACGGGCTCGCGCAGCGGCGCGTCCTCCGCGATCGTTTCGCGGGTGGGCGCGTACGCCGCGACCGAGGAGACATAGACCCAGCGATCGGCCGCGATCGCCTGGGCCGCCTCGCGCACCTGCCGGGGCTGCCAGCTGACCTCGACCACCGCGTCCCAACGGGTGTCGCTCACGGCGTCGTAGGCGCCGGGCCGGTCGCGGTCCGCGGTGACCAGCATGGCGCCCGGCGCGACCGCTCCCGACGTCCCGCGCGCCAGGCACGTCACCTGCCACCCGCGCGCGAGCGCCTCCCGGGCGGTCTCGCGACCCAGCCAGGCCGTGCCGCCAAGGATGAGCAGGGAGGGCATGCGTCCAGGCTAGCGGGACGATGCGCAGGCCGGGTGGGCGGTCAGCCCTCCGCCGCCCAGTCGTAGAACGGCCACACCTCGAGCACCCCGCCACGCGCCATGGGGTGGTCGAGCGCGATCGCGACGGCCTCGTCCAGGGTGTCGCACTCGAGGATGTCGATGCCCGCGATCGCGCGGTGCGCGTCCGACAGCGGCCCCGGCTCGACGGTGGCGCCCGCACCGCGGACTCTGACCACGCGGGACTCCCCCGCGTCCGCCAGGCGGTCCCCCCACACCCGCGCGCCGCTCGCATCGTGTTGCTCGACCCAGCGGTCGATGTCATCGGGGCCGCCCGCGGGGTCGTCGACCGTTTCCATGCAAACCAGCAACAGATAGCGCATATCACCCTCCCCGGGGGCCACGTGCGGGACCCACCCTGGCATCGTCCCACCGCGGGGCGACGCGCGCCGGGCGGCGGGCGGCGGGGCGGGCTTAGGGTGATGGCGGCGCACGTATCGGCGCGACGCCGCGGAAGAACCGCCCGCGTCAGCCGGTTGTGCCTGGTGGAATGACTCAAACCTTCGCCTCGCTGCGCATCTTCAACTACCGCCTGTGGTTCGCGGGCGCCCTCGTGTCGAACGTGGGCACCTGGATGCAGCGCGTCGCGCAGGACTGGCTGGTGCTCACCGTGCTCACGAACGAGTCCGGCGTGGCGGTGGGCGTCACCACCGCGCTGCAGTTTGCGCCGTTCCTGTTCCTGTCCGCGTGGGCGGGCGTGCTCGCGGACCGCATCGACCACCGCAAGCTCCTGCTGTGGACCCAGGTGGGTCAGGGGCTGCTGGGGCTGGGGCTCGGCATCCTCACCGTGGCCGGCCACGCGGAGTTGTGGCACGTGTATGCGTTCGCCCTGGCGCTCGGCGTGGTGTCCGCGATCGACGGGCCCGCGCGGCAGACCTTCGTCTCCGATCTGGTGCCCACCGCGTCGCTGCCGAACGCGGTGGCCCTCAACAGCGCATCGTTCAACGCCGCCCGGCTGATCGGCCCCGGCGTCGCCGGCCTGCTCATCGCGGTGGTCGGGTCCGGCTGGGTGTTCATCATCAACGCGGCGACCTTCGGGGCCACCATCGCAGCGCTGCTCGCCATGCGGCGCGGCGAGCTTCATCCGCAGCAGCGTGCCGTCCGCGGCCGCGGCCAGGTGCGCGAGGGCATCCGCTACGTGCGCCGCAGACCCGACATCGTGGTGATCATGGTGGTGGTGGGCGTGGTGGCGGCGCTGGGCCTCAACTTCCAGCTCACGAGCGCGATGATGGCGGCCACCGAGTTCGGCAAGGGGCCCGGGGAGTACGGTCTGCTCGGCTCGGTCACCGCGATCGGCTCGCTCACGGGTGCGCTGCTCGCGGCGCGCCGCCCGCGCCCGCGGCTGCGACTCATCGTGGGAGCGGCATTCGCCTTCGGGATCGCCTCCGCGCTCATGGCGCTGGCGCCCACATACCCGCTCTACGTCATCGCGTGCGTGCCCGTGGGCTTCACGGTGCTCACCATGATCACGTCCGCGAACGCCGCCGTGCAGACCACCACCACCCCGCGGATGCGCGGCCGCGTCATGGCGCTCTACATGATGGTGTTCCTGGGCGGCACGCCCATCGGGTCTCCCGTCGTGGGCTGGATCGGCGAGAACTGGGGGCCGCGGTGGTCGATCGGGGTGGGCGCGATCGCGTCCGTGCTGGTCGCCATCGGGGCCGCGGCCTGGCTGGTCCGCGACTCCCGGGTGCGGCTCGCGTACCAGCGGTCGCGGCCGTTCGTACGCGTGCGCTACCCGAGCCCCGAGGAGGCGGACCGGGAGACCCGCGCGCGGGCCGCGGAGGACATTCTGGTCCAGCAGATCAAGGATCGCTCCGCGCAGCCGTGACCGGCGGAATGGCCGTGGCGAGTCCGGGAGAGCCGATGCGCGCGCCGCCACGTCGACGCCATACTGGTACCGGGAGGCACACATGGTCGCAAGTGCTGGATTCAGCGGGGACTACATCGCATCGTGCCGGTGGCGCATCGAGGCGCAGGTGGCCGCGTTCGACCTGTTGCTCGCTCAGGCGCCGGACGATGGCTCGATGGACGGCGCCCTGAGGGAGATCGAGGACGAGTACTTCGTCGCGATGGCCGGGCAACTCGAGGGCATGTTCGCTCATCGTGCGCGTGAGGCCGAGGGTGACGGCCCGGGGCCGCTCAAGGAGATGCGCGCCGTGGTCGAGGCGCTCAACGGCAACGGCGGCCGGTTCGACCCTCCGGCGAGCACCGGTCTCACCGCGGAGACCACCGTGCTCGGGTTGGACCCCGGCGACACCATCCGCCTGGATCGGGACGCCTTCCAGGACCTCGCGAACGCGTTCTTCGACGCGGTCGAGGGCGCCTACCGGGTGACCGACTAGGACGGCGGGACGATGCGCGGGTCTGGACCTACGCCAGCCCCACTCCCTCGGTGAGCGGCGAGACCATCATCCAGCGGATCCCGAAGCGGTCCTCACAGGTGGCGAACAGCTGGCCCCAGAACTCGGCCTGCGGCCCGTAGGACTCCTTCGCGCCCTGGGCAAGCTTCGCGAAGGCGTCGCGCAGGGAGTCCTCGTCGTCGTACTCGAGGTTGATGGAGATCGCGTTGCCGTTGGTGAGCTTGTGCCCCATCGACGGCATGATGTCCGTGCCCATGATCTGGTGCCCGCCCAGGGTCTCGAGAGCGACGTGCATGACGCGGCCGCCCTCCTCCTCGGACATCGGAGGCGCGCCGGGAACCTCGCGCATGAGCTGGACCGGCGCGGTGAACTCCCCGCCGAAGACGTCCCGGTAGAAGTGGAACGCCTCCTCGCAGGTGCCGTCGAAGTTGAGATAGGTCGAGACGGTGGCCATGGTTCCTCCGGGGACTGGGGCGCGGACAGCGTCAGGCTACGTCCGGCGGCAGACATTGCGCGCGTCGAGGCGCGCGACGGGACGATGCGCCCGTCGAGACACGTTCGCGGCGGGCGGCGGTCAGTCCAGCCGTGCCTTCACCCAGCCCACGACGGCATTCGCGTGGCCGTGGCCCATGGCGTGCTCGGTCTTGAGCCACTCGACCACCTCCATGTGGCGACTCTCCGCCAACCGGGGCTGGACCAGGTCGATCCATTCCTGCATCGGCCGGCCGTACCTCGTCTCGATGCTCGGAAAGTAGGACACGGGGCCGTGCAACTTCTGTCCCGCTGCCAGCTCGGGGGCAAGGATGCGCTCGCTCATGGGGGCATCGTAGATCTGGCTCCTAGCGAGGCACCGCCGAACTAGGCCCGGTCGGCCTCGCCGCACGCGTCGAACAGCTCCTGGAGGACCTCCATCAGGGCGCCCTCAGCGTGCATCTCAACGTAGGTCTCGGGGCCGCCACCCACGCTCATCCAGACCTTGAACAGGAACGTCTGCTTCGACTCCGCGAACGCGTGCGGGTCGCACCTGGCGACGCGGATGGTCACGGGCACCTCGAGCCGCAGGCGGCCGGCGACCAGCTCGGCCGGCAGCTCGCCCGCATCGGCCTCCAGCGCGAAGATGACGGACCCGGCCGCCTGGGTCAGCACCACCGACTGAGACGATTCCGCTCGCGTCAAGGTGATCGTGGTGTGCAGCGCGCCGTCGTCGATCGCACCCGGGAGCCCCAGGCTCGGCACCGCCGCGTCCGTCACGCCCTGCATCAGACACTCGTTCTGGTTGATCTCGGCGAGCACCGCATCGTCCACCGCCACGGACTGCACCACCTCGGCGCCGTCGGACTCGATCACCAGCTGGGCGCTGCTGGGCCCGGCGCCGGCCGGGCACACAGCGTCGCCCAGGGGGAGCCGCACCCGAGCGTCGTGGCCCGGGTAGACGCGCACCCCGACTTCGACCGCGTCGAGCCGCTCGAAGGAGGGCGAGAACAGGGCGCCTCCGGTCACCATCACGTCCTCGCCGCCTTCGGATTCGACGTGGACCTCGATCCAGCGCTGCGCCTGCAGCGTGCGCGGATACTCGAGCACCGCGGTGGGACCCACGATCGGGAACTCGGGCACCGCCCCACATCCGGCGAGCGCGACGGCCAGCGCGGTCGCCACGGCGGCGAGGCGCGCGCGGGGACGAGGTGGCATGGCGCCATTGTGCACGGCACCGGCGCCGCGCGGCGCGTCGGGACCTCCGGCGTGGCCGCGCCGTGGCGCTTCGGCCATGATGGAGACATGCCCGAGATCATCACCATCGAGAACCCTTATTGGAAGGTCGGCCTGCTTCCCTCGACCGGCGGATCCGTCGCATTCGGCCAGGTCCGCCTCGAGGACGAATGGGCGGACGTGCTGCGTCCCACCACGGCGGCGAACCTCGCCACCGCGTCCCGTACCGCCTCCTATCCCCTGGTCCCCTGGTCGAACCGGATCCGTGAGGGCCGGCTGCGGTGGGACGGCACGGAGTACGCGTTGCGTGTCAACTGGCCGGACGGCACCGCGATCCACGGCACCGGCTGGGAGTACCCGTGGGCCGTCGTGGAGCGCTCCGATGACCGCGCGGTGCTCGAGCTCGACTCTCGCGACTACTTCGGGATGAACTGGCCGTGGGCGTTCGTCGCGCGGTTCACCTATGCGCTCGACGGCGATCGCTTCGTGTGGACCTACGGCGTCGAGAACGTCGACCAGGAGGCGTTCCCCGCCGGGTTCGGCCACCACCCTTACTTCCTGCGGTCCGTCGCGGGCTCCGCGGAGGCGGAGCTCGAGGTGCGGTGCGCGCACGGCTACGCGCTCGCGCAGCAGATGCCCACCGAGGGCGCCGGCGAGATCCCCGCCCACGCGAACTTCACCACCCGCCGCCCCGTGGGGCAGACCTTCGTGGACGACTGCTTCACCGGCCGCACCGGCGAGACGCTCGCCGCGATCGAGTACCCCGGCACGCTCGGCCTCGAGATCACCGCCGACTCGCTCCTGTCACACGCCGTCCTGTACATCCCGCCGGGCAAGGACTTCTTCGCCTTCGAGCCGGTGTCGAACGCGAACGACGCGTTCACCCTCGCCGCGAACGGCGTGGAGGGCACGGGGCTGTTCACCGTCGAGCCGGGACAGGCGGTGGAGGCCTCGTTCGCCATCGCCGCGACGCCGCTGCGCTGACGTGACGGACCCGCAGGCGCCCGTGGCCGCGCCGGGGGTCACGCGCCCGCGGCGCCCTGTCGCCGTGATCGCGCTCGCCCTGGTGACGGGGCTCGGCGGCCTGCTCGAGATCGCCGTCGCCGCAGCGGTGCTGGTCACCCCGGTTCAGGGGGACGATGCGGGGGTTCCGACGGCGGTGACCCTCGCCCTGGGAATCGCCGGGCTGGCGCTGCTCACCCTTGCCGTCACGCTGTGGCGTGGGTCAAACGGCGCGCGGCTGCTGCTCACGGCGCTGCTCGCCTTCCGCGTGCTCTACGCGCTCTACCAGGCCGGAGAGTCCGGCATTGGGGCCGCGGCCACGGTGGTGGCCGTCGCCGGCGCCTCGCTGGCGCTCGCCTGGAGCCCCTCCGCCCATGCCTGGTTCCAGGGCGACCGCGAGCGCGAGCTGTCGCACGCCATTCACGCGTCGCCGCGCACCGTGCGCGGGCGGGCGACGCGGGCCGCGCAGCTCGCCGTGCAGGCGCTGCTGGTGTGGGCGACCATCGGAATCACCCCAGGAGTCACGGCGGACGGCTGGATCGCGGGCCTGGCGGCCGGCGTCGCGGTGGGTGTGGTGACGTGGCTGCTGCAGCCGGTGTGGCTGAGGCTCGCGAGCCGGTTCGGGTGGGCCGGCACGCTGGTGACGGCGCTGGGCGCGAACGTGGTGACCGTGGGGCTCGCGCTGTGGCTCGCCCCCGGCGTCGACGTGGCGAACGTGGGATGGGCGCTGGTCGCCTCGTGGGTCCTCACCATCCTCATGACCCTCGTGACCTGGCTGTTTTCGGTGGGCTCCTACGACTACCTGCTGGTCCATGCGACGCGATCGGCGCTGCGGGGCGACCGCCCGGAGCCCGACGGTCTCCCGGGCATGCTGATCATCCAGCTCGACGGGGTCTCGGCGCCGCTCCTCGAGAACGAGATCCGCGCGGGCAACCTCCCCACCGTCTCGCGATGGATCCGCTCCGGAAGCCACCGCTGGACCGAGTGGACCGCGCGGGTGCCGTCCACCACGCCCGTGAGCCAGGCGGGCATCCTCCACGGCTCCAACGAGAACATCCCCGCGTTCCGGTGGTGGGACCGCGAGCTGGGTCGCATGCTGGTCGCGAACGTGCCCGCCGACGCGGCGCTCATCGAGGAGCGGATCTCGGACGGCCGGGGACTGCTCGCCGACGGCGGGGTCTCGATCTCGAACCTGTTCTCCGGCGACGCCCCGCGATCCTTCCTCACCATGAGCGGCATGCGCGGAGGCGACCGCTCG
>NZ_JAHEBP010000097.1 GCF_024642165.1 Demequina sp.
CTCCGCGCCGTGGGCGGCCGCGGAGGCGGCGGGTCTCGGCACCCCCGTGGTGTGCCTCGACCTGGGCGGCGTGAGCGACCTGGCGGGGACGCTGGCGCGTCCGGTAGCGGCGCGTCCGGTGGGCACGCTTCCGTCCCGGCTCGCGGCCGCCGCCGTGGCCGCCGCGGAGGAGTCGCCGCTGCCAGACAGGCCGTGGACGTACGAGGCGATGCTGGAGTTCATGGAGAGCGTCTACGGGCGCGCGCTTGTGGGGGAGCGCGAGTGACAGCCGCCATGCCGGCGGCGCCCGTTGACGCGGACGCTCGGGACGTAGCGGCCGCCGGCAGCGCCGAGCTGCTGCGCCTCGCCGTCGCGTCGAGCGGGGCGCTGCGGGTGGGGGCCGCCCTCATGGTCGCGGGCCCGCTGGTGGCGGTCGCGGGTGGACGGTGGGGCACGTACATCGGCGTGCCCGGCGCGCCAGTGTTCCTCACCGATGCGCTGGTGGTGGTGGGCCTGCTGATCATCGGGCTCGACCGGGCGCGCAACTCCGCCGAGCTGAGGCTGCCGCGCACCCCGGTCCCTGTCGCGGCCGGGGCTGTGCTCATGGCCGTCGTCGGCGTGCTGGGCCTGGTGCGCGGCGGCGCCCCCGACCTGTTCGCGATCCGTGACGCGCTGCCGTTCGTCTACCTCGCCCTGACGCCCGTCTTCGTGCTCGCGGTGCGCGTGGTGGGGGTGGCGCGCGTCCTGCGCGGCCTGATGGTCGCCAGCGTGATCCACACCTTCTGGTACGCGGCCGTGGAGTTCGGCGTGGTGCGAGAGTTCGCCCTGCCGATCGTGGGCGTCCCGGTGTTCACGTCGCGCGGCGACTTCGATGGCCTGGTGGGCGGCATCGCCATCGCCACGGTCACGGTGCTGTCGCGGGCGCCCATACCGTGGCGACTGCTGGTGGTGGCAGCGGCCGTCTCCGCTCAGTTGGTGCAGGGCAGCCGCGCGGGCTTGGTCGCGATGCTGATCGTCGCGGGCGCCGTCGCGATCGCCAGCCGCCCGTTCCGCGACGAGCGTCTGGGCCCGGTCCGGCTGGCCGCGGTGTTCGCCGCGCTGCCCGTGCTCGCGGCGGGCATCATCGTCGCCGCCCAGAGCTCAGGCTGGGCGCGTGCGCTGGAGCGCCTCTTCGCCGGATCCATCGAGTCCGGGAGCTCGAACACCACGTCCGCTCGCATCGATGCGTGGGACCGCATCATCACGTATGTGGGTCACGATGCGCCCGCCCGGTGGTTCGGCAAGGGCTTCGGGTCCAGCTTCATCGTGGACTCCGGCGCCGTTGAGTACCTGTCGGGGTCGAGCTCGGTGCGCCAAGCGCACAGCTTCCTGGTGGGCTGGTACGCGCTGGTCGGGGGCATCGGCCTCACGCTCGCCCTCATCGCATTCGCCCTGTTCCTGCTTCCGCCCGTCCGGCGGATGCGCCGCGACCCTGGGGCGCGATTCGGCGCCGCGATACAGATGGGGGTGCTGTTCGCGGCGGCCGTGGGCGTCATCATGGAGTCGCCGTTCGGCTACCTGCTCTTCGTGCTGGCGGTAGGTCTGTCGTACGCCGAGGCGCCGGACTCCCGCCTCCCCGTCCCACCCGTGGGTGCAGGTGTCGCCGGTCCGGTGCCGCTCGCGCCGTCGGTTCGCGGTCCGGCGTCGCAGTTCCCGGTGTCCACCGGCGCCCCCGCACGCTCCGGCGCCACCGCACCCGATGCCCGCACCACTGAGGGAGGCGCCACGTGACCCACCCGATCGATCTCGCGCGCGTGCTGGTCACGGTGTGCACCTACGGCCGCCCGGAGCCGCTGCGCGCGTTCCTCGACTCGTACGTCGCGGATCCGACCACGGCGGACGCGACTCTCCTGGTGGTCGACAACAATCCTGATGGCGGCGCCCGCGCCACCGTGGAGGCGTACGCGGGCCGCCGCATCGTCTACGCGCACGAGCCGCGGCCGGGGATCGCGGCCGCGCGCAACCGGTGCCTTGCCGGCATCGAGGAGGACACGCAGGCGTTCGTGTTCGTGGACGACGACGAGTACGTCGAGCCCGGGTGGCTGGGCGAGCTGGCGGCGTGTGCGGACCTCTACGGAGTGGACATCGTCAACGGGCAGGTGGATACCGTGTTCCCGGACGATGCGCCGGGCTGGGTGCGCGCACGCGGCCTCTTCGGGTATCCGCAGCGGGAGACGGGAAGTTCGGACGGGTTGCCGGCGACCAACAACACCTTGGTGCGGCGCGAGGCGTGGGAGCGTGCGGGGAGCCCCGGATTCGACGAGCGCTTCTCGGGCTCCGGCGGCTCGGACACCGAGTTCTTCTGGCATCTGGTCAACGAGGCCGGCTGCACCTTCGTGTGGTCGGCGGAGGCGGTGGTGCATGAGCCGCTGACCCCGGATCGCATGAGCCTCAGATGGGCCTGGCGGCGTCACCTGCGCGGCGGCAACGTGTTAGGGCGGCTCAAGCTGCGTGAGGAGTCACGCGCTCACGTCATGCTGGGCGGGGTGGGCCGCGTGGGCAAGGGCCTCGCGGGCGGCGCGGTCACGGCGGTCACGGGGCACAACCCGTCCGGATGGCTGGTGGGCAGGGTGGCGCGCGGCGTGGGCATGTCCTCCTCGGCGATGCGCCATGTGGTGGTGGAGTACTCGCGCGGTGGCGCCGGGTAGCAGCGCAGGGCCAGCTAGCCCCTGAGCTGCTCCACGTTCTCCCGGTACCACTCGACGGTGCGGCGCAGCCCCTCTTCGAGGGAGATCTGCGACGTCCAGCCCAGTGACGCCAGGTAGCTGACGTCGAGCAGCTTCTGCGGGGTGCCGTCGGGCTTCGACGTGTCCCACTCGGTGCTCCCCTCGTAGCCGACGACCCCGGCGATCGTCGCCGCGATCTCCTTGATGGTGACGTCCGTGCCGGTCCCCACGTTCACCTGAGAGGGGCCGTCGTAGTGCTCGAGCAGGTGCAGGCACGCGTCCGCCATGTCGTCGGAGTGCAGGAACTCGCGGCGCGGGCTGCCCGTACCCCAGTTGGTGACGGAGGCCGCTCCGGACTGCGCCGCCTCGTCGTACCGGCGGATGAGGGCCGGCAGCACGTGGCTTCCCTGGGGCGAGAAGTTGTCGTTCGGGCCGTACAGGTTGGTGGGCATCGCGGAGATCCACGGCTTGCCGTACTGCCGGCGCGCGGCCTGGATGTGGAGGATGCCGGCGATCTTGGCGATCGCGTAGGCGTCGTTGGTGGGCTCCAGGTGGCCGGTGAGCAGCGAGTCCTCAGGGATGGGCTGCGGCGCGAACTTGGGGTAGATGCAGCTCGAGCCCAGGAACAGCAGCCGCTCCACGTCGACGCTGAGCGCCGCGTCGATGACGTTGGTCTGGATGCGGATGTTGTCGCTGAGGAAGTCCACCGGGTAGGTGCTGTTGGCCATGATGCCGCCCACCTTCGCGGCGGCGAGCACCACGTAGCGCGGGCGGGTCTCGGCGAAGAACGCGAAGGTGGCGTCGCGGTCCTTGAGGTCCAGCTCGGACGATGCGCGGCCCACGATGTGGGTGAAGCCCGCCTTCTCGAGGCGCCGGACGATGGCGGAACCCACGAGCCCGCGGTGCCCCGCGACGTAGATGGTGGCGTCCCGGTCCAGCGGGCCGGGGGTGAACTCGACGCCGTCGGGGGCGGTGGTGGCGCCCACCGTCACTTGGTGCCCCACGAGGCGAGCGACACGGTGTCGATCCACGGCGAGCCCTCGTGCTGGATGGCCTCGACGTCGGCGTCCACCATGAGCCGGGCGAGTTCGCGGCCGTCGACGGTCGCCTTCCAGCCCAGGGCCTTCTCCGCCTTGGAGGCATCGCCGATCAGGGCATCGACCTCGGTGGGCCGCAGGTAGCGCTCGTCGAACTTGACGTGGTCCTCCCAGGTGAGGCCCAGGTGGGAGAAGGTCTCCTCGAGGAAGTCTTTCACCGTGATGCCCACGCCGGTGGCGAGCACGAAGTCGTCGGGCTCGTCCACCTGCAGCATGCGCCACATGCCTTCGACGTATTCGGCGGCGTAGCCCCAGTCGCGGATGGAGTCGAGGTTGCCCAGCCACAGCTCGTCCTGCAGGCCGGCCTTGATGCGGGCGGCGGCGCGGGTGATCTTGCGGGTCACGAAGGTCTCGCCGCGGCGCGGGGACTCGTGGTTGAAGAGGATGCCGTTGACCGCGAACATGCCGTAGGCCTCGCGGTAGTTCTTGGTGACCCAGTACGAGTAAACCTTGGCGGCACCGTACGGGCTGCGCGGGTAGAACTCGGTGTTCTCGTCCTGCGGCGGCGGCGAGGCGCCGAACATCTCGGAGGACGAGGCCTGGTAGAAGCGGGTGTCGATGCCCGCCATGCGTACGGCCTCGAGCATGCGCATCGATCCCACGCCGGTGGTGTCGCCGGTGTGCTCGGGCTCGTCGAAGCTGACGCGCACGTGCGACTGGGCGGCGAGGTTGTAGACCTCGTCGGGCTTGATCGCGGCCAGCAGCGAGACCAGGCGGGCGCCGTCGGAGAGGTCGCCGTAGTGAAGGAACAGCTTCGCGTCGGATTCGTGCGGGTCGACGTAGAGGTGTTCGATGCGTGTGGTGTTGAAGGTCGAGGCGCGGCGGATCAGGCCGTGCACCTCGTATCCCTTGCTGAGCAGTAGCTCCGCCAGGTACGAACCGTCCTGACCCGTGATTCCCGTGATGAACGCGCGCTTCATTGTGTCCCCCCAGTGAAGGTGTCGGCGTGGACCAGTGGTCCTTGTCTACGGCCCAGAGTGTACCGGGGCTATGTTTCGCGAAGGGGTCCGGCCGTGGGGACCGGTCACGCCATGCGGCGGCGGTCGCGCCAGACGATCCGCTGGTAGTCGTAGATGCCCACCGTGTAGCGCTGCCACAGGCGGCGCGGCTCGGACACGAAGCGGAACAGCCACTCCAACTTGGCGGCGCGCATCCACATGGGGGCGACGGCCTTGGTGCCGGCGAGGAAGTCGAAGGCGGCGCCCACTGCGGCGGTGGTGACGCCCAGTTCGAGGGCCACGCGGGTGGCGACGATGTCCTGCTTGGGGGTGCCCAGGCCCACCCACACGATGTCGGGCGACGCGATGTCGATGCGGTCGAGCAGCTCGGGCGCGCACAGCTCCTCGGCGGTGCCGAAGGGCGGGGCGAGGCGGCCGGCGATGATGGCGCCGGGGTAGCGCTCTGCGACCACGGCGGTCAGCTTCGCGAGCGTCGCCTCGTCTGCGCCGTAGAAGAAGTGGCGGACACCGGCGACGCGGCCGCGGTCGAGCACCTGCTCGAAGAACGAGGGGCCACGCACGTGGGCGCTGAGCATGCCGGCGCGCTTGGCGATGGCGTCGGCGACGGGGCGGCCGTCCGCGAAGTTCTCGCCCGAGCCATTCAAGAGGGCCTTGTACTCGGGGTCGCGGTCGGCCAGCACGATGCACCAGGTGTTGGTGAAGCGCAGGCAGGTGCCGTCGTGGGCGTAGGCGTGCTTGAGGGCGTCCTCGACGGCGTCATCCAGGCTCGCGGGCGAAATGCTCACGCCGCCGATGGTCATCGATGGAGCTACTGTCACGATTTCCCCCATTTGTCACGTGCGTTGTCAGTCATTCCCTCAGACCACGCAATTCGGGGCGCTATGTCCGCTTTCGCGGCCTTTGCGCACTTCAGACTCTACACAGATGTGACATTCGTCACTAGGGGTACGCAGGGGAAATATTGGGTAAACCGGACATCGGCGGACCGGCGGGGGCGCGCTCAAGCAGGGGCGACGCTGCGGGCCCAGGCCACGCCGACGGGTCCAGTCGAGCGAGGCCTAGGCCTGCGCAAGGGCGAGCGTCAGACCTTGAGCCACTCCACGAACTCGGCCACCGCGCTGCGGATGAGTCGGTACGACTGGTGGTATTCCGCCTGCGGCCGCCGGAACGGGTCGGGGACGTCGTCGAGCTCGAACTCCGCGAGCACGTGCCGGTGGGCGGCGACGGCTGCCGGGATCTCCGCGAGCCGCTCATCGATGGTGGCGCCGGTCAGGGTCGCGCCCGTCCCGGCGGCCGCGGCCAGCTCGGCGAGCGTGAAGGTGCGCTTGAGTGCGGACGGGGCCGTCTGCACCGCCAACTGACGGTGCTCGCGCGTCATGGTGATGATGATGGCCGCGCCGGTCATGATGGTCTCGTTGAGCTGCCGGCCCGCGTGTGATGCGCCGTCGATCCCGTCCGCCGCGAGTTCCACGATCATCGGCTCCGGGATGCCGTGACCCACCAGCGCGTGGGTGCCCGCGCTCGCGACCACCACGGACTCGCCCAGGGCATCGGCGAGCAGCAGTTCGGCTGCGGGGGAGCGGCAGATATTGCCGGTGCACACCGTGAGAATCGTGGCCAAGGCTTCCCCCCAAGGATCGAGTGCGGACGCGAGTGCGGACGTGAGTGCGGTCGCGGGTGCGGACGGCGGCGGGGCGCGGCCCCAGGTGCGCGATCACGGTACCAGCGTGGTTGCGCGGCTCGTGGTGGCCAAGTCCCGTCCAGCTATGGCCAAGTCCCGTCCAGCGCTGGCGTCGTCCCGACCGGCAGTAGCTACTTCGAGCGCCGCACGACCGCCGAGCCGAGGCGTCCTGGCTTGATCCACCGCGGCCGGCGGCGTGAACCACACCTTCCCGTCGCGGATGCGTATCTCCCAGCCGTCATCGTGGATGCGATGGTGGCAGGTGGTGCACAGGAGAATCCCGTTCGAAAGGTCGGTTCGACCGCCGTGACTCCACCATCGCAAATGGTGCGCCGCGCACCATGCGGGAGGGGCATGACAGAACGCGCACCCTCCGTCGCGTTCGACGAGCGCATGGCGTTGAGGTTTGGTGAACAGTCGCTTCTCTCGCCCCACGTCGAGCACCTCGGACTCCCCTCCGAGCGTCAGCGGCAGGATTCCCGCGTCTACCGCCATGCGACGCAAGCGGCCCGCGCTGATGGGGGCTGCCGTCTGCTCGCACTCACCGAAGCCCAAGCCGTCCCGCATCGCCTGGGCGTCGAGGCGCACTACGACAACGGTCTTCACCCCCGACGTGGGCGCCTCGCAGTCGAGGCCATGGTTGAAGAGCATGACGAACGCATCCGCCTGAATCTGGCCGCGCGAGCGGACGTCCGCCATGGCCGGATCCTGCTCGCGCCGCCGTTGGTAGGCGTCCTTGGTCTGGGCGTCGAGCCATGCGGTGACGGGTGCGGCCGACGCGGGGTCGAGCCGCGCGGTGACGCGCACCATGCCGTCCGAATCCTCCGACACCGCGACGAACCGGTCCGCGTACTGCTGCTTCTCGCGCTCCGCGACGGCATCGGGATCGCGCCGCGCTCGCAAGGTCCGGCACACGCGGCGCAGGTCACCCAGCGACATCCTCAGGGCCTTCGCGAGCAGGTCCTGCTCGACCTCGAACGCGGCGTCCCCGAGCGCGTCGAGGGTGCGCTTGAGCAACGCCCCCTGCTCGCTGGACAATCGACCCGCCCCGAAGGCCGCGGCGACGTGCCGGTACCGGGGCCCCGCGCCGCCACCGGGCCCCCCGGCCTCACCCTCGCTACCCGTGCCATCGCCCAGCCCCGCGCCGGCACCGTCCCCGCTGGCTGCATCCTCCTCAAGAAGGCTGCCCGCCTCGATGGTCTCGCGTGTGCGCCCGAGTCCCGCCCCGGCTGCGTTGGCCGCCAGGTGGGTGTTCGACTGGTGGCCGGACCGCCGCGCGTTGAGCGAGCTACGCTCGGAGAGCGTGCGGGACGCGACCGCGAGCGGCACCTCCGCGAGGTTGCGCACCAGCGCGGCGGCCTCGTGCGCCACCGT
>NZ_JAHEBP010000098.1 GCF_024642165.1 Demequina sp.
CGGCGCGTGCGGATGCGCCTACGATCGCCCCATGACCGTCAAGCGGCTGGACAACGTGGCCATCGTGGTGAGCGACCTCGACGCAGCGGCGGCGTTCTTCGAGGAGCTGGGGCTGGAACTCGAAGGCCGCGCACCCATCCAGGGATCCTGGGCGGACGGGGTGGTCGGGCTCGACGGCGTCCACAGCGAGATCGTGCTGCTGCGCACCCCCGACGGCCACGGCAGGGTCGAGCTGACGTCCTACCGCTCCCCCGCCCCGGTGCCCGCAAGCCCGCGGCAGCCGCCGTCGAACACGATCGGGCTGCATCGACTGATGTTCGCCGTCGACGACGTGGACGATGCCGTGTCCAGGTTGTCGCGCCACGGCGCGACCCTGGTGGGCAACGTCGAGCAGTACGAGGACGCGTACCGGCTCTGCTACCTGCGCGGGCCCGACGGAATCATCGTCGCGTTGGCGCAGGAGCTCGGCGGATAGGGATCAGCGCCCCAGATCGACCCCGGCGGCCGAGTAGATCGCGGCCAGGGTCGACATCTGGGCCACGGCTGCCTCAACGCCGGTCTCGACGGGCGCGTCGCCGAGCACGGCGTCACGGAACGCGTCGAGCTGGAACGCGTACGTGCTGCGCCGCGTGACCCGCTCCACGCGAGAACCGGCCGGCATCCGCACCTTCACCCGCCCGCTCATCTGCGGGTGGTACGGCCACGGCACGTCGATCCGCCCCCGCTCGCCGGTGATCCGCAGGCTCGCCCCGAGGGGACGGAACGCCCACATCGAGGACACGATGCGCCCCGTCACCCCGCCCGGGAAGTCAAGGTCGGCGGTGACCAGCCGGTCGACGTCTCCTCGCAGCTTCGCGCTCGCGGCGCGCACCTCGGGCGCGTCGCCGAAGAGCTCTCGGAGCATGCGCACCGGGTAGTAGCCCACGTCGAGCAGCCCGCCGCCGCCGAGCTCCCGGCTCCACCGGATGTCTTTCTTCGACGGGATCGGGATGCAGAAGGTCGCCTGGGCCGAGACCACCGGCCCGATCTCGCCGGAGTCAAGGACCGCACGGATCGCCGCCATGTGCGGGTGGAAGTGGGTGTGATACGCCTCCATCACCACTACGCCGGCATCGGCGGTGTCGCGCCGAACAGCCTCGGCCTCGGCGAGCGACGCGGTGAACGGCTTCTCGCACAGCACGTGCTTGCCGGCCCTGGCGGCGCGCACCGTCCACTCGCCGTGAAGCGCGGCCGGCAGCGGGACGTAGACCGCGTCGATGTCCGGGTCCTCGAGAAGCTCCTGGTAGGACCCGTGCACCGTGGGTATGCCATGCGCCAACGCGTACGCGGTGGCGCGGTCGACGTCGCGCGCGGCGATCGCGGCGAGCTCGACCCCCTCGACGTCGGCCACGGGCTTGAGGAGGGCGTCCTTGACGATGCGCGCGGCACCGAGGATTCCGATGCGGACGGCAGGCGGCTGGTTCATGGGTGTCACGGTACCGGCCGGTCCCTCCCCGTCAGCGCGCGGGCACCTCCGCGAACGTCTCCGCCACCCAGTCGGCGATGAACGCCGCGACGTACGCCATGTGGTCGATCGAGATGTGCTCGGTGCCGCCCTCGGGCTCATCAAAGATCCGCAGCTCCCGCTTGGGACTGTTGACCGCCTGCTCATATGAGCGGTGCGCCATCTCCACCGGGATCTGCCGGTCGTTGGCGCCGTGCGTGATGAGGAAGGGCACCGAGATGTGCTCGACCACGCCATCGAGATGCATGTCCTTGGTGCGCTCGAGGAAGTCGTCCATGTCCGAAGCGCCCCACACCCACTGCACGTGCTTCCAGTAGTGGGGCACGGGGTTCTCGCCCTCGCGCTCCAGGCGGCGCCGCTGGATCGCCGCCCAGTCGTGATTGGCGCCCCAGGCGACCACCAGCTTGAGCCGCTTCTCGAACGCGGCCGCGCGCGGCGCGTAATACCCGCCCAGCGACCACCCGACGATTCCCACCCGCCCGGCGTCGACATCGTCCCGTCCCTCGAGGAAATCGACGCACGCGGACGCCCAAGCCTCGGTGTCGTGGCGCGCGGTGAGCCCGCGCATGCGCAGCGCCTCGCCAGATCCCGGCGTGTCGACCATGAGGGTCGAGATCCCGCGGCGCGCGAGCATCTGCGGGAACTGCGAGTAATACATCATCTCCTTGGTCGAATCGAGGCCGTTCCACTGGATCACCACCGGGGGCAGTTCCCCCTCGGGAACGGCGTCGGGGTCCGCCGCAAAGAGATACCCCGGCAGGCTCGCACCCTCGTAGGGGATCTCGACGCGCTCGAGCGGGGCGCCGGCAAGCTCGGCGTGAGTCAGCAGCAGGTCGATCGACTTCTGATACGCGGCGTTGCGACCGTCCCAGTCCGGGGACTGGAGGCGCTCCGCCTGCGACGTGTAGAGGCTGGCGCGGTAGTACTTGTCGCCCGCGCCGATGCGGCGGCCCAGCGCGACGTCCTGCTCCGCCGAGGCGATGAGGCGGTCGGCGACCGCGGCCCAGGACGAGTAGAGCAGCTCGGTGCCCACGTCGTCTCCGTTGCGCGAGGCCTCCAGGACCGGCTTGCAGGCGCGGTCGACCTCGTCGATGTATCCGCCGCAGTTGAGCGAGGCGACCGCCGCCATGCTCCACACGTAGTTGGTCGGGAAGTACATGAACATGAAGATCCACCTCGTTCGCGCCGTTGCGTCGCCTTCACCCTAGGGAGCCGCCGGCCATCAGCACAGACGAAACTGCCGATGGGGAGTATGACTGGCGCTGATGAGTCAGGTCACAGACGGATATCACCCGCACCTATGCGGGCCATACGGAAATGGGCATTCCCTGATACCCCCACCGCTCGCGATAGTGGAATCCGAGCCGGCGACGACGCCGGGCGGATCGAAAGGGTCAACGATGATCTCTCTGCTGTCGCACCTGTCCTACGTCGCGATCACCGCGCCGGACGTCGAGGCGTCCGTGAAGTTCTACGAGGAGCAGGTAGGCCTCACCGTGGTCGACCGCATCGGCGAAGACGTGTACCTGCGCGCCTGGGGTGACTACTACCGCTACAGCGTGGTGGTGAAGCCCGGCACCGAGCCGTCGCTCGCGACCATGGCGTGGCGCACCAGCAGCCCCGAGGCGCTCCACGAAGCTGCCCGCCGCGTGCAGGAGGCGGGCATCGAGGGCCGCTGGATCGACGGCAACGCCGTGGGCACGGCCTTCGAGTTCGTGGGGCCGTGGGGCCACTCCATGACGCTCCACTGGGACGTCGAGCACTACAAGGCCACCGGTGACCAGGCGTCCATCTATCCGGACCGCCCCTCGCGTCGCAGCCGCCACCTGGGCGCACCGCGCCAACTCGACCACGTGACCGTCGCCACCAGCGACGTCGACGGCTTCGCCGCCTGGTATCGCGACGTGCTTGGCTTCCGCATCATGGCGCGCACCGTCCTGGACGAGGCCCCGATCTCCGTGTTCTCCGTCATCACCACCAACGAGAAGTCTCACGACCTGGGCGTGGTGCTCGACGGCTCCAGCCGCGCCGGTCGCGTCAACCACTACGCGTTCTGGGTCGACACGCGTGAGGACCTGCTCCAGGCCGCGGACGTGCTCATGGAGAACGGCACGGCCATCGAGTACGGGCCGTCCATCCACGGCATCGGCGAGCAGAACTTCCTCTACTTCCGCGAGCCGTCGACGCTGCGCATCGAGGTCAACACCGGCGGCTACCGCAACTACGTGCCCGACTGGGAGCCGCAGACCTGGAAGCCGTCGCTGGGCTCGAACAACTTCTATCGCAACTCGGCGATGCCCATGTCGATGACCGAATCCTTCCCCGCGGCGGACGGACCCTCGGCCACGGAGGAGGGCGTGCCCGACGAGATCAAGGAAGCGCTGTTCAACCCGTACGCCAAGCACGGGCAGGGCTGACGGCCCGCCGAACAGACCCCCCGTCCGCGCCGGCGGCGCCTGCCCTCCCCCGGGTCAGGCGCCGCCGGACGGCACGTCGGAGGAGAACTGCGCCGCGACGTCTTGGAGCACGCCGCGCAGCCACTGGTGGCCCGGGTCCGAGTCGTACAGGCCGTTCCACCAGAAGGCGTCCTTGATGGGCGCGATGGGCACGGGGAACTCGAGGATGCGCAGGCCGTGAAGATCCGCGACCGCCCGCGCGAGCCGTTCCTGCAGCAGGCCGATGCGCCGGGTGCCGGCGACCAGCGCCGGCAGCGTCGCGAAACTGGGCGTCACCACCTCGACGTGGGGCTCGATTCCCAGCGTCTGCATCTGCCGCACGGCGGGCGTGTACGAGGTGGTGCGATTCATCGCGAGCACCCAGGGCAGGGACGCGAGCTGATCCACGCTCAGCTCGTCGCCCAGCTCGCCGTTGTCGCGCGAGGCGACCACCACCCACCGGTCGTCGAGCAGGTCGATATAGCGATCCGAGCCGATAAAGCCGTGCGGCAGGATCATGCCATCGCAGTCGCGCAGCGTCTCCGGGGCCCCCTCGAGGATCTCCCGCGACAACGTCTCGAACGTCAGGCGCGCGTGCGGCGCGGCCGCGGACACCGCCAGCGACAGCTCCCGCCCCGCGATGCGGAACGCATAGTCCGCTCCCAGGATGCGGAAGTCCCGGTCGCTGGTCGAGGGGTCGAACTCGGCTTGAGCCGAGAACAGCCTCTCCATGTTCTGCACCGCCACCCAGGTGCGCTCCCGCAACGACACCGCGAGCGGGCTGAGCTCGTAGCTGTTGCCCTGACGCACCAGCAGCTCGTCCCCGAATAGCCGCCGCAACTTCGCAAGCGACGCGGACAGCGCGGGCTGGCTGAGGCTGAGGCGCTGCGCCGCCCGCGAGACGCTGCGTTCCTCGAGCAACGCGTGCAGCGGCATCAGCAGATTCATGTCGAGGTTGCGGAGGTCCATGGCGTGACCCTAGTCGATATCGCCACCACGAATAGTGGTCATAGGACAATTCGGGTTGGCTGATGCCTTCCGACGTACTTGACTGAGTCTGGGCGCGACGAGGCGCCCGAGGGAGAGACATGGCCGTCACATCCGCAGGCTTCGATCCGCAGGATCCCGAGGGGGCGATTGCCGCGACGGCCCGCGCGGTCAGCAACTGGGGCCGGTGGGGCGAGGCCGATGCGGTGGGCACGCTCAATCTGATCGATGACGTCGCGCGGGCCAGGGCCGCGGCGCTGGTGCGGAGCGGCACCCCGATCTCGCTCTCCCAGAGCTTCGACATGAACGGACCGCAGCGCGGCTGGCGTCGCCGCACCAACCCCGTCCACACCATGCTCGACACGGGCACGGACGCCGAGCGCGGGAGCCAAGGCTTCCCCCACGGCATCGGCGGCGCGGACGACGTGATCGCGATGCCCCTACAGTGCTCGACGCAGTGGGACGGACTGGGGCACATCTTCGACCACGGCCGCGCCTGGAACGGTCGCCCGGCGGGCGAGGTGGTGACCTCCGAAGGAGACCTCGTCACGGGCATCGAGCACGCGGCGGCCATCGTCACGGGCCGCGGCGTGCTGCTGGACCTGGGGCGGCACCTGAGGCCCGACGCCGGCGAGCTCGAGGACGGCTACGCGATCACGGCGGACGACCTCGACGCGTGCATCGCCGCCCAGGGCCCTACCAGCACGGTGGGTCCCGGAGACATCGTGCTGGTGCGCACCGGGCAGCTGACCCGCGCCCGCCGCGACGGCTGGGGCGACTACGCGGGAGGTCCAGCGCCGGGACTGTCCTTCACCACGGCGCCGTGGCTCCGCACGCACGACATCGCCGCGATCGCCACCGATACGTGGGGCTTCGAGGTACGGCCGAACGAGTTCGACAACGCCTTCCAGCCCCTCCACCAGGTGGTGATCCCGCACATCGGCCTCACCATCGGCGAGATGTGGGACCTGGACGCGCTCGCAACCGCGTGCGCCCAGCAGTCCCGCTACGAGTTCCTTCTCACCGCCGCCCCGCTGCCCATCACCGGCGCCGTCGGCTCCCCTGTCAACCCCATCGCCCTGCTGTGAGCTCCCCTCACACCGTGACCCCGAAAGGTTGGGAATCATGACCGCAACGACGCGTGTCGCCATCGCCGGAGGAGGCGTCGCCGCCACCGCCCTCGCCATCCAACTGGCCCGCGCCGGCATCGAGGTCGACATGTTCGACAAGGCCGAGGGCGCGAGCGCGCTCGGCTCCGGCATCACCCTGCAGGGCAACGCGCTGCGCGCGTTCGAGCACCTGGGCGTCTGGGACCAGATCCAGGAGGCCGGCTATGCCTTCAACGGCCTCTCGCTACGGGCGCCCGGACCCGGCGCGCCCATCGTCGCGGACATGCCCGAGATCAGCATGGGGGGCCCGGGGTATCCCGCCGGGATGGGGATGTTCCGGCCCGACCTGGCCCGCATCCTCACGGAGGCCGCGATCGCCGCCGGCGCGCGACTCCACTACGCGTCGGAGGTCACCGGCTGCACCACGCGCGAGGACTCCGTGGACGTGGAGGTGGGAGGGGTGAACGTGGGCACTTACGACCTCCTCGTGGGCGCCGACGGCATCCACTCCCAGGTGCGCGCCTCCATCGGGATCGACGTCCACCCCCGCCGCACCGGCATGGGCATCTGGCGCGCCTTCGTCTCCCGCCCGGCGGAGGTGACCCACACCGAGCTCTACTACGGCGGCCCCATGTACATCGCCGGCTACACCCCCACCGGCGAAGATTCGCTGTACGCGTTCCTGGTCGAGGACTCTCGGGACCACGTCGACGTCTCCGACGAGGAGGCCGTCGCCATCATGCGCGGCCAGTCGATGGCGTACGACGGCCCCTGGAACGCGATCCGCGAGGACCTGTCGACCGCGTCGCACGTGAACTACACGTGGTTCACCGAGCACGTCATCCCCGGCGCCTGGAACCGCGGCCGGACGGTCTGCATCGGCGACGCCGCCCACTCCTGCCCGCCCACCATCGCCCAGGGCGCCGCCCAGGCGCTCGAGGATGCGGAGGTGCTGGGCGAGCTCCTCGTGCGCGGCGGGGCGATCGACCAGGCGTTCTGGGACGAGTTCCACGAGCGCCGAGTCGACCGCGCGACGCTGGTGGTGAGGTCCTCGGTGCAGCTGGGCGACTGGCTGCTCGAGGGCCGCCGCGACGCGGACGTACCCGGACTGCTGGCCACCGTGGCGCGCACCGTGAGCGTTCCGGCGTGAGGATCGGCCGCTGGATCGCGGGCGGCGCCGTCCACGACGGCGTCATCCGCGACGATGCGGCGGTTCCCTTCGCGGACGGGCACACCGTGGCCGATGCCCTTGCCGCCGGTCTCGAGAGCCTTTCCCACATCGCGTCCTGGGCGGACGATGCGTCCGCGAGGCCGCTCGCGGACGTCCAGCTTCTGGTGCCCGTCGAGGCGCGCAGCGTGCGCGACTTCGTGGCGTTCGAGGAGCACGTCGAGGGCGTGAGCGCCGCCATCGACGGCGCAAGCCACGTGGCGCCGGAGTGGTACCAGGCGCCCACGTTCTACTTCACCAACCCGCACACGCTGCTGGCCGACGGCGCTACGGTCCGGCCGCCGGTCACCCAGAGGCTCGACTTCGAGCTCGAGGTGGCCGCGGTGATCGGCGGCGTCGCCGGCCACGACGGCCGGGACGTCGCCCCGGCGGACGCGACCTCGCACATCTTCGGGTACACCGTGATGAACGATTGGTCGGCTCGCGACGTCCAGGGCCGCGAGATGAAGGTACGGCTGGGGCC
>NZ_JAHEBP010000099.1 GCF_024642165.1 Demequina sp.
GGTGCCACGCTAGAAAGCGAACCTGGGAACGGGCTGAGGGTGCGCCAAGAGTTCGGGCTGGCCGAAAGGGACGGCGGGTGGGACCAAACGGGAGTCAGACCACCCGATGCATCCAGCCGTACGTGTCCTCGGCGCGCCCGTACTGGATGTCCGTGAGGCGCTGCCGGATCGCGAGCGTGACCGGGCCGGGCTCGCCGCCGCCCACCGTGACCTCGAAGTCCGCGGATCCCATGCGGCCCACGGGGGTGACGATCGCGGCCGTCCCGCACGCGAACACCTCGGTGATCTCGCCCGACTCGACACCCTCGCGCAGCTCGGCGAGCGTGATGTCCCGCTCGACCACCTTGAGGTTCTGGTCCTCGATCAGCTGCATCACGGAGGAGCGAGTCACGCCCTCGAGGATGTTGCCGTTGATGATCGGCGTGAGCACGGTGCCGTCGGCACGCACGGCGAATACGTTCATGCCGCCCAGCTCCTCGAGAAGCTGCCCCGAGGCGGCGTCGAGGTAGAGCACCTGGTCATAGCCGCGCTCGTACGCCTCGACCTGCGGGCGCAGCGACGCCGCGTAGTTGCCGCCGCACTTGGCCGCGCCCGTGCCGCCCGGACCGGCGCGGTGATAGTCGCGCTCCACCCAGATGGACACCGGCTTCACGCCGCCGGAGAAGTACGGCCCGGAGGGAGACGCGATCAGCAGGTAATCGACCTTCTTCGGCGGGCGCAGCCCGAGGAACACGTCCGTGCCGATGAGGAACGGGCGCAGATACAACGACGTCTCGGGGGCGTCGGGCACCCAGTCCTGCTCAAGCTCCACGAGGGCCTGGATGGACGCCATGAAGTCCTCGGCCGGGAGTTCCGGCAGCGCCATGCGCCATGCGCTCCGCTGCAGCCGGGCGGCGTTCGCCTCCGGACGGAACAGCCTCACCGAGCCGTCCGCCCACCGGTACGCCTTGAGCCCCTCGAAGACTTCCTGCGCGTAGTGCAGCACGGAGGACGCGGGGTCCATGGGGATCGGGCCGTAGGGCTCGATGCGGCGGTCGCCCCAGCCGCCGTCGGCGGTCCAGGTCACCCGGGCCATGTGGTCCGTGAACGTGACGCCGAAGTTGAGGTGCTCGAGCTTCTTGGCCCGCTCCTCTGGGGTGGCGGCGTGGGGGTTGCGGACCACGCGGAAGGCCTCCGCTGTGGACGATGCGGCGGTGTCGGTCACGGTGAGCCTTCCTGCGGATCGGGGTGGGTCTGAGAGTAGTGCCTCGCCCTGGCGGGACATGAGCGCAGGATCCGGGCCCGAATCCGGCAGTCATGTCCCGCCAGCGCGATGGCGCAGGTGAGCGGGGGCAGGCGACTAGCCGCGGATGCGGGCCGCCAGCGCGTCCCCCACCTGAGCGGTGGTGCGGACCGCGCCGGACTCGGCCTTCGCCGCGGCATCGGCGGCCACGGCGGCCTCGACCTTCGCCGCGAGCTCCGGCTGACCCAGGAAGTCCAGCATCATCGCCACCGACAGCACCGTGGCGGACGGGTCCGCCTTCTGCTGTCCAGCGATGTCGGGCGCCGAGCCGTGCACGGGCTCGAACATCGACGGCCCGGTCTTGTCCGGGTTGACGTTGGCCGAGGCCGCGAGACCGATGCCGCCCGAGATCGCGGCGGCCTCATCGGTGAGGATGTCGCCGAACAGGTTGTCGGTGACGATCACGTCGAACGAGGCCGGGTCGGTGACCAGCTTGATAGTCGCCGCGTCCACGTGCAGGTAGTCCCACGTCACGTCGGGGAACTCCGGCGCGATGGCCTCGACCGAGCGGCGCCAGAGGTGACCGGCGTGCACCAGCACGTTGTGCTTGTGCACCAGGGTCACGTGCTGACGCTTGCGCCCGGCGGCCACCGAGAACGCGTAGCGGACCACGCGCTCCACGCCGAAACGGGTGTTGACGGAGACCTCGGTGGCGATCTCGTGGGGCGTGCCCACGCGCAGCGCTCCACCGTTGCCCACGTACGGGCCCTCAGTGCCCTCGCGGACCACCACGAAGTCGATGTCGCCGGGGTTGGACAGCGGCGAGACCTCGCCGGGGTACAGCCGCGACGGACGCAGGTTCACGTACTGGTCAAGCTCGAAGCGCAGCTTGAGCAGCAGCCCGCGCTCCAGCACGCCCGAGGGCACGGTCGGGTCGCCGATCGCGCCCAGCAGGATCACATCGTGACCCCTGATGGCCTCAAGGTCAGCGTCGGGCAGGGTCTCCCCCGTCGCGTGCCAACGCTTGGCGCCCAGGTCGAACTCGGTGGTCTCGAAGACGAGGTCCGTGCCCTCGGTCGCGGCGGCGAGGCACTTGAGCCCCTCCGCCACCACCTCGGGACCGATGCCGTCGCCCGCGACCACCGCGAGGCGGTAGGTAGTCACCGTGCTGCCCGTCACCGTGCGGCGGAGCCGTCGACGTAGTCGGAGTCCTGCTTCGCGGCGGACCATGCGAACAGGGCGCGGAGCTCCTTGCCCGTGGTCTCGATCGGGTGGCTCTCCTCCTTGGCGCGCAGCGCGGTGAACTCGGGGGCGCCGGCATCCTGGTCCGCGATGAAGCGGGTGGCGAACGCGCCGGACTGGATGTCCGCGAGCACGGCCTCCATGCTCTTCTTCACCTCGGGCGTGATGATGCGGGGACCCGAGACGTAGTCGCCGTACTCGGCGGTGTCGGAGATGGACCAGCGCTGCTTGGCGATGCCGCCCTCCCACATGAGGTCCACGATGAGCTTGAGCTCGTGCAGCACCTCGAAGTAGGCGATCTCGGGCTGGTAGCCGGCCTCGGTGAGCACCTCGAAGCCGTACTGGACCAGGTGAGAGGTGCCGCCGCAGAGCACGGCCTGCTCGCCGAACAGGTCGGTCTCGGTCTCCTCGGTGAAAGTGGTCTTGATGACGCCGGCGCGGGTGCCGCCGATGGCCGCCGCGTACGAGATCGCCGTCGCCCACGCGGTGCCGGAGGCGTCGCGCTCGACCGCGATGATGTCCGGGATGCCGCGGCCCGCGACGTACTCGCGACGGACCGTGTGGCCGGGGGCCTTGGGGGCGATGAGGATGACGTCCACGCCCTCGGGGGCGTCGATGTAGCCGAAGCGGATGTTGAAGCCGTGCGCGAACGCGAGGGTCTTGCCCGCCGTCAGGTTGGGGGCGATGTCGTTGGCGTAGATGCCGCGCTGGTGCTGGTCCGGCGCGAGGATCATGATGAGGTCCGCCCACGCGGTCGCGTCGGCGACGGACTGGACGGTGAAACCGTCGTCCTCGGCCTTGGCGACCGACTTGGAGCCATCGCGCAGCGCAACGTGGACGTCGACGCCCGAGTCGCGCAGGTTCTGCGCGTGCGCATGGCCCTGCGAGCCGTAGCCCACGATGGCCACCTTCATGCCCTGGATGATCGAGAGGTCAGCGTCCTTCTCGTAGAACAGCTCAGCCATGCTGGGGATCTCCTTCATTGCTAGTGATGAACGTATTGACGAGGTGGGAAACGTACGGGTGCGAACTCAGCGTGGGACGCGCCGTGGTGAGGGACGATGCCGGGGTCACCCGTGCATCGTCCCGTCGCCTCAAGCGCTGGCGAGACGGTCGAGCGCGCGCTCCGTGATGGAGCGGGCGCCGCGACCGATGGCGACGGTGCCGGACTGGACGATCTCGCGGACGTCATGCACGGACAGGGCCGCGAGCAGGGCCTCGAGCTTCTCGCGGTTGCCCACCGCCTCGATCACCAGCGAGTCCGGCGCCACGTCCACGACGTGGGCGCGGAACAACTCGACGATCTGCAGGACGTCGGTGCGCTGGCGCGCATCGGCGCGCACCTTGATCAGCAGCAGGTCGCGCTGAACCGAGCGGTCGTCCTCCAGCTCCACGATCTTGAGCACGTGGATCAGCTTGTTGAGCTGCTTGGTGACCTGCTCGAGGGGTAGCTCATCGACGTCGACCACCACGGTGATGCGGGAGATCTCCGGGTGCTCGGTCTGGCCCACCGCGAGCGAGTGGATGTTGAACGCGCGCCGCGAGAACAGCCCGGAGACGCGCGCGAGCACGCCAGGCTTGTTCTCGACCAGCACGGACAGGGTGTGCTTTGTCATGGGTCAGTCCTCCCGATCCCACTTGGGCGCGATGCCCTTCGCGTACTGGATCTCGTCGTTGCTGCGGCCTGCGGCGACCATGGGCCACACCATCGCGTCGCGCGACACGGTGAAGTCCACCACCACCGGCTGGTCGTTGATCTCGTTGGCGCGCTTGATGGTCGCGTCGACGTCCGCGTCCGACTCGCAGCGCAGGCCCACGCAGCCCATCGCGTCCGCGAGCTTCACGAAGTCGGGGACGCGGCGCGTGCCGTGGCCCGTGTGCAGGTCCGTGTTCGAGTAGCGGCCCTCGTAGAAGAGGGTCTGCCACTGGCGGACCATGCCCAGCGAACTGTTGTTGATGATCGCCACCTTGATGGGGATCTCGTTGATGGCGCAGGTGACCAGCTCCTGGTTGGTCATCTGGAAGCAACCGTCGCCGTCGATCGCCCACACCGTCTGGTCGGGTACGCCCACCTGGGCGCCCATCGCGGCCGGCACGGAGAAGCCCATGGTGCCCAGTCCGCCCGAGTTGATCCACGTGTTGGGCCGCTCGTACTTGATGAACTGGCTGGCCCACATCTGGTGCTGGCCCACGCCGGACGTGTAGACGGTGCTCTGCGGGTCGTTGAGCGCGCCCAGGCGCTGGATCACGTACTGGGGGCTCGACAGCTTGTCCTCCGTGGGCGTGTATCCCAGCGCGAACGTGGTGCGCCAGTCGTCCAGCTGCGCCCACCAGGCCTCGAGGTCCGGCTTGCCATGCTTGCGGTGCTCCTCCTCGAGGGCGGGCACCAGGGCCTCGAAGACCTCCTTGAGGTCGCCCACGATGGGCACGTCGACGGCGCGGTTCTTGCCGATCTCGGCGGGGTCGATGTCCGCGTGCACGATGGTCGCGTGCGGCGCAAAGCTGTCGAGCGCGCCCGTCACGCGGTCGTCGAAACGGGCGCCAAGGGACACCACCAGGTCAGCCTTCTGTAGCGCCGCCACGGCGGCGACCGTGCCATGCATGCCGGGCATGCCCAGGTGCTGCGGGTGCGAGTCGGGCAGCGCGCCGCGCGCCATCAGCGTGGTCACCACGGCGGCGCCCGAGAGGTCGGTGAGCTTGCGCAGACCGGCCGATGCGCCGGAGCGGATCACGCCGCCGCCCACGTACAGCACGGGGCGACGGGCCGTGGCGAGCAGCCGCGCGGCCTCCTGCACGGTCTTGCTGTGCGGGCGAGCACCCGAGTTGAACCCGGGAAGGTCGATGCGGCCCGGCCACTGGAACGTGGTGGTCGCCTGCTGCGCGGACTTCGCGATGTCCACCAGCACCGGGCCGGGGCGGCCGTGACTGGCGATGTAGAAGGCCTCGGCGATGGCGCGTGGGATGTCCGCGGCGTCCGTCACCAGCATGTTGTGCTTGGTGATCGGGGACGTGATGCCCACGATGTCCGCCTCCTGGAAGGCGTCCGTCCCGATCATCGCGGCGCCCACCTGGCCGGTGATCGCGACCATGGGGATCGAGTCCATGTTCGCGTCCGCGATGGGAGTGACCAGGTTGGTGGCGCCCGGCCCGGACGTGACGATGCACACGCCCACCTTGCCGGTCGCGTGGGCGTAGCCCTGCGCGGCGTGGCCGGCGCCCTGCTCGTGGCGCACCAGGATGTGGCGCAGCTTGGTCGAGTCCATCAGGGGGTCATACGTGGGGAGGATCGCGCCACCGGGCAGGCCGAAGACGTCCGTGGCGCCCGCGGCCTCGAGCGAGCGGATGATCGCCGCCGCGCCCGTCATCTCGACGCCGTTGAGCGCCGGATCGGGGTTCGCCTGGGGCGTGGGCAGGGCGAGCGAGGGAGCGCTCGGCGCCTGGCGGGCGGTGCGGGCCGATGTTGCGCCCGGCTTGGCCGTGACCTGTGCCATCTTCTCTCCTGGTCGAGGGTAGGGAGGCGATCCTGGTGTCCGCCTCGCATGAAAGAACCCCCGCCAGCTTCTGGGCCGATGCTGTTGGGGGATGCGCGCGGACGATGCGTGGGTTAGGGGTGGCTGTCCGCGCGCCCGATAACTCGTACAAGGATCGTCTGCATGCGTCGACTGTACGCCGGGATTCGAGGGCGTGTCACCATTCGGACTGCGAATCTCACATCGTGGTTCACAGTCTTAAATTGTGAGATGTCGCTGGGTCTCGTCCGGGTCAGCACGCTCGTCTCTCGTCACGTGTTCCCGTCGATCATCATGATCGCCGCGGGCCCGTCGTCATCCGCGCGAACCGCCCAGAGCAGCCGCGCACCGTCGGCGGACCACGAGAACTCGCCGCGGGCCCACTGGGGCGGGTTCAACGTCTCGAGGATGAAGTCTCGCAGCGACAGCTCGAGCATGCGGGGGCTGTCGCCGCTCCTTCGATCGACGGTGGACGCGACGAGCCCCGAGGAATCGGGCTTCCAGGTCATCGCGCCGAACGTGCTCCCGCTGTTGGTGAAGCGCGCATAGGCCTGCGTATCCCACTCGATCTCCTCGCCCGTGCGCACGTCGATCGCGACTGCCACGCTGGAGGTGATGTCGTCGCTGGAGACCCAGCGGCTGTCCGGCGAGAACTCGAGCAACGAGTCCAGCTCCTGGATCCGCGGCACCACCGACGTGACGAACGTTCCGTCGGGCTTGATCACGCGCAGCTCCTGCGCGATGTCGCCCTCGACGTAGGCACCCACCGACCCATCGGGGGCCCAGACCACGGGCCGTCGGAGCCGCAGAGCGCTCACCGGCATCCCGTCACCGCCCCCGACGGCGAAGGCCGCGCCGCCCGACACTGGAGCAGCCATCAAGTCGAACGTGTCACCGTGGAGCGCGCGGAAGTACACGAGGCTCCCGTCCGGGGTGACGGACGCCGACGTTCCCGCACCCAGGTCCCTGATCACCCGCGCGGACGCGAGGTCGATGACGAGAACCGAGTCGGCCGTCGCCCTCGGACGCCCCTCGTCGTGCCGGGAAGACTCCGCCGAGGCGGCGGCGTCCGCCACCGAGACCGCAAGGCGGCCGTCCGGCGACCACGCGAGCTGGTGCACCCAGACGCCGTCGAGCCGGATCGCGGTGGTGACCGCACCGGAGGCGTCGGCGACGCGGACGTCCGTGCCCTTGGCGTCGGCGACGTCGAAGGCCACGAACGAGCGCGTCGGGTCCCACTCGATCAACCCGAGCGACTGTGTCTCGAGGTCGAGGAGCGGCTCACCGGAGTCCACGTCCGCGAGGACGACGCGCGTCGGCGGCCTCTGCTCGGACTCGAGGTACGCGATGGTCCGTCCGTCCGCCGACACTCCCTCGAACGAGATGTGGACGGCGTCCGACGAGCGCAACGCGCGCACGACTCGTGTCTCAGGCAGATCGCCGGGTAGCACGAAGCCCCGCGCGACCCAATCGGGCTCGCTGGTCGGGTTCGCTGAGGGGCTCGGCGAGGTGGTCGCGCTGGGTGAGAGGCTCGGCGACGCGGACGGGGTCGCGTGGGGCGATGCCGTGGCGCTCGGGGTGAGGGACGGGCTGGGTGAGTCCAGCGCGCCGGCCGCCGACGCATCGTCCGTGCCCGCCGCCCGCGTGAGCATCAGACCGATCGCCAGCGCGGCAACGCCGACGACGCCCACCGCCGGGATCCACACCTTGGGCTGCCGCAGCGT
>NZ_JAHEBP010000014.1:0-3700 GCF_024642165.1 Demequina sp.
GCGTCGCCCGAGGTCACCATCAGGGTGGTGTCCTCGCCGGCGGCATCGAGCACGCACGGCACGCTCCCCACTTGCGTGATGGTCACCGCGAACACGGGATCGGCGTCGGCCGCGACGGTGAACGGGTCCGCGGTCATCGTGAAGTCGAGGTCGGCGTCGGTGCACGCGATCGTGGCGGCCGGGGCCTCAGCGTCGGGCGTGGCCGTGGGGGACGCCGTGGGGGCCGCCGCCTGAGCAGCGGCTGAGGCCGAGGCGGATGGCGCCGCCGAGGAGTCGCCGGCGTCGGGGGCCGCGGCGGCGGTGGGGGCCGCGGCGGCCGCGGCCTCGTCGGTCGCGGTCACGGCTCGCACCACGAGCCACGCGAGGAGGACCAGGACGGTGAGGGCGGCGAGCACCACGAGCCGTCGACGCCAGTAGACGTCGGGCGCCTGGTTGCCCACGGGACGGCTGAGACCCTTCACCGCGGCTCCTTTCCCGTTCGCCTTCACCGTAGCCACGCGTGCCGCTGGGATGATGGACGGCATGCCGTCCGCGCCCAAGAATGCCTCCCCGACCGCCGGCGGCGACGCGCGCGCCGTGCTGCCCCAGGCCGCTGACCAGGCGATGGTCGACGCCGTCCGGGCCTGGTATCGCGAGACGGGCCGGGACCTGCCGTGGCGGGATGGCCGCACCTCGCCCTGGGGAGTGCTGGTGAGCGAGGTCATGCTCCAACAGACCCCCGTGGTGCGGGTAGAGCCGGTGTGGCGCGCGTGGATGGAGCGGTGGCCCACCCCGGCTGACTTGGCCGCCGCGGAACAGGCCGATGCGGTCCGCGCCTGGGGCCGGCTGGGCTATCCCCGCCGCGCCAAGCGACTGTGGGAGTGCGCCCGCGCGATGGTCGAGCGTCACGGCGGCGAGGTGCCCGCGTCCCTCGAGGACTTGCGGGCGCTTCCGGGAGTGGGCGAGTACACGGCGGCGGCGGTCGCATCGTTCGCGTTCGGCAGGCGTGCCGTCGTGCTGGACACGAACGTGCGCAGGGTGGTGGGCCGGGCATGGGGCGCCCTGGCGCTGCCGGCCGCGCATCAGACGGCGGCCGAGCGAGCGCTTGCGGCGTCTCTGGTCCCGGCGGCCGACGCCGACGCCGCCGAATGGGCCGTCGCATCGATGGAGCTGGGGGCACTGGTGTGCACGGCGCGCGTGGCCCGCTGCGACGAGTGTCCGCTCGCGGGCACGTGCGCCTGGCGGGCCGCCGGCAACCCCGGCCTCGAGGCCGCGCCACGGCGGACTCAGCCCTGGCACGGCACCGATCGCCAGGTGCGCGGCCGGATCATGGCGCTGCTGCGGGCCGCCACGGCGCCCGTCGACGTCACCGGCCACGTCACGCTCGAGGATGTCGACCCGGGCCAGCTGGACCGCTGTCTCGAGTCGCTCGTGGTCGACGGCCTGGTGCGGCTCGCGTACGCGGACCGGGGCCTCTACTCGCTGTAGGCCTCGCGCGACGCCCGCCGCCGCATCGTCCCGGCGCTCTCAGCCGTTGTGGGTGCCGTGGACCGCATACTCCTCGATGGCGTCGATCTCCTCGTCGGTGAGTGCCGGGAACGCCAGCGCCTCGACGTTCGCGCGCAGCTGGGCCGCCGAGGACGCGCCCACGAGCGCGGACGTGACCCGGCCTCGACGCAGCACCCACTGGATCGCGAGCTGGGCGAGGCTCTGGCCACGGCCTACCGCGATCTCGTTGAGCGCGCGCGTGCGCTCGAGGTAGGTCTCGGTGATCTGCTCCTCCCGCAGGAACTGCGAGTGGGTGATGCGTGAGCCCTCGGGCACGCCGCGCAGGTAGCGGTCGGTGAGCATGCCCTGAGCGAGAGGGGAGAACACGATCGAGCCCACGCCGCCCTCGTCGAGCGCGTCGAGCAGGCCCTGGTCGGGAGTGCGCTCGTACATCGAGTACTTGAACTGGTGGATGAGCAGCGGCGTGCCCAGGTCCCGGAGGATGGCGATGGCCTCGCGGGTGGCGTCGGGGCCGTAGTTCGAGATGCCCGCGTACAGCGCCTTGCCCGATCGCACGGCCTGGTCGAGCGCCATCATGGACTCCTCGATGGGAGTGTCCTCGTCGGGCCGGTGGTGATAGAAGATGTCGACGTACTCGAGACCCATGCGGCTGAGCGACTGGTCGAGCGAGCTCAGCAGGTACTTGCGCGAGCCCCACTCGCCGTAGGGCCCGGGCCACATGTAGTAGCCGGCCTTGGTCGAGATGACGAGCTCGTCGCGGTAGGGCCGCAGGTCCGAGGCGAGGAGGCGTCCGAAGTTCTCTTCGGCGCTGCCCGGCGGCGGGCCGTAGTTGTTGGCGAGGTCCAGGTGCGTGATGCCCATGTCGAACGCGGCGCGCACGATCTCGCGCTGGGTCTCGAGCGCGTGGCCGTCCCCGAAGTTGTGCCAGAGGCCAAGGCTCACGGCGGGCAGGCGCAGGCCCGAGCGTCCCGAGCGGCGGAACTCCATGGTCTCGTAGCGGGCGGAATGGGCCGAATACGGGTCGTGGGTCATGCCGTTCACCCTACGCGCGCGTCGCCCGCCGATGCACCCGCGCGAACTCTGAGCGCCGGCGCTGCAATGCGGTGCACCAGTGCGCGATTTCCTGTCTAACCGTGCACTCATGTACCGATGCGCACGGTGGTTCGACACGGCGTCCTCCTCCACGGCACCCAGGCCCACCCATCGACCGCGAGCGCTTTGCGCCGATCCTGGCTCCCATGAGCGGTCGCAGCGCAACGGACGCCCGCATTGGGCAGCTGGTCAGCCAGCGGCTACGCACGGAGCCCGCGCTGACACGCTCCGCGGTTGTCGGCGCCCTCGGGCGGCGCGGGCTCGAGCGAGCCGTGCGGAGCGGAACGCTCGCGTGCATCCTGCCCGGGGTCTACGTCGAGGCGGCCCGTCGCGACGAGCACCGGGTCCGATGCGCCGCCGTGGAGGCCTGGTCGGGCGGCCGTCTCCTGATCGGGGGCTCATCGGCGCTTCACCTCTACCACTCGCGATTCCCCGCCCCGGAGAGGGTCCATGCGATCGCAGGTCCCGATCATCATCCTCGTGCTCCCGCCTGGATCGCGGTGCGCCGGTCGGTGAGACCCGCGTGGACCTCCTGCCCGGAGGGAGTACGCAGCCTCGTCGCAGAGGATGCCGTGCTGGACGCCTGGGTGCGGGCCGATGCGCGCGATAGAGCAGCGGTGCTGTACGAGGCGCTGTGGTTGAGGATCGCCGGGCCGCGGCGGCTGATGAACGCGGCCGCAAGGTTGTCGAGGCTCCCGGACAGGCGGCGCTTCGATCAGATCATGACCGACTTCACCACCGGGGCGACCTCTCCGTCAGAGGTGCGCGCGCGGCGAGACGTGTTCACGGGCCGCGCGTTCCGTGAGCTCGAGTGGCAGGTGTCGCTCGTCGTCAGGGGCCGGCGGCGCACCGCGGACGCACTGCATCGGCGGGCGCGCGTGGTGGTCGAACTCGACGGCGCGGCCTTCCACACCACACGGCGGCAGGTGGCGCGGGACCGCGAGCGTGATGCGGACTTCGCAGCCGAAGGCTGGCTGACCGTCCGGTTTTCGTTCGGCGACCTGCGCGACCGGCCCGACTGGTGCCGCCGGACCTTGGCGGCGATCCTGGAGCGCCGCCACCGGGCTTAACTCGGTACATGAGTGCCCGGAACTAGCCGAAAGCGAGCACCCATGTACCG
>NZ_JAHEBP010000014.1:3800-6483 GCF_024642165.1 Demequina sp.
GTGGGCTCCCCGGTGAGGTCGTCCTTGTCGATGCCCTCGAACGTGAACTCGCCCAGGAGCCCCTCGCCCTCGGCGTCGACGCGGATGATCTGGCCGGCCACCACCTCGCCGAACAGGATCTTCTCCGACAGCGGGTCCTCGATCTCGCGCTGGAGCGCACGGCGCAGCGGACGCGCTCCCAGGACCGGGTCGTAGCCCTTCTCCGCGAGCAGCTTCTTGGCCGCCGTGGTGAGCTCGATGCCCATGTCCTTGTCCCGCATGCGCTCGTCGAGGCGGGCGACCATGAGGTCGACGATCTCGATGATCTCCTGCTGCGTGAGCTGCGGGAACACCACCACGTTGTCGACACGGTTGAGGAACTCCGGCTTGAAGTGCTCCTTGAGCTTGCCGTTGACCAGCTTCACCATGTCCTCGTAGGTCTGGCCGCCCTCGGTGATCGCCGAGAAGCCGGTCGCCTGGCGGCGCGAGATCGAGTCCGCGCCCAGGTTCGTGGTCATGATGATGATGGTGTTCTTGAAGTTGATCTCGCGACCCTGGGCGTCCGTCAGCTTGCCGTCCTCCAGGATCTGGAGCAGCGAGTTGAAGATGTCAGGGTGCGCCTTCTCGACCTCGTCGAACAGGACCACGGAGAACGGCTTGCGGCGCACCTTCTCGGTGAGCTGGCCGCCCTCCTCGAAGCCCACGTAGCCGGGAGGCGCGCCGAACAGGCGGGCCACCGTGTGCTTCTCGCCGTACTCCGACATGTCGAGGGAGATCAGGGCCTCCTCGTCGCCGAAGAGGAACTCGGCGAGCGCCTTGGCGAGCTCCGTCTTTCCGACGCCGGTGGGGCCGGCGAAGATGAACGAGCCACCCGGACGCTTCGGGTCCTTGAGCCCGGCGCGCGTGCGGCGGATCGACTGCGCGAGCACCTTGATCGCCTGCTCCTGGCCGATGATCCGCTTGTGCAGCTCGGACTCCATCGACAGCAGCCGCGAGGACTCGTCGGAAGACACGCGAGTGACGGGCACACCGGTCGACATCGACAGCACCTCGGCGATCAGGTCCTCGTCGACCACGGCGGCCACGTCGAGGTCGCCCGACTTCCAGGCCTCCTCCTTGTGGGCGCGCTCCTCGGCGAGGCGACGCTCGACGTCGCGAAGCGATGCGGCCTTCTCGAAGTCCTGCGCGTCGATCGCCGACTCCTTGTCGCGACGCACGTTCGCGATCTTGTCGTCGAGGTCACGCAACTCCGGCGGCGACGTCATCCGGCGGATGCGCAGGCGCGCGCCCGCCTCGTCGATCAGGTCGATCGCCTTGTCCGGCAGGAAGCGGTCGGAGATGTAGCGGTCCGCCATGGTCGCGGCGGCCACGATCGCTTCATCCGTGATGGTCACGCGGTGGAACGCCTCGTAGCGGTCGCGCAGGCCTTTGAGAATCTCGATGGTGTGCGACAGCTCCGGCTCCGGCACCTGGATGGGCTGGAAGCGGCGCTCGAGCGCGGGGTCCTTCTCGACGTGCTTGCGGTACTCGTCGAGCGTGGTGGCGCCGATGGTCTGCAGCTCGCCTCGCGCCAGCATGGGCTTGAGGATCGACGCGGCGTCGATGGCGCCCTCGGCGGCACCGGCACCCACCAGGGTGTGGATCTCGTCGATGAACAGGATGATGTCGCCGCGGGTGCGGATCTCCTTGAGCACCTTCTTGAGGCGCTCCTCGAAGTCACCGCGGTAGCGGGAGCCGGCCACCAGCGAGCCCAGGTCCAGCGTGTAGAGGTGCTTGTCCTTGAGCGTCTCGGGCACGTCGCCGCGCACGATCGCCTGGGCCAGGCCCTCGACCACGGCCGTCTTGCCCACGCCGGGCTCGCCGATCAGCACGGGGTTGTTCTTGGTGCGGCGCGACAGCACCTGCATCACGCGCTCCATGATGAGCTCGCGGCCCACGACGGGGTCGAGCTTGCCCTCGCGCGCGGCCTGCGTGAAGTTGCGGCCGAACTGGTCGAGCACGGTCGAGCCCGCGGGCGTGCCCTCCTGGGGCCCACCGCCGGAGGCGACCGGCTCCTTGCCCTCATAGCCGGACAGGAGCTGGATCACCTGCTGACGCACGCCACCCAGGTCCGCCCCCAGCTTGCCCAGCACCTGCGCTGCGACGCCCTCGCCCTCGCGGATGAGGCCCAGCAGGATGTGCTCGGTGCCGATGTAGTTGTGGCCCAGCTGCAGCGCCTCGCGCAGCGACAGCTCGAGCACCTTCTTGGCGCGCGGGGTGAACGGGATGTGCCCGGACGGGGCGTGCGAGCCCTCGCCGATGATCTCCTGGACCTGCTCGCGGACGCCGTTGAGGGAGATGTCCATGGCCTCGAGGGCCTTCGCCGCCACGCCCTCGCCCTCGCGGACCAGGCCGAGCAGGATGTGCTCCGTGCCGATGTAGTTGTGGTTGAGCATGCGCGCCTCTTCCTGCGCGAGCACCACCACTCGACGGGCCCGATCGGTGAACCGTTCGAACATGTCAGCCTCCCTTGATCGTCCGGCCGGGACCGGGGTCGCGACGGTGACCCGCCGCGCGTGCTTCCAGGCTAACCGCGGCCCCCCACGGTCCATGCCCGTGTTCGCCAGAGGCGTGACGGTTGTTACCCCAGCGAAACATCGGGGGGTGACGGGACGATGCGCCGGGCGGGACGGGCGGGACGATGCGCCGGGCGGGACGGGCGGGA
>NZ_JAHEBP010000014.1:6583-29841 GCF_024642165.1 Demequina sp.
CGGGACGATGCGCCGGGCGGGACGGGCGGGACGATGCGCCGGGCGGGACGGGCGGGAGGCGCCCGCGCGACGGCGCGCCCCGCCTACGCCTCGAGCAGGATGGTGACGGGCCCGTCGTTGACCAGCTCGACGGCCATGTCCGCGCCGAACACCCCCGTGCCCACGGACAGCCCGCGCGCGCGCAGGGCATCGACCACCGAGTCGACGAGCGGCTCGGCGACGGGCCCCGGCGCGGCTCCGTTCCACGACGGCCGGCGACCCTTCCGCGTGTCCGCGTACAGGGTGAACTGGGAGATCACGATCAGGGGCGCGCCCACGTCCGCCGCGGAGCGCTCGTCGGTGAGGATCCGCAGTTCCGCGATCTTGCGCGAGAGGATCGCGACCTGCTCGGCGCCGTCCCCGTGCGTGACGCCCACGAGCACCACGAGACCCTGGGTGTCGAACTGCGCGGTCACGGCGCCGTCGACGGTCACGGACGCGCGGGAGGCGCGCTGCAGGACGGCGCGCACCTACCAGCCGCCGGTCGAGCCGCCGCGGCTCCCGCCGCCGAAGCCGCCGCCCGACCCGCCGCCGAAGCCGCCCAGCTTGGGGCGCACGTCCACGAAGTAGACGATCACCGCGACCACGGAGGCGATGCCCAGGATGCCCGCGATGCCTCCGCCGCCGCCGAGAGGCCACGGCAGGGACACGAAGGCGATCAGCGTCGCGACGCCCAAGATCACCATCCAGATGGTCTTGGACCACTTCCCGGCCGCGGTGAACGCGGACGGGGACCGCCGTGCCGCGTCGATCAAGCCCCAGATGGCGCCGATCAGCGCCACGGCCGAGATCGCGAACACGACCATGCTCTGCAGGAAGCCGAACACCGGGCGCACCTCCGGGGGGTGGGGTCTGACGGGTTCCTACGCTAACGCAGGCGGCAGCACGCGCAAGCCCTCCGCCCGCGCGGCCGCGGCCAGGCGGCGGTCCCATGCGACGAAGACCGGCGAGGCCTCGACGAGCGTCAGCGCGCTCGCCAGGTGGAGCGCGTCGCCCGCCCGCAGCGGGCGCCTGTCGGCGAGGTCGGCGGCACGGTCCGCCAGATCGGCCGTCACCTCCACCTTGGCCAACCCGGGCCAGAGCTCGTTCCAGCGGTCCCTCGCTTGCGCCGCGGGCGCGGCGTCGATCCGGCCGATGCGCTCGGCGGCGGCGAGCACGGACCGCACCTCCGCATCGGCGATGCGGGAGGTGACCAGCGCATCGGCGCCCGTCCACAGGGCGACGGCGAGGTCGCTGCCGGTCTCGAGGACCAGCAGCTTGAGCAGCGCGGAGGTGTCGAGGTAGACGAGGGACATCGACTACCTGCGCAGGCGGCCGAGCAGGCTCGACAGCGCGTCCTTGGCGGCCTCGGCCTGGGGAAGTCGGGGCACGGCGCGCTCGTCGGCCGGGACGGCGATCACGCCCTCCTCCGCGAGGCGCGCCAGCAGGCTGGCGGATTCGACGGGCCCGATCTTCGCGATCGGCAGCCCACCGTCCGTGAGGATGACGTCTTCGCCGCCTCGGGCGGCCGCGACGGCATCGTCGAGCCTCGTTGCCAGGGCGCTCACTGGGATCTCCACGCGACCCACGCTACCGCGCGGGCGTCGAAAGCGCGGGAGGCGGGCGAACCCGGTCCCGGAGCCGGCTCAGTCGGGGAGGTCGCCGCCGTCGGCGGCGCAGCCCTTGCCCATCAGGAGTCCCTTCATCGTGGGACCAGGCCGCGCCGGACGGTCCGCGGAGAAGCCGTCCGCATTGACGATCAGCTCCTGCGCCGCCGCCACGGGGCCGCCGTCCGTGGGCACGGTGAGGGTGGCCGAGGGGTCGACCGAGCGCTTGAGAACCGCCAGGGCGACGGGTCCGAGCTCGTGGTGGCGCGCCGCCGAGGTGACGCGGCCCACCACGGCGCCCTCCGCGCCGTGCACGGGCGTGCCGGGCTCGGGCAGCTCATGGGCCGAGCCGTCGAGGTGCAGCAGCGTGAGGCGGCGCGGCGGCCGGCCCACATTGTGCACCTTCGCGACCGTCTCCTGGCCGCGGTAGCAGCCCTTGTGCAGGTGGACGGCGGTGCGTAGCCAGTCGAGCTCGTGCGGCAGCGTCGTCTCGTCGATCTCGCGTCCCGCGCGGGGACGATGCGCGGCGATCCTGGTGGCCTCGGTCGCCCAGGTGCCGGCAAGGGTCCAGCCGGACTCGAGCCGCGCGTTCACCTCGCTGTCGAGCGATTCGCGCGGGACGAGCACCAGCCGCCAGGCGCGGGACGCGCCAGGGTGCGCCCCGGGGTCGGCGGCGTAGGTGGTGCCGCCGTCGGTGATCCCGGGCCACGGGTCGACCCAGGTGACGGGCTCGCCCGGCGCCGCGGGTGCCGCGACGGCCTCGCCGATCGCCGCCCACCTGGCCGTCGCATCGTCCACCTCGACCCGCAGCATGAAGCGCATGCGGTCGAGGAACGCGGCCAGCTGGGGCGCGGTCTCCGTGATCAGCCATGCCGTGGAGCCGTCGTCGACCAGGCCGGCGACGTGCTCGACGCGCCCCTGGGGGCTGAGGATCATGATCTCCGTGGAGACGCCGGGCGCGAGCGCCGCGACCTCCTGCGTGCACAGCGAGTTGAGCCACGTGAGCCGGTCCGGGCCGGTGACGGTCACGACGCCCAGGTGGGACTGGTCGGAGACGGCGCGGCCGGCGTCGAGCGCGCGCTGCTCGCCCGTGGGGTCGCCGTAGTGCCAGGCCACCCCCGCATCGGGGCCCAGGCCGTCGACGGCGCCGGGATGGGTGAGGAGCGGCGAGGTGGTCATGAGAGGTGAACGACGGGGACGGCCATCAGGATTCCGCCGGCTCGGACTCGTCGGGCGCGGCGGGCCCGTCGATGCGGCTCAGGCGACCGCTGGCGTACGACTGCAGTTCCTGACCGAAGGCCGCGAGATCCCACGCCCACATGAGCTCGCCGGCGACGTTGCCGTACATGCGGGTGGCGCCGCGGACGTCGGGGCCGGACTCGGTCGCGGCCGCGAAGCGCGTCGCCAGGTCGATGCGGCCGTTGCCCACGGCGCCCAGGTAGCAGGTGAGCAGGCCGGAGGCGTCGGCGATCAGCACCTCGAGCGGATGCTGGTTCTCGCCCAGCTCGACGCCCTCGGGCGGTTGCGGCGGGACGCGCCAGAATCCGGACTCGGCGGACCATACGTGGCCCTCCTCCCCGTCCGGACCCATCAGCGTGAGCGTCGACGTGTAGGAGAGGTACGGGCCGCCGTCGTGATCGAACGCCACGCGCTGGCGGAAGTCCGAGGTCTCGACACCGGGGTACTGCAGCACCCCGTGGCCCTCCCAGGTGCCCACGAGCCACGCGACGGGATAGACCTCCGGTGCGAGGTCCGTGGGGATGACGAATGTCACCGCTTGGGGCCCTTGATGAGGCGGAAGGCGACGATCCCTGCGACCCAGGCGGTCGCGAGGAAGGCGATGATGGCGAGGGCGGTGAAGGTCACCTCGAGAGCGGTCATGGGTCGAGTCTAATCGCGACCCAGGCGGGGTTCCACGACCCCGGCACGATGCGCGGGCTCGGTAGATCGGCTCAGTAGACGAGCGCGGTGGCGTCGGTCGCGGTGGCCTCCGCGACGAAGGTGGCCGCACCCGCGATACGGGCTCCGGGCACCAGATTCGCCTGCGTGATCTCGCGCCGCGCGGCGCACTGGGCGCACACGGTGAGGGTGCCGGCCGCGAGCACCGCATCGCGCAGTTGCGACAGCGGCGGTGAGTGCGGAAGGTGCACGTCCTCGGCTCCGTCGAGCGCGTGCAGCGTGGCGTCGCCGGTGAGCCAGAGGCTGACGTCGAGCCCCGCGGCAGCGCCGGTGGCGGCGACGGTGAAGGCCTGCATCAGCGTCTCCACGCGGTCCGTCCCGCAGGTCACCTTGACGACGAGCGCTGCCATGTCAGGCGGCGCGGGTGGTGGCGCGCTTGTAGAGGAGGTAGATCTCGCAGCCCAGGCAGATGTTGAAGATCGAGTTCAGGGTCGACGCGAACGTCACGAAGCCGGTGAACACGTAGAAGCCCACGTCCAGCCCTAGCAGGCCCGAGGCGACGGCCAGGATGGAGAAGCCGAGTCCCATCTGCTGGGCGAAGCGGGGCGGCCTGAAGGACTCGGTCTCCGTGGGCGGCGCGAGGCGCGGGCGCACGGCCTTCTTGAATACCCAGGACTGGAAGGTGGCCTGCGGTCCCACGATCGCGCCGGGGATGAAGAGCGCGAGGAGCACCGCCATGATGGTGATGCCTACGGCGTTCGCGCCCGCCACCAGGGCGGCGACCGAGAACGCGAGCTGGAAGAACGCGCCGAATCGCGGTCCACGCGGGTCGAGCTGGATGTCTTTCACGGGGTGCCTCCTGGGCTGGGACCTTCAGGCTAGATGGAGTAGTCGGTGCCGGTGCGCGGCACGGCCGCGAGCGCCTCGCGCGCCTGGTGCTCGCTGGGCGCGCCGGAGATCCTCGAGACCACCACGCCGTCGCCGTCGAGCAGCAGGATCGTGGGCGTGCGCATGATCTCGAGCTCGCGGGCCAGGTCGAGCCGCTCGGAGGCGTCGATCTCCATGTGGATCACGTTCTCCGTCTCCCCTGCGATCCTGCGCAGGAGGGCGGCCGTGGGCGGGCACTTGGCGCACATCGGCGTGGAGAACTGCACGAACGTGGCGTGGAAGCCGCGCTGGGCTCCGAGCGTCGCGGACGAGAGCGCGCCGGCCCGCTCGACCTCGCGGACCACGCCCTGGCGGCGCTGCCACCACACGGCGGCGACGCTCGCGACCACGAGGATCGCGAGCACGATGAGCACACGGAGCAGCATGAGGACCTTCGATGGTGGGGATCAACCGATGAGCAGGCGGCCGCCGATGTAGACGAGCGCGCCGGCTGCTAGAACGGGGGCGAGGGCGGAGGACATTCCCGCGAGCAGCGGTCGCGGTCGCGGCTCCCGACGCACCAGCTCCTGCAGCAGCGTCACAATGATCGCGCACAGGAGCCCCACGAAGCCACCGGCGTACCACGGCAGGTCCGAGAACAGCGCGCCGGTTCCCAGCCCGGCCGCCGTTCCCGCCGCCAGCGCGATCACCGTGTTGAGGTTGCCGTTGGGCGTGATCACCGACGCGATCGCGGCCACGGCCAGCGAGACGCCCGCCGCGACCACCAGGTCCTCGGCGCCCTGGGTGCGGCTTACCGCCACCCAGGCGGCGCCGGCGGACACCACGATCGCGCCGGCCGAGGTCGCCGCGACGGATGTGACCGCGCGGCCGCGTGCGCTCGGGAAGAACACCTCGGCGACCAGCCCGGCGATGACCATGAGCGCGACGGCGATCACCATGTGCCGCAGGTAGGGCGGCCGGCTCCCCAACGCGACCGCGACCAGCGCGAGCGCGCCGCCTCCGATGAGGATGGCCGACGCCGAGCGCCGGCGTGAGGAACGAAGGAGGTGGGGCCACCCGAGGGCGAGCACCACGATCAGCGCGAACACCGCCGCGGCGAGGTAGCTGGCGCCGAAGGCGCCGGCCACGGCCACGAGTGCGGCCGCGGAGGCGCTGATCGTCGCTCTCGTGGTGGGAAGCATGGGCGTTAGTGTCTCAGACTGCGCGACGCTAGAGTGAAGCCGAATCGGAGGTGGCGATGGCCGACCTGCTCGTGCTCACGCCGTCGGGAGACGGCGCGACCGAGGTCCTGCCCGCGCTCGCCCTCCTCTCCCACCGCACCCGGGTGGTCGCGCCCGAGCCTTCGGCCATGCTGGACGCGATGGATGCGGACGTCCTGCTGGTCGATGCCCGCGCGGATCTGGCCGAGGCCCGCAACAACTGCAACCTCATCCAGGTCACGGGTGTGGCGGTGCCGCTGCTGCTGGTGCTGCGCGAGGGCGGCATGTCGATCGTCAACGCGGACTGGGGTGCCTCGGACGTGGTGCTCGCCGAGGCGTCCCCCGCCGAGGTCGAGACCCGCATCCGGCTCCTGATCGGGCGCGCGAACGCCGCGGACCCTCTGGACCGTGTCGCGGAGTTCTCCTCGGGAGAGCTGACCGTCGACGTGGGTGGCTACACCGCGCGGCTCAAGGGCGTCCCGTTGGACCTCACCTACAAGGAGTTCGAGCTGCTGAAGTACCTGATGCAGCATCCGGGCCGGGTGTACACCCGCGACCAGCTCCTGCAGGAGGTGTGGGGGTTCGACTACTACGGCGGCACCCGCACGGTCGACGTGCACGTGCGCCGGCTGCGCGCCAAGCTCGGCGCCGAGCACGAGCAGCTGATCGGCACGGTTCGCAACGTGGGCTACCGGTTCGACCCGGCGCCGACCCAGCGCGTCGAGGTGCAGGAGACGGTCTAAAGCGGACCGGTATCCTGATCGCGTCCCCTCGCCGCTGATCCTGCACCGGGAGTGCTATGCCTACGAGCCGCGCTGCTCGCCTCTTCTCTCGCATCACACCGTCGACCGAGCGCACGCTTTCCGATGTGCTGCGGACCGAGCGCGCGGGCGGCATCCTGCTGCTCGTCGGCACCGTGACGGCGCTGGTGCTCGCGAATTCGCCGCTGCAGCACGCGTATGAGTCCGTCCGCGACTTCACGTTCGGCCCGGCCGCGCTCCACCTCGACCTGTCCGTCGAGGCCTGGGCCAAGGACGGGCTGCTCGCCATCTTCTTCTTCGTGGTGGGTCTCGAACTCAAGCGCGAGATCGTGGTGGGGGAGCTCCGGAAGCCTTCGAGCGCGATCGTGCCCATCGTCGCCGCGATCGGCGGCATGGTGGTCCCGGCGCTGCTATATGTCGCATTCAATCTGGTCGAGGGCGGCTCGCTGAGGGGTTGGGCGGTGCCCACGGCCACGGACATCGCCTTCGCCATCGCGGTGCTCGCGGTGGTGGGCAGGTGGCTCCCCAACGCGCTGCGTGCGTTCCTGCTCACCTTGGCCGTGGTGGACGACCTCTTGGCGATCATCATCATCGCCGTGTTCTTCACGGACGAGCTGCACCCGGTCTGGCTGCTCGCCTCGGCGGCATGCATCGTCGGCTTCGGCCTCGCGATCCGCAAGGGCTGGACCTCACCCTTCCTGCTGGTGCCGGTGGCCTTGGCGGCCTGGGCATTCATGCACTCGTCCGGGATCCACGCCACCATCGCCGGCGTCGCGCTCGGATTGATGGTGCCGGCCATTGCGACCAAGGGTCAGAAGCACTCGCTCGCCGAGCACTGGGAGCACGTGTGGCGCCCCATCTCGGCGGGGGTCGCGGTGCCCATCTTCGCGCTCTTCGCCGCGGGCGTGGTGATCTCCGCGGACGCCGTGTCCGAGGTGGTGTCGAGCCCCGTCGCGCATGGAGTGGTGGCGGGCCTCGTGATCGGCAAGCCCCTGGGAATCGTGCTTGCCACCTTCCTGGTCGCGACCTTCACCAAGGCGCAGCTGGACCGAGGGCTGTCGTGGCTGGATGTCACAGGGATGGGCATGCTCGCCGGTATCGGATTCACGGTGTCGCTGCTCATCGGAGACCTGGCCTTCGGCGGCGAGAACGCCGAGGTGGTCAAGCTGTCCGTGCTCGTCGCCTCGGTGCTGGCCGCACTGCTGGGCGCGGGGCTGCTGGGCTTCCGGGACCGCTTCTATCGTCGCCTCTACGAGCGGCGCTCGACGCCCGTCCCGCTGCCCTCGAACCGGATGGCCAAGCCCGAAGAGCTCGCGCGCATCGTGGGGGTGGACCCCGGCGAGGTGGGCGTCGAGGGCGACGGGGACGGCGCGCGGGGCTAGACCGCCCGCACCCGCGCGCCCGGCGCCGTCGGGCACAGGGCCGCGATCTCGCAGGACCCGCAGTCGGGCCTCCGCGCCGTGCATCGGCGCCTGCCGTGAAAGATCACGCGGTGGGACCACAGCGTCCACTCGCGACGCTCGATCAGCGCCATGAGGTCCCGCTCCACGGCCACCGGGTCCTCCTCGACGGTCAGGCCCAGCCGCCGCGCCAGCCGGCCCATGTGCGTGTCGACCGTGATCCCCGGGACGTCGAATGCGTTGCCCAGCACCACGTTCGCCGTCTTGCGGCCCACGCCGCGCAGCGTGACCAGGTCCGTGAGCCGCCCGGGCACCTCGCCGTCATACCGCTCGACGATGTCGCGGCTCAGCCCGAGCAGGGACTCGGCCTTCGCGCGGAAGAAGCCGGTGGACCGGATCAGCTCCTCGAGCTCGCCGCGATCGGCCGCCGCCATGGCGGGCGCGTCGGGGTAGCGCGCGA
This sequence comes from Demequina sp., assembly GCF_024642165.1. Lineage (GTDB taxonomy): Bacteria > Actinomycetota > Actinomycetes > Actinomycetales > Demequinaceae > Demequina. The sequence continues at coordinate 14,816 of NZ_JAHEBP010000014.1, forward strand.
ACAGCGCGGGCGTCACCTGGTTGACCCGCACATCGGTGCATTGCGCGCTGAGCACCGTCGCGGCGAGCAGTTGGAACGGCGTCCCGTAGTCGAGCTCGCACCGCGCCCCGGGGTACACCTGGGCCAACGCCCTGTTGATCGCGCGGGCCCTGCGCACCAGCGCCACGGGCGCAGTCGCCTGTTCCCGGGTGGCGACGGTGAGCGGCGTGTGACGGGCCATGCCATCACCCTAGCCAGCGCTCAAGACGCGGCTCCCCGCCGCCGATACACGGATGTGGGCGCGGGCGGCGCCTCGGACGACGGGGAGGTGACGGTGGCGACAGCAGCGGCCTCCGAAGTGATTGCCGACCTGCGCCAACGGCGCAGGGACATGCGGCGGGAATTGGCGCGGGTGCGGTGGTGGCGGCGGCTGGTGCAGGCCCGCCGCGACCTCGCGGTGGCGTTCCTCACGCAGCCGGAGTCCTCATCCCCGGTGCTCGACCTTTCCTGGGAGGCGCTCGCCGCAGGCGCCCCGACCTCCGCCGAGCTGGCGGCGGCCGTATGGCCGGACGCGACCACGTTCGCGGCCTCAAACCTCGACGAGCTGGACGCCCTGGACGGCCGGCTCGAGGCGTACGAGGCCCGCGTCGCGGTCACGCTTGATAATGTGACGGCGCAGATGGTGCGCGCGCTCGCGCACGTGCACCGGATGGAGAGCGGCAAGGAGAGCTGACATGCCAGAGCCGTCCCGCGAGGAGCAGCTGTTGCGCTCATCGCCGCTGTTCGGGGGCATGGACGCGACCACGGCCCGGTCGCTGATCGCCCACATGAAGCGGCGCGAACTCGCGCGCGGCGAGACCATCTTCAACGAGGGCGAGGACGGCCACGCCCTCTACGTGGTGGTCAAGGGCAAGGTGAAGCTCGCGCGCACGGCGCGCGACGGCCGCGAGAATCTGCTGGCGCTGCTGGGTGTGGGCGACATGCTCGGCGAGCTCTCCGTGTTCGACCCGGGACCGCGCCTGTCGCGCGCGCACGCCGTCGAGGACTCCATCGTCTACGAGCTCCCCAAGCAGGTCCTCGATGTCTGGCTCGACGACAACCTCGAGATGTCGCGCCACATGCTGCGAGCCCTCGCCGCGCGCATCCGGCGCATGTCCAACACGATGGCGGACCTGGTGTTCTCCGACGTCCCCGGCCGCGTCGCCAAGGCGATCCTGGACTTGGGCCACCGCTTCGGGCGCATGGAGCGGGGCCACGTGACCGTGCGTCACGGCCTCACCCAGGAGGAGCTCGCCCAGCTGGTGGGAGCCTCGCGAGAGACCGTCAACAAGGCCCTCGCGGACTTCGCGTCGCGGGGCTGGATCGACGTGCACATCGGCGCCGTCGAGGTGTACGAGCCGGAGCGCCTGCGCGCCCGTTCCCGCTAGCGCCGCTCACAAAGGGACGATGCGGTGCCCCGGTGAGGGGCGCATCGTCCCGTTCCCGTGTCTACAGGGTGCGGACGGCGACGGTGATCTCGACCTCGACCGGGGCGCCCAGCGGCAGCGCCGCGACGCCCACGGCGGAGCGGGCGTGGCGGCCGTCCTCGCCGAACACCTCGACCATGAGGCTCGAGGCGCCGTTGAGCACGGCGGGCTGCGCCGTGAACCCGGGCGCGGACGCCACGAAGCCGGTGACCTTCACCACGCTCGCGATGTTGTCGAGCCCGCCCGCGGCCTGCGCCACGGCCGCCAGCGCGTTGAGGGCGCACTGCCGGGCGCACTCCGTGGCGCGCTCGGGCGTGACGTCCCCGGCGCGCTGGCCCACCAGCCCGACAGCGAGCAGGTCGCCGTCGAGCAGCGGCAGCTGGCCGGACGTGTACACCAGGTCTGCCTGGCGTTTCGCGGGAACGTAGGTCCCCACGGGCGTGGCCACCTCGGGGAGGGTGAGGCCCAGGGCGGCGAGGCGCTGGGACGCGGACACGGTCAGCCCGCCTCGATCTGGCGCTTCATGTAGGCGACCAGACCGCCGGTGGGTCCGGTCACCACCTGGACCAGCTCCCAGCCGTCCTCGCCCCATTGGTCGAGAATCTGCTTGGTAACATGGTCGATCAGCGGCACGGTCGCATATTCCCACTGGGATCTCATGCCTGGAGCCTATCCCCCGTGTCATTCGTTGGATCCTCGATCCCTGTCTGTCGTCGTGTTGTTTAAGGTTGGTTCATGGCTCGCTCCGCCCGTCCCCGCACGAAGGTGACGTTCGTCCAGCTGCTCACCGCGCTGGCGCTCTTCGTCGCGCTCTCGATCATGGGCGGATTCCTCGTGGCGGGCATCGCGTTGCCCGCCGTGACCGTGGCCGGCTCCGCCACCAGCGGCAGCGCGGAGCTGTTCGAGGACCTGCCGCAGGAGCTCTCCGACGTCCGCCTCCCGCAGCAGTCGAACATCTACGACCGGACCGGCGAGCACCTGCTGGCGACCTTCTACTCCCAGAACCGCGTGGTGGTGCCGCTCGAGGACATCTCCGTGTGGCTGCAGCGGGCCGTGGTCTCCATCGAGGACAAGCGCTTCTGGCTTCACCACGGCGTCGACGGCGAGGGCCTGTTGCGCGCGGCGTACGTCAATCTGACGTCGTCGAGCTCGCCCGGTGCGTCGACCCTCACGCAGCAGCTCGTGAAGAACACGCTGCTGCAGAAGGCCGAGGAGTCCGGAGACGACGACGCTCTCGCGGCCGCCACCGAGGTGTCGCTGTCGCGCAAGATCCGCGAGTGGCGGCTGGCGCTCGCGTTCGAGGAGAACGTCGACAGCGAGTACGGCACGGACTGCACCGAGGCGGACCCGGCGGTGGACTGCGGCAAGGAGCAGGTGCTCGAGCAGTACCTCAACATCGCGCAGTTCGGCCGCAACACCTACGGTGCCGAGGCCGCCGCCGAGCTGTACTTCTCCAAGACCGCCAAGAACCTGAACGCGCTCGAGGCCGCGACCATCGCCGGCATCACCCAGAACCCCTCCAAGTGGGACCCGGTGCGCTATCCGGAGAACTCGAAGGCCCGCCGCGACACCGTGCTCTTCACCATGTACGAGCAGGACTTCATCTCGGAGGCGGAGTTCGACGAGTACACCTCGATCCCGATCGAGGACACCCTGCGCATCTCGAACCCCAAGTTCTCCTGCGTGGCCGCCGAGGACGCGCCCTTCTTCTGCGACTACGTCACCAAGATCATCAAGGCAGACGACGTTTTCAATCAGGAGGGTGCGGAGTTGAGCGGCGCCGAGCTGCTCTACCGCGGAGGCCTGGACGTGGTCACCACGCTCGACCTCGACAAGCAGAAGGCCGCCAACGCGGCGCTGCAGGAGGCGCTGCCCGCGGACGACCCGAGCGGGTGGGCGATGGCGCTGGTCTCGCTCGACCCCAAGACCGGCGAGATCCTGGCGATGGCGCAGAACAAGACCTTCGACCCGTCCGCCGAGGAGGAGGGCTCCACGGCGATCAACTATGCGGTCGACCGCGAATGGGGCGGCTCGCGAGGCTTCTCTCCCGGATCGACGTTCAAGCCCGTGATCCTCACCGAGTGGCTCACCGAGGGCCACCCGCTGATGCAGAAGGTCGACGGGCGCCAGCAGGAGTACCAGCCCGAATCCTGGGAGGCCACCTGCCTGCCCGACAATTGGAACGTGGGCGGCGGCACGTGGAAGCCCGGCAACGTCGAGGGCGCGCGCTCTTATCAACAGACCGTGCTGGACGCGACGGCGAACTCCGTCAACACGGCGTACGTCAACATGGCGAACAAGCTCGACCTGTGCGGGGTTCGCGACACTGCCGCCAACCTGGGCTTCGAGCGCGCGGACGGCGCCGAGTACGAGATCGTGCCGTCGATGGCGCTGGGTACCCAGAACGCATCGCCGCTGACGATGGCCCAGGTGGCCCAGGTGTTCGCCAACCAGGGAGTGCGCTGCGACCCGCTCGCGATCCTCTCGGTGACGGACTCCGACGGCAACTCCCTCGACGTGCCGTCGCAGAACTGCAACCGCGTGATCGACAAGGAGATCGCGGACGGCGTCGCCTACGCGATGCAGGAGGTCATCAAGCGCGGTTCCGGAGTCTCGGCGCAGCTCGCCGATGGCCGCGTCGCCGCGGGCAAGACCGGCACGTCGCAGCTCAATGCGCATCTGTGGTTCATGGGCTACACGCCCAACCTGGTCGCGACGGTCTGGCTCGGCAACCCGAACGTCGACGAGCCCGGTCGAAACATCCGTCTCAACGGCAAGTTCTACCAGGTCCTTTACGGGTCCAGCCTGTCGGCGCCTACGTGGAAGGCTTACATGGACGTGGCACTCGAGGGCATGCCCGTCGAAGGCTTCGACGACCCGACGGACAACATCCTCTACGGGACCCCGGTCCAGGTGCCGTCGATCATCGGACTATCCGTGGACGATGCTCGCGACACGGTGCGCGCGGCCGGCTTCCGCCTCAACGACGGCGGCTCGCGTCAGTACTCCACCCAGTACTCACCTGGGACCATCATCGGCCAGTCGCCGCGCGGCACCGCGCTGCCGGGCTCCACGATCTACTACACGGTCGCCACCGACAAGATCCCGGACTGGTACTACAACTGGCCCGAGGGTTGGGACCCGAGCGTGGCACCCGACGACTGGTGGGGCGGAAGCTGGCCTCCGGCCGAGTTCGAATCCAACCCTCCCAGCGGCTGGCCGACTACGACTGAGCCCTCACCGGCGCCGTCCAACAACGGCAACGGCAACGGCCGTGGCAACGGCAACGGGAACGACTAGGCATGGCTCGTCGCGCGCTGGCCGCGCTCGCCGTCGCCGCGGGCGCCGGCCTCGCGTGGGGGCTCGCTGAGGCGCGGGCCTACACGGTGCGTCGCGTCGAGGTGCCGGTGCTGCCGGCGGGCCGGAGGCCGGTGCGGATCCTGCAGCTGTCCGATCTCCACCTCACGCCGTCACAGCGCGGCAAGGTGGCGTGGGTGCGCTCGCTGGCCGCAGAGAACATCGATGCGGTCATCACCACCGGCGACAACCTTGCGCATCTGCGCGCCGTGCCGACCGTGATGGAGGCGCTCGAGCCGCTGCTGTCGAAGCCCGGGGCCTTCGTGCTGGGGTCCAACGACTACTACGGCCCGCGCCCCAAGAACCCGTTCACCTACTTCGCGAGCCCCACCCGGCTGAAGGCATCCCAGGTCGAGCTCCCCACGGAGGATCTGCGCGCTGGCATGACCGCGGCGGGCTGGCTCGATCTCGACAACGCCCGCGGCAGCCTGACCGCCGCCGGCGCCGTGCTGGACCTGGTGGGACTCGACGATCCCCACATCGGCCGCGACGTCATGCCCGCGCCCGCGCCCCACGTCCACGGGGCCGACGCGCGCATCGGCGTGGTGCACGCGCCCTACCGTCGCGCGCTCGACCTGCTCTCCGCGGACGGCGCCGATCTGATCCTCGCGGGCCACACCCACGGGGGCCAGGTATGCGTGCCGTTCTACGGAGCGCTCGTGACCAACTGCGACCTCGACACGAGCCGCGCGAGCGGTCTCCACGGCTGGCCGGGCGTGCGTCCGGATTCCGGTGGCAAGGGCACGTACCTGCACGTCTCTGCGGGGCTCGGAACCTCCCCGTACACGCCCGTCAGGTTCGCTTGCCGGCCGGAGGCGACCATCCTGACTCTGGTCCCTGGCGCCTGATCAGCCGCCGTCCCGCGGAGCCGTGGGCGGATTTCATGAAACGGCACGGCGTCGGATATCCTAAGCAGGCTAAAAACCGGGGTGTGGCGCAGCTTGGTAGCGCGCGTCGTTCGGGACGACGAGGCCGCAGGTTCGAATCCTGTCACCCCGACGGTTGTGAGGAGGGCCGGATCCGCGAGGATCCGGCCCTTTGGTCTGCCGTCCCCCGCGCCGCCCCGGCGCCGAATCCGCAGGAATCCTGCAATCTCGTACGACTCGCGGCGCGTGTCGCGACCTCTGGGCACCGCATCGTCCCGACGCGGTCGCACGAGGAGACCAAGGCGCAGGAATCATGCGCAGGTTGGGGACCAGTTCGACCCTTTCCGACGATGCTTGCCGTGCCAGCGGATGAAAGCGCGCGTAGCGTCGATGAAGGTCCTGAAGGGACCACCGCGCCAGATGCGATTCGCGGGTGCAGCCATAGGGGGAGGCGTCCGCCGGGGGTCCCAGGGACCGGGGAGAGGATCATGTCACGACCCAAACTCACACGCGCGCTCGTGTCCGTCGCCGCGGCGATCGGTCTGAGCGTCGCGATGGCGGCGCCGAGTTCGGCGAGGTCGGAGAACGCCGATCAGGTCTGGCGATTCGACGAACCGATCGCGCACGTCTACGACAACTACTTCACCGGGGGAGCGCCCGACTACATCCTGCTCGCGGGTGGCACCGCGGACGCGTTCTGTACGGGGGCAATCCCCACCGTCAAGCTCAAGGTGCACCCCAACGGTGACATCCCGGCGGAGGGGACCTCGGACAGATTCTGGTTCACGGGCGCCTCGCAGCCGCTTGCGCTCTACGCGGATCCGGGCGGCGGCGTGGACCAGTTGCTCGATGAATACTGCACGGACGCCGTGTTGCACCAACCGCTCGCGACCGGCACGGGCGTGCACTGGACGCGGGGCACCACTGAGTACAACGGGAGCGGAGAGAACGCCACCCGGGCGGATGAGAACGGCGTCCGCGGGTCCTTGTGGACTGCCAATGGCGATCGAATCCAGGTCCGTGGAAGCTCCTCGGCGGTCTACGAGGTGGTCGACCCCTTCGGGCCCGGCGAGGGTCCGGGACCGCTGCTCGACATCGACGTGTCCGTCGACGTGTGGGGAGGGCGCTGACGCGTCGCCGCGCGAACTCCGAGGCGCGGTGCCGGTTTCGACCGCGATCCCGGCACTGAGCCTCGGAGTCGATGGCGATGGGCTCTGCGCGGCCGCACGCGGCTACGCCGTGACGGCCAGCTTGGCGGCCACCAGCTCCGCGATCTGCACGGCGTTGAGCGCCGCACCCTTGCGGAGGTTGTCGCTCGACACGAAGAGCACGAGTCCGCGGGTGCCGTCCAGCGAGAAGTCCTGGCGGATCCGGCCCACCAGCGACAAGTCACCGCCCGCGGCCCGGAGCGGAGTGGGCACCTCCTGGACCTTGACGCCGGGTGCGGCGGCCAGGATCTCGTGGGCATCGTCTGGCGTGATGCCGCGCTCGAACTCGGCGTTGATCGACAGCGAGTGGCCGGTGAACACGGGTACTCGTACACAGGTGCCGCTCACCATGAGCCCGGGCAGCCCGAGGATCTTGCGGGACTCGAAGCGGAGCTTCTGCTCCTCGTCGGTCTCGTTCGAGTCGTCGTCCACCACGGACCCTGCCATCGGAAGCACATTGAACGCGATGGGCGCTACGTACTTCACCGGATCCGGGAAGTCGACCGCGCGGCCGTCGTGTGCCAGGGCATCCGCCTCGTCGACCACCGCGAGCGCCTGCGAGTGGAGCTCCTCGACGCCCGCGAGGCCCGAGCCGGACACCGCTTGGTACGTCGAGATCACCAGGCGCTCGAGGCCCGCCGCGTCGTGCAGCGGCTTCAGCACGGGCATCGCGGCCATGGTGGTGCAGTTGGGGTTGGCGACGATTCCCAGGGGGATGCTGTCGAGCGCCTCGGGGTTGACCTCTGAGACCACCAGCGGCACCGCGGGGTCCTTGCGCCACGCGGACGAGTTGTCGATGACGATCGCTCCGGCTGCGGCGAACAGCGGCGCGTACTCCTTGGACGCGGCGCCGCCGGCCGAGAACAGGGCGATGTCGATGCCGGCGTAGTCGCCCGACGCCACGTCCTCGACCACGATGTCGCGGCCCAGGTGGCCGAGCGTGCGCCCGGCCGAGCGTGACGAGGCGAAGAAGCGCACGGTCGCCTCGGTGAACCGCTCCGCCACGAGCTCGCGCATCACGGCGCCCACCTGCCCGGTGGCGCCCACGATTGCGATGGTCAGCGTCATCGTCCCGTCCCTCCGTAGACCACGGCCTCTCCCTCGGCGGTGTCGAGGTCGAAGGCCGTGTGAACCGCCCGCACCGCCTTCTCGAGGTGCGCGGCGCGCGTCACCACCGAGATGCGGATGTCGGACGTGGTGATCATCTCGATGTTGACTCCCGCGTCGCGCAGCGCGGCGAAGAACTTCGCGGAGACGCCGGAGTTCGAGCGCATGCCGGCGCCGATGAGCGACACCTTGCCGATCGCGTCGTCCGTGGCGAGCCCGGCGTAGCCGATCGCCTCGGCGTCGGCCTCGATCGCTCTCAGCGCGTCCGGCACGGAGGCCTGCGGCAGCGTGAAGGAGATGTCCGTGACTCCGGTGTTGGTCGCCGAGACGTTCTGCACGATCATGTCGATGTTGACGTCGGCGCGCGCGACCGCCTCGAACAGGCGCGCGGCGGAACCCGGCACGTCCGGCACGCCCGTGACGGTGATCTTCGCCTCGGACTTGTCGTGGGCCACTCCCGCGATGATCGGATCTTCCATGTCGCCTCCTGCTTCAGTCTCCTCCACCACCCACGTTCCTTCATGTCCGGAGAAGGACGAACGTACGTGGATGGGCACGTTGAACCGCCGCGCGTACTCGACGCAGCGCGGCATCAGCACCTTGGCGCCGGACGCCGCCATGTCCAGCATCTCCTCGTAGGTGATGCGCGCGAGCTTGCGGGCGGTGGGGACGATGCGCGGATCGGCGGAGAACACGCCGTCCACGTCCGTGTAGATCTCGCAGACGTCCGCGCCCAGCGCGGCGGCGAGCGCCACCGCCGTGGTGTCCGATCCGCCCCGACCCAGCGTGGTGACGTCCTGCGTCTCCTCGTTGAGGCCCTGGAAGCCTGCGACGATCGCCACCTTTCCCTGCGCGATCGCGCGCTGCAGGCGCCCGGGTGCGACGTCGATGATGCGTGCGCGGCCGTGATGCTCGGTGGTGATGACCCCGGCCTGCGGCCCCGTGAAGGCCTGAGCCGGCACGCCCTCGGAATTGATGGCCATGGCCAGCAGCGCCATCGAGATGCGCTCGCCCGCGGTCAGCAGGATGTCCATCTCGCGCGCATCGGGGGAGTCCGTGACCTCGTGGGCGAGCTCGATGAGCTCGTCCGTGGTGTCGCCCATGGCGGACACGGTCACCACCACATCGTGGCCGGAGCGCACGGTCTCGACCACGCGGCGCGCGACACGGCGGAGCGCCGCGGCATCGGCCACCGACGAGCCACCGTACTTCTGCACCACAAGGGACATCGCCAGTACTCCAAAGGGGGGAGGGGTCCGTGCCCGAACGGCGGGCACGGTGCCCCATTCTAGAGGTTCGCGCGCGTGCGCAGCGATGAGCGCCCGCGAGGGACGATGCGCCCGTCGACGCCGCGTCCGGCGACCGTCTTAGGGTGGGAGCGTGAGCACTCCCACCCCTCCCGTTGTCCGCACCGAGTCCGGGGCCGTGCGCGGCCTGTGGCGCGAGCATCGGTCCGCCGCCGGTGCTGCCTCCCGGGCCGCCGTCTTTCTCGGGATCCCCTACGCGGAACCGCCCGTGGGCGAACTGCGGTTCCTCGCTCCGGTGGCGCGCGCGCCGTGGGACGGCGAGCGGCCCGCCGTCCTGCACGGCTCGACGCCGCAACGTCGATCGCCGTTCGCGGACGCCTTCGTGCCGGAGCCGAGCATTCCAGGCGACGACACCCTCACGCTCGACGTGGGCACTCCCGATCCGAGTCCCGACGCGGGGCTGCCGGTGCTCGTCTACATCCACGGCGGCGGCTTCGTGGGTGGCTCCCACGCGAGCCCCTGGTACGGCGGGCAGGCGTTCCACCGCGACGGCGTGGTGACGGTGGCGGCGGCCTACCGGCTCGGCTTCGACGGCTTCGGTTGGATCGACGGCGCGCCGCACAATCGCGGGGTGCTGGACTGGCTCGCCGCGCTCGCGTGGGTGCAGCGCAACATCCGCGCCTTCGGCGGCGACCCGTCCCGCGTCACCATCGCCGGCCAGTCCGCAGGCGGCTCCGCGGTGATGCGCCTGCTGACCATGCCCGCCGCCCACGGGCTCTTCCGCGGCGCGCTCGCGCTGTCGCCCGCGGACGTGCCGGTAGGCGTGGACGATGCGCGCGAGGCCGCCGCCGGGTTCGCGGACCGGCTGGGTGTCGCGCCCGACCTCGCGGGCTTCCGCTCGCGCTCGGAGCTCGCGGTGCTCGACGTCCAGGAATCGCTGGGGGACGGCCCGCCCGGGGAGCCGCTCGACGGCGCGATGTCCGGTGGCGGGCTGCCCTTCTCGCCGGTGGTCGACGGCGATCTGGTGCCGCAGTCCGTGGGCGATGCGATCGCCGACGGTGTGGGTGCCGAGGTGGCGCTGCTCGTGGGCTCGACCGCCCACGAGTTCAACCTCGGGCTGGGCGGGATGCGCGACGCGCTCGCGGACGCCGACCCCCTCGAGGTGCTGGGCAGGATGGGTGTGCCGCCGGAGCTGCGGGCGGAGTTGGCCGCACGCTGCCCCGACGCTCATGCCGCCTCGGTGGCCGGCCAGGCGATCACCGATGCGATGTTCCGCCGGCACGTGGCGCGCTGGGCCGCCGCGCGCGCCGCGGGGCCGGGCGCCGCCCGCACGTGGGCGTACGACTTCCGCTGGGAGAGTCCCGCCCCGGGTCTGGGGGCCGCGGTTCACTGCCTCGACCTGCCCTTCGGCTTCGACATCCTGCGCGACCGCGACGCACGCAGCCGAACCGGGGCTGACGCGCCCCAGGCGCTCGCCGACGCGGTGCATGGCGACTGGCTGTCGCTGATCGTCGACGCGCGCGTGGACGCGCCAGTGCACGGGGATGGCCGCGCGACGGTCGTGTACGGCGAAGGGGTGCGCGACGTGAGGGAGGGGTACGCGTTCGAGGAGCGGCTGGCCGCCGCGACCCTCTAGACCTTGGTGGCGGCCACCCAGCGCTTGAGGTGGGCGGCCTCGCGCTCGATCGGTGTGGAGTCCTCGAGCACCGCGGCCATCAGCGCGGCGCCCTCCATGCCCGTGATGAGGTGCATCGCGCGCGCCTCCGCCGCCTCTGCGGAGAACCCGAGCTCCTCGTATTGAGCCGCGGCCCAGGCGACCAGCGCGCGGTGAGCGGCGCCCGCCTCGGCCGCCTCTCCGGCCTGGCGGCGGAGCTCAAGAGCGATGGCGCCCACACGGGAGCCCCGACCGCCTTCGGCGCCGACCTGGGCGTCGATGTAAGCGGCCAGCCGCTCGCGCGGCCCGCCGGCCGCGTCCCAGCCCGCCGATTCCGCGACGACCGCATCGGCCAGGGCGCCCGCGATGGCCGAGGCCACGTCGTCCTTGCTGCGGAAGTGGTAGTAGACGCTGCCCGACGGCACTCCGGCCGCCGCCGCGATGTCCGCGATGGTCGATCGGTCGAACCCCTGCGCGTAGGCCAGTTCGATGGCGGCCGCGGTGAGCCGGTCCCTCTTGTCGCTCGCGTTGCGTGGCATGTCAGCTCCTTGGGAAGGTCGTCGTCAAGTCAGTCAACCAACTATGGCGCCGTCAGGCAAGGACCACTCCGGCGAGTCGCCACGATATTGGGGGCTATCTGACCCCAACGGTCGGGAGTAGGTTGAGCGTCATGACAGACATGGACGTCGTCACCGGCCCGCTCCTCGAGGCCACCGCGCTCCGGCGCGCGTTCGGAACCGTGCAGGCGGTGGTCGACGCCACGCTCGCGGTGCCACCCGGGCACGTGACGGCGCTGATCGGACCGAACGGGTGCGGCAAGACCACCCTGATGTTGATGCTCGCGGGGCTGCTGCGGCCGGATGGCGGCGAGGTCACGGTCGCGGGCCTCGACCCCGTGGCGGAGGGCGCGGCCGCCCGCCGTCATCTGGGCTGGATGCCCGACGTGCTCGGCACCTGGGACTCCTTGACATGCGAGGAGACCCTGACCACGTTCGGCCGGGCCTACGGACTCGGGTCCGAGGCCGCCCGGCAACGATCGTTCGAGCTGCTGCGCACCGTGCACCTCGCCGAGTACGCCGCCCAGCCCGCGAGGGTGCTCAGCCGCGGGCAGAAGCAGCGGCTGTCGCTCGCGCGCGCGCTGGTCCACGACCCGGCCGTGCTGATCCTCGACGAGCCCGCCTCCGGCCTCGATCCCCGCTCCCGGATCGAGCTACGGGAGCTGGTGCGGTCGCTCGCGGCGGACGGGAAGGCCGTGCTGATCTCCTCGCACGTGCTGTCCGAGCTCGACGAGATGGTCGACTCCGCGGTCTTCATGTCGAAGGGATCGACGCTAGGCGCCGACGCGGACGCCCTGGTGGCCAGGGCGCGGCTGCGCTGGATGGTGACGGCCCGGCCCGGAACGGATCTGCGCGCTGTGCTGGACTCGCTCGGGCGGGAATGGGAGGCCGCGGGCGAGGACCAGTCGCGTGCCGCGGTCCAGGTGGTCGACGCGGATGATGCGGCGGACCTGCTGGCGGCGCTGGCCACGGCCGGGGCCCGCCTGAGCGCGTTCGGGCCGGCCGGCAGCGCGCTCGAACAGGCGTACCTCACGATGGAGGAGGACCGGCGATGACCGCGACTCGGGAGGCACCGGCGCGAGCCACGCGCGCCAGGGGCGCGTGGCACCTCACCTGGTCGGGCATCGTGCTGGTGGCGCAGCTCGAGATGCGGCAGCGGCTCCGCTCCACCAAGTGGAAGTGGGCGCTCGCCGTTTTCGCGGTGCTCGTGGGCGCGGTCACGTTGCTGCTCGAGGCGACGGTGAGCGACCAGGGCGGAGGCCCGGGTGACATCGTCTTCGGCGTCATCGTCTTCTTCGTGCTGTTCCTGGGTCTGCTCGTCTCGCCCACGCTCTCCGCGACGTCCATCAATGGTGACAACAAAGAGGGCACGCTCGCGCCGCTCCAGGCCACGACGCTGAGTGCGGTCGACATCGTGGTGGGCAAGCTGCTGGCGGCCTGGGCGGCATCGCTCGCCTTCCTGGGCGTGGCGGTGCCGTTCATCGTCTGGGGCTTCATCGGATCCGGGGCGCCGCTGGGCACCGTGCTCGTCACGGTGCTGGTGCTCGCGCTCGAGCTGCTGGTGGTGTGTGCGCTCGGCCTGGGTTGGTCCGCGATCGTGTCGCGCACCTCCGCCTCCGCGGTGCTCTCGTACGTGACCGTCGCCACGCTCAGCGTGCTCACGCTCGTGTTCTTCGGGCTGTCGTTGGTGCTGGTCCAGGAGCCGGTGACGGTGCGCACCTACGACGCGAACTGGGAGGACGGCAAGGACACCCCCGACGGCTGCACCTGGACCGAGTACACGTACGACCAGCCGCGGACGGACCGTACCTGGTGGTTGCTCGCGGCCAACCCGTTCGTGATCGTCGCCGATGCGGCGCCCAGCATCGACCAGGTCTCCACCTCCCGGTACGACAGCCCGCAGACCATGCTCGGCTCGATCAAATACGCCGTGCGCGAGGCCCGCCTGGGACCGCAGACCGTGCAGAACAACTGCTGGGTGGGAGAGCGTGAGCCGGAGCTGCTGCCCGAGGAGATCGCGCGGCGCCAGCAGCTCACCGGGCTCTCGGCCGTGTGGCCGTGGGGTCTGGGCTTCCACGCGCTGCTGTCCGCGGGTGCCATCTGGCTCGCCGTGCGCCGCATCGCGGTGCCCCACGGGAAGCTGAGCGCCGGCACCCGGGTGGCCTGACGCATCGTCCCGTTCCCCCTGACACTGCGCACGGAGTTGCTGGCGACACGCGGGCTGGAAGCGGGTCTGCGGCCGCTATCGACGGGGTGTCGCGGCGAACTCCGTGCGCACTGTCAACGCCGCGGAGGCGGGGCGTGGGTGGGCGGGGCGCTAGCTGACGGTGCGGCGACCCTCGAACGCGCGGCCGAGCGTGACCTCGTCCGCGTACTCGAGGTCGCCGCCCACGGGTAGCCCGGAGGCGAGGCGCGACACCGTGACGCCGAGCGGCACCAGCATCCGTGTGAGGTAGGTCGCGGTGGCCTCGCCCTCGATGTTCGGGTCGGTGGCGATGATGACCTCCTCGACCTTGCCGTCTCCCAGGCGGGTCAGCAACTCGCGGATCCGTAGATCGTCGGGGCCCACCCCGTTCATCGGATCGATCGCGCCGCCGAGCACGTGGTAGCGCCCGCGGAACTCGCGCGTGCGCTCGATGGCCACCACGTCCTTGGGCTCCTCGACCACGCACAGGAGGTCTTCGGCACGGCGGGGATCCGCGCAGATCCGGCATTGCTCGGACTCCGCGACGTTGCCGCACGTGGCACAGAAGCGCACCTTCTCCTTGACGGTGGTGATGGCGTCCGCGAGCCGGCGAACGTCTGCGGAGTCGGTGCTGAGGATGTGGAAGGCGATGCGTTGGGCGCTCTTGGGGCCGATGCCCGGAAGGCGCCCGAGCTCGTCGATGAGGTCCTGCACCGCGCCGTCATACATGGGCACCAGCGTAGGCGCACCGGGGGACAGCGGCCGTCAGCGCGGCCGCCGGTCACTCCTCGACGACGGTGCCGCCCAGCATCTTGGCGACCACCTCGGCGCCGGTGAGCTGCGCGTCCTCGGCGGGCGCGTCGTCGCCGGAGATCTCGTCCTCGTCCCATGGGGGCTCGAGGTCCGGCGGCGCGTCGTGGTCCGGCACTGCCGTGACGGTCGCTGGCGGCCGCGGCACCTCGGTGGTCGAGGGATTCGCGACCGGATCGGGACGCGGAGGCGCCTGGCGTTCCACCGCCGGTGCCGGCGTGCCCGGGCTGGTGGCGCGCGCGGGCGCGACGGGGCCGATGACGGATTCGATGCGGACCTGCAGCCCGAGCGTTTCGCGCACCGCGAGGGCGACGTTCTCCGCGTGGTTCCCGCCCGCGAAGCGGCCGGCGAGAGCCGCGTTGTCGAATGACAGCGTGAGCACTCCGGCCTCGACCGAGGCGATCTGCGCGCTCTGACTCACCATCGCCCACGTCACCCGGCGCCTCTCGAGCGTGCCGAGCACCTCGGGCCACCGGCGCCTGACCAACTCCGTGTCGGCCGGGGCGCTCGCACCTGACTCCGCTGCCGCGGCCCGGGGCGCGGCAGCGGGCGGCGAGGCCGGCGGCTCGCTCACCGGCGCGGGCTTGGCG